>DATEDJ010000054.1:0-25043 GCA_035281725.1 Solirubrobacterales bacterium
GCGGCTCGCGTCCCATCCCGCACTCGGTGGCGACGCCGAAGTCATCGACGTACTGGGCCGCAGCCGCCACCCGCCGCTGGGCGCCTTCGACGCCGTCCTCTTTGTGCACCAGGCCGAGGTACAACTCGGTCTCGGCGGGCAAGTCCAGGTCGGCCAAGGGCGCGAAATATGCCTCGTCGTCACGCTCAATCGGAACCGGCATCTGGATCCATCCGATCGGTCGCCCAAGCGACCGGGACAAAGCGTTGGCAAGCGCGACCAGTTTGGAGGTGTCCGCGGGCTGCATGAAGTGCTGCCCTTCCCCGCCGGCATCGGGTTCGTCGCCGTAGCAGAGGTGAAACCCGACTTCGACATCGCCGGGAACGGCCTCCGCCAGCCGTGCGGCCGCATCGGCCACCGTGCTGAGATCGGTGACAGGCCCGATCGGCATGACGCCCTCGACCACGGCCATCTCTGCGGCGAGGTCGAACTGGATCGCGAGCTGGTCGTGGGGGATCCCCCCGGTGATGTCTCGAACCTGATCGACGAGGCTGCGTTCGAGCGCTGGCAGGATGGCCTCGATGTCGGCAGGGTCGACGTACATGCCCATCGCGACGGGAGTGGGCAAGCTCACCTGGAAGCGCGTCGTATTTGGGATCACGCCCTCCTGCTTGAGCTCCGCGAACGCGCGATAGGAGTCGAGCGCGGCAGCCACATAGTCGAATTCGAAGTGCAACGCGTCCGCATCGGCGCCCGGCCGCAATCGGAAGCTCGGCAAGCCGGTGACGGCGCTGTCATCGGCGCGCTCGAGCTCCGGGTTGGCGGCGAAGCGGGGAATCTGGGAGTCGGTCCACGCTTGGCGCTCGCCAGTCTCACCATCCGGGATACGCTTGACCGACGCGCCGGCGATCGAGGACACCGTCCGGAAGACGTCGTCCCGCGTCGCCAGGTTCAGGCTGCCGCACAGCACCGCGCGAGCCATCAGTCTGTCTGCTCCCACTCAACTCGAAGGGCCCGCACGGGGGTGATCGAGAGGTTGTTGCCGAATGAGAACCCGTGGTCGGGAGCGAGGCGCAGGCTGGGAAGGCGCTCGACCAGAGCTTCGATGGCGATCCGCCCCTCGAGGCGCGCAAGGGGAGCGCCGATGCAGAAGTGCTGCCACTTGCCGAAGCCGAGATGCTCGGAAAGATCGGATCGGTGGATGTTGAACGCCTCCGGTCGGTCGAACGCCGCCGGGTCGTGGTTGGCCGACATCACCGCCAGGTAGACGCGCGCCCCTTTGGGGATCGGCACCCCGGCGATCTCGGTGTCGACCACGGCGGTGCGAATGAGCCCGCGCACCGGCCCAAGTCGCCGCAGGCCCTCCTCGAAGGCGATCGGGATCAGATCGGGGTCGGCCTTGACCGCCTCCCATTGCTCCGGATGCGAGAGCAGCAGAAGCATCGTGGTGCTGATCGCGACAGCGGTCGACTCGGAGCCGGCCCCGATGAAACCCAGCGTGTTCGACAAGATCTCGTCATCCGTCAGGACTGACTCTCCGTCATCGGTCTTGGCGTGGATCATGTCCGTCGTCAGATCGTTCTCCGGCTTCTGGCGGCGAGCTTCCACCAGCGCGCGACAGTAGTGCTCCTGTTCGCGCAGGAGGCGCCAATCCTGGAGCCGGTCCCCATCGGAATCGCCCGCGAGAGCGATGGCCAGGAACGCCTCGACCCACTCGACGAAGTGCTCCGCGGCGGCTTCATCCGCGCCGATGATCTGCGCGATGACCCGGTTGGGGATCTCGTAGGCGAAGTCGCGAGCGAGATCCGCGTGCCCACGATCGGCGATCACATCGAGGCGCCCGTTGACGATCTCGCGGATTTTGTCCTCGAACGCGGACAGCCGGCGCGGCGTGAACGATGGCTGCATGAGTTTGCGCAGCCGGGTGTGCTGCGGAGGATCGGTGAGCGTCAGCGTGTACTGCATCGGGAAGTGCCAGTCCTGCCCCGCCTCGGCGAGGATCTCCGGCGGGGCGGTGCCGAACTCGCCCAGGCCGTCCCCATTGGAGTAGCTGACGCGATCGCGGAGGACCTCAAGAACGTCCTCGTGGTGACTGACCACGAAGAACCCGTCCTCGCCGCCCTCACCCGGGGCGTAGAAGACCCGGGCCTCCTGGCGGACTCGGTCGTACCACTCGAATGGATCCGTGTGGGCGGCGGTGTCGGTCGGCTTGAACCATCCGGCCACCGGGCAACCCGACGGTACGGACCCATCGCCAGCTTGGGTGGGGTTGCTCGTCTCAGACATCAGTCACCTCAGGGGACCTCCGATCATCTCGTCTAGCGCGCGTTTCGTCGGGACAGGGACATGGCGAGCGCGACACCGACGATCAGCGCCGCGCCGTTGACGTAGCTGGCGACGTAGGGCGCAGCTCCCGCCAAGGACAGGCCGTTGTTGAGGACGGCGAGGAAGAACACGGCGACGATGGTTCCGCCGACGTTGTACTTGCCAGGGCGCACGGCGGCGGCGCTGAGGAACGCGGCGGCCAAGGCGGTCAGCGTGAAGGAGGGGCCGACACTGGGGTCGGCGCCGCCGGCCCGGGCAACGTAGATGAGCCCGCCGATGCCGGAGAGCAGCCCGGCGATCACGAAGGACGAGCCGATGAGAAATCGGATGCGCAATCCGACGAGGCGCGCCGCGGTGGGGTTGGAGCCCAATGCGTACAGTTGGCGGCCATACGGCGTATGGGCTAGAAGAACGTACACACCCAAGGTGATCACCGCCAGTGCCCATGCGACCTCCGGGATGCCGAGGAAGTTATTGGCGCCGAAATCGGTGAACGCCTTGGGTACATCGCCGACCAGGGATTGACCTCCCGTCTTCTGCTGGACGACCCCGGCCAGCAAGGTGGAGGTCCCCAGGGTGGTGATCACCCCGTTGACGGCGGCGCGCGTCACGAGCAGCGCGTTGACGAGACCGACCCCGCAGCCGATCGCGAGGCCGATCAAGATTGCAGCGGGCAGGCCGACCGTGCCCGATAGCAGGCTTGCGACGTAGACGGCCGTGACACCGGTGATCGCACCGACGGAAAGGTCGAACTCACCGCAGACCAGGGGCAACAGAGCTGCCAGCGCGATCAGCGCGGGCACGACTTGGTTGGAGACGAGGATCCGCATGTTCGCGGAGGTGAAAAACGTGTCGGCGGTCTTCGAGTAGAAGGTGAAAAACACGCCGACCAGCACCATGATGATCAGCAGCGCGTAGGCCTCCAAGAACCGCAGCACGCGCCGCCGATCGAGCGTGGGACGAAAGCGGAGGGGAGGCTCCGGGGGTGCCTGCACCCGGGGCTGGGTCTGCGAGGTCAAGCCGTCTCCTTTGCGTACACCATGGCGTTCAGTGAATCCTCCTGCAAGGGCTGCTCAGAGGCCTCAGCGACGATCCGTCCCTCGCGGAGGACCAACACACGGTCGCAGACGGCGGCGAGCTCGTCGAAATCCGAGGACACCAGCAGCACGCCCGCGCCACCTTCCGCTGCGCGGCGGATGATCGAGTGAATCTCTGCGCGGGCACCGACATCGACGCCCTGGGTGGGCTCGTCGAGCAATAGCACCCGGGGGTTGCGCTGCAGCCACCGCGCGAGGATCACCTTCTGCTGATTGCCTCCCGACAGCGATGACAGGAGCGCCGTCTCGGATGCGGTGCGTACGTCATAGTCCTTCACCGCCGACCGGGCCGCGGATCGCTCGCTGCGGGCACTGACCCAGCCGTGGCGGGTGTGGTCACCGAGCCTGACCACGGACAGGTTCTCGCTGATCGGCATGTCGGCGAACATCGCATCTTGCGGCCGGTCGTCCGGCACGTAGGCCACGCCCGCGCGCATCGCCTCGCGGGGACCGCGAAAGACGATCTCGCGTCCGTCGACCTCCAAGGCGCCGTCCTCCGCCAGGGGGACCACACCGAAGATCTGGCGTAACAGCGTGGTGCGGCCCGAACCGAGGATCCCGGCGATGCCGACGATCTCGCCCGGGCCCAGCTCGATGCTCGCGTCGCCGCGGCCCAAGCCGTGGCCGCGCAAGACCGGAGCGCCTTCGACAGCGGCGCGGGCGCGGGTCGGCGCTTGCGATTCGAGGGCATGCCCGGCGATCATCGTCACGAGGTCGTCGTGCGTGACGCGACTCGGCTCGAAGGTGGACACGACGCGCCCGTCCCGCAGCACGGTGCCGTCATCGGCGCAGCTCATGACCTCCTCGAGCCGATGCGTCACGTAGAGGATCGTGTGCCCACGGTCCGCGTAGCGGCGCAGGGCACCCAACAGCAGGTCGACCTCGTGCTTGGTCAGGCTCGCCGTCGGCTCGTCGAGGACGAGGACGCCGTCGCGCGCCTGCTCCTCGTCCTGCAGCGCCCGCGCGATCGCCACCATCATCTGCGTCGCCCCGCTCAAGCTGCTCAGCTCCGCATCGGGGGATGCCTCGATCTCGAAGCGTTCCAGCACCTCCGCGGTTCGCCGGCGCACCGCCGACCAGCGCACCCTACCCAGCGGATCAACCTCGAACCCGCGCCCGATCGAAAGGTTCTCCGCCACCGTCAGATCCGGAAACGTCGAGCTTTGCTGGTGGACGAAGTGCAGGCCGAGTGCCCGCGCATCCGCGGGCGAGTGGCCGACGAGGTCGTGGCCGATGCCGGCGAGGGTGAGCTCGCCGGCATCGGGGGACTCGACCCCCGCCAATACCTTTATCAGCGTCGACTTGCCCGAGCCGTTCCCGCCGAGCAAGGCGTGGATGGTGCCACGCCGGGCCTGGAGCGACGCATCATCCAATGCCTGCGTCGCCCCGTAGGCCTTGCTCACCCCGCGGACCGCCAGATGAGCCAACGTCGTCATCACCCAATCAACCTCCGCCCACGCCCCACGCCTTGCGGTAGGCGGCCTTGAAATCGACCGGCGGTACGTATTCAGACGAATTCGAGGGCGGATTTTCTTTGTCCACGAGCCCGATCGAGATACCCGAGTTGGCCGCGGGTTCCCCGGCGAACACCCGGTTCATCGTATCCATCGCTGCCCAGCCTTCCCACACGAACGGGACCGTCACCGTCGCGTCGAGGCCTTCGCCGCTTTCGATCTCCTTGAACGAGGGCCCCAGTCCGGTTGCGCCGACCACCGCGATTTCTTCGCTGCGCCCGGAGGCGCGGATCGCAGCGTCGCCTCCGGAGGACACGATGATGTCATCGAATGGGGCGACGACTGCGTTCGCGTCCGGGTTCTGCAACAGCGCCTGTTCGAGCTCCTGACGGAGCTTGGGGCCGGTCAGGTCGGCGACGGTGAATTCGATCGAGTCGACGACTTCACATTCCGGGCAGACTTCGGCGATCCGTTCCGCGAAAGCTTCGTCCTGCCATTTGAGCACGAGCAGCTGGTTGCTTTCGAAAATGATGATCTTGGCCTTGGCTTCGGTATTGACGGTGATCCAGTCGGCCTGGGCGAAATCGATAGCTTCGACCAGAGCCTTCAGCGAGCCATCGCCAGGCTCATATTTGACCGTCGCGTCGAAGAGCGGCTTGGCGTTCGGTTCGGCTTCGTTGCAGTCCGCGGTCTGGATCGCGACGACTTTGACACCGGCGGCGTGGGCCTGTTCGAGACCGGCTTTGATCGGGCCGCATTCCACCGCGATGAGCACGATCCCACTTGCGTGGGCGGCCACCGCCTCCTGAACCCCTTCCAGCCACTTGGCCGGGTTGAATTCGCCGTCGAACAACTTGACCTTCCAGCCGAGTTCTTCGCCTGCTTCCTTCGCCGCTTCACCCCAGATCGCGGAGCTCGGGGAAGCGAGGCCGGTGTCGATCACCCAGACGCTTTTGCCGGCCGCCGGTTTGGGCGAGGTGGACGGAGGCTCCTTGAAGCCGGCCCCTTCGTAGACCGTCTGCAGGCTCTTTTCGGCTTCGGCGAGCCCGGCTTCCGAAGATGAAGCGGTGGTGGTCGCCGCTTCGGTCGCTTCGCCACTCGTGTTTTCGTTACCGCTGCTGCTCCCGCCGCCGCCACAGGCGGCGAGTGCGAGTGCCAGAACCAGGGCGGCAGCCGCCACGCCGGGAAGACACCTGCGATGGATCCAATTCTCCATCCCCAACTCCCTCTCTCAAGGAAGCCCTTCGGGCCTCCGCCGGTCTCGTCTCAATGCACCGTACCGAGCTGACGAAGGCACCCAAAGCCTCCAGCGATGGCGCGGCTCAAACACTAGCCTCTCAAGTTTGAGTTTTGTATCATGAACTTCTTGAAGCTGTCAAGGCCGCGCCGCAGGGGTCAGGGACAACCACCCGCGCCGGCGAGACAGGCGGACGTTCCCGCCGACGAGGGCCTCGACCCGGCCCGCTGGTGGACGCTCGGCGTCGTCTGCGCCGCGACCCTGGTCCTGCTGCTGGACATCAGCATCGTCAACGTCGCGCTGCCCGACATCCAGCGCGACCTCGGCGCCTCCCTGCAGGACCTCCAGTGGGTGATCGATGCCTATGCGCTGACCCTCGCGGCGCTGATGCTCACGGCGGGAACCCTGGCGGATCGCCTCGGACGGCGGCGGATCTTCCTCGCCGGCCTGGTTCTGTTCGTCTTCGCCAGCCTCCTCTGCGGTCTGGCCGGTTCTCCGACCCTGCTGGATGTCGCCCGGGCCGTTCAAGGCATCGGCGGAGCGGCGATGTTTGCCACCACGCTGGCGCTGCTGGCCGGCGCGTTCCAGGGCCGTGAGCGTGGAACGGCGTTCGGCATCTGGGGGGCGGCGTCGGGGGCCTCGATCGCGCTCGGGCCGGTGGTCGGTGGCCTCCTCGTCGGGCACATCGGCTGGCGCGCCATCTTCTTCGTCAATCTGCCCATCGGCCTCGTGACCTTCATCATCGCCCGGCGTACGCTCCGCGAGAGCAAGGATCCCCACGCCGGACGCCTCGACGTGATGGGCGTGGTGACGTTCTCTCTGGCGCTGTTCCTGTTGATCTTCGCGCTGGTGCGCGGCAACGCCTCCGGCTGGACGAGCGGGTCGATCCTCGCCTCCCTGATCGGTGCTGTCGCACTCTTCGCCGCATTCCTCGTGGTCGAGATCCGCCAGCGTCGGCCGATGCTCGATCTGTCGCTGTTCCGCAAGCCCGCGTTCGCCGGCGTGGCGATCGCCGCCTTTACGCTCTCGGCCTCGATCTTCGCCGTCTTTCCCTACCTGACGCTGTATCTGCAGAACACCCTCGGCTACTCACCGCTGCAGACCGGACTGCGCTTCCTGCCGATGACCGTGATGGCGTTCCTGTTCGCGACGCTCTCCGGAAAGCTGACCAACCGCGTGCCGACCCGGCTGCTGCTGGGTCTCGGCCTCGCCTGCATCGGCGGCGGGTTGCTGATGATGACCGGGCTCGGCGCCGACAGCGGCTGGACCGCCCTGCTGGCAGGCTTCCTCGTCTGTGGTGCCGGCGTCGGGCTGACCAATCCCGCGGTTGCCGCGACCGCGGTGGGCGTCGTCGACCCCCACCGCTCGGGCATGGCTGTTGCGATCAACAACACCTTTCGCCAGGTCGGGATCGCCACGGGGGTGGCAGCGCTTGGTGCCCTGCTCCAGGCCGACGTCGCCAATCGGGTGCGGGAACAGGTCGGACCCAAGGCGTCCCTTCCGCCCGCCGAGATCCTCGCGCAAGGCTCGCCGAAGGTTCTCGCCGATGCCGGGCAGACGTATCTGGCGAGCTTCACCGGCGGATTGAACGAGATCCTTCTCATCGCCGGCATCGTCGCGCTCGCCGGCGCCGTCGCCGCGGCGGCGCTGGTACGCCGCAAGGACTTCATCGCCTACGCCAAGGCGCAGCAGGTGTCACCAGCCGACGGCGCGGCGGCGCCCGCAAGCCCGGCCGACCCGCGGACCGCTATGGCTCCCGATCGCGTGCAGCGAGAAGATCTAGAAGCCCCTGGCGCGGAGGGCTGAAGATGTCCAGCTGAAACCCGGGCGCCGCGCCGGCGGTGACCCGATGCGGTAGCCACGACGGGATCAGCGCGATGCCACCTGGCCCCAGCGTCCGCACCTCGCCATCGAGGTCCACCTCGAACTCGCCCTCCAGCGCGACGAAGAGCTGCTCCTCGACGTGCGCGTGCCGAGGCGCTTCAGCACCCGGCTCGTAGCGCGCAAAGTTGAGCATCACGTTCTGCCCCTGGACGGGTCGCAGCGTGAGTCCATCGATCACGTCGAATACGGGGAGCTCGTCAACGTGAGCGAACGCCCCAGGCCCGGTGGGCTCGCCGGTTGGCGCGGAGAAATAGGGGTCAATAGAGTTGATGATTAGTATGACAATATCGCGTTAACGGTTCAGAGGCATACCGTTGCAGGGGCCGACGATCCCGCCTGGCCAGTACGCCCTCTATGAGCCGACCTCCGTGGCAACGGCTCTGACCTGCGCCGCCTCGAGGGTGTTGCGGAGCAGGCAGGCGATCGTCATCGGACCGACGCCGCCAGGGACGGGGGTGATCGCCCCGGCCACGGCTGCCGCGGCCTCGAAATCGACATCCCCGACCAGGCCGTCCGCGGTCCGGTTGATGCCGACATCGATCACCGTCGCTCCGGGCCGGATCCAGTCGCCCTCGACCAGGCCGGGGCGACCCGCCGCGGCGATCACGATGTCGGCCCGACGGCATTCCGCAGCGAGGTCGCGGGTATGTCGGTGGCAGACGGTGACGGTCGCGTCCGCGTCGCTCAGCATCCGCGCCATCGGCTTGCCGAAGAGGTTGGAACGACCGATCACCACGGCGTCGCGCCCGCGCGGATCGATCCCGGCGCGCTCGAGCAGGATCATCACGCCCGCCGGCGTACAGGGGCGCAGCCCCGGCTCCCCCAGCGCGAGCCGCCCGGCGCTGGCCACGGTGAGGCCGTCGACGTCCTTGGTCGGGTCGATCTGGTTGGTCAACTCGGCCCCGTCGAGGTGCGCGGGGACCGGCAGCTGGCAGAGGATGCCGCTCACGGCCAGATCGCGGTTCAGCGCGTCGATCAGCTCGAGGACCTCCGCCCGCGAGGCATCGGCGGGGAGGTGATGATGGACGCTGCCGAGCCCGACCTCGGCGCAGGCCTTCACCTTCGCCGCGACGTAGACGGCAGAGGCCGGGTCGTCACCGATCAGGACCGTGGCCAGCGCCGGGGTCCGACCGTGGGCGGCGACGAACTCCGTGACCCCGGTCGCGACCGCCGCGCGCTCGGTGGCGGCGATGGCCTTGCCGTCGATCAGCTTCGCCGTGGCTCGCTTCCCCAGGCCCGGGACCCCGTAGACGTTGGAGAGGCCCATGTCCGGGTCGCTCAGAAGACGACGGTCGTGTTGCCGTGACGCAGCACGCGGTCTTCGCAGTGCCACTTCACCGCCCGGGCGAGCACCGCCCGCTCGATGTCGGCACCGAGTCGTTCCAGCTCGGCGGCCGAGCTCGAGTGATCCACCCGGATCACGTCCTGCTCGACGATCGGGCCGGCGTCGAGCTCCTCGGTGACGTAGTGGGCGGTCGCCCCGACCAGCTTCACCCCCCGCTCCTTCGCCTTCTGGTAAGGCCCGGCCCCGGCGAACGCGGGCAGGAAGCTGTGGTGGATGTTGATCACCGGCACGCCGACCCGTTCGAGGAACTCGCCGGAGAGGATCTGCATGTAGCGGGCGAGGACCACGAGGTCGCATTCGCCCTCGAGCAGCTCGAGCAGTCGTGCCTCGGCCTCCGGCTTCTTGCCTTTCTCCACCGGGACGTGGTGGTAGGGCAGGCCGAACGATTCGACCTCCTCGCGCAGGTCCGGATGGTTGGAGGCGACGGTGGTGATCTCGGCGCCGCCGAGGTCGTCTCGGCGCCCGCGCCAGAGAAGATCCTGCAGGCAGTGGTCGTAGCGGGAGACGAGGATCGCGATCCGCTTCGGGACGGCGGCGTCCCAGAGGCGCCAGGTCATCCCGAAGCGCTCGGCGACAGCGAGACCGAAACGCTCGCCGAGATCGGGGTGTCGCGCGGGGGCGACGGCGAACTCCATCCGCATGAAGAACGTGCCCTGCTCGGGGTCGGAGCTGTACTGGTCGGAGCGGAGAATGTTGGCGCCGGACTCGGCGAGGAAGCCGGAGACCGCGGAGACGATCCCCGGCCGGTCCGGGCAGGAGATGACCAGGCGCATCACGACCTGTGGGCGCTCGGCGGTCGGGGCCGCGGCCGGGGCGGTGGCAGTCGAGCTCATCAGTGGCTCACCGCCGCCGCGGCCAGCTCGGACACCAGTTCGTCGGTGTAGAACCGCTCGAGCTCGAACGGCGCGATCAGGTCCGGCGTCCGCCCCGTCGCGACCAGCTCGGCCAGCGTCTTGCCGACGATCGGCGCCGCCTTGAACCCGTAGGTCCCCCACCCGGCGGAGACGTGAAAGTTCTCCACCTCGGTCTTGCCAAGGATCGGGCTGTAGTCCGGCGACAGGTCGCAGAGCCCCGCCCAGGCGCGCAACAGCCGCGCTCGCTCGAGCTGGGGGAAGAGCTCCAGCGTGTGGCGGGTCAGGTCCTGGAGGAAGTTCAAGGTGCCGTTCATCCGGTAGGTGGTCCAGGGCTCGATCTCCGAGCCCATCACGAACTCGCCGCGGTCCGACTGGCTGATGTAGACGTGCATCTGCGAGGAGACGACGACCACGTCGAGGAACGGTTTGACCGGCTCGGTGACGCAGGCCTGCAGGATGTGGGTGGTGATCGGAAGCTGCACGCCGGCCATTTCGCAGAGGAGGGTCGACCAGCCGGCGGTGCAGTTGAGGACGGTCCCGGCGGCGATCGTGCCCCGGTTCGTCTCCACCCCGGTGATCCGGTCGCCCTCCCGCCGCAGCGCGGTGACCTCGGTGTAGGGATGGATCTCGGCGCCGCCTTCGTCGGCGCCCCGGGCGAATCCCCAGACGACGGCGTCATGGCGGATGATCCCGCCCGGCGGGTGGTAGAGCGCGCCCATGATCGGATAGGTCGTGTCGGGGCCGACGTACATCGTCGGGGCCAGCTCCTGCACGCGGTCGGGACCGATCAACTGGGAGTCGATCCCTTCCAGGCGGTTGACCTCGGCCCGGTTCGCCATCACCGCCAGTGCCCGGTCGGAGTGGGCCAGGGTGAGGTGGCCGCACTGGCTGAAGAGGAGGTTGAAGTCGAGCTCGGCGCCGAGGCCTTCGTAGAGCCTCACCGAGGCGTCGTAGAACCGTGCCCCCTCGGGGGTCTTGTAGTTGGAGCGCAGGATCGTCGTGTTGCGGCCGGCGGCGCCGGAGCCGATGTAGCTCTTGTCGAGGATCGCGACGTTCGTGATCCCGTGCCGGCGCAGGTAGTAGGCGGTGGCGAGCCCGTGCGAGCCGCCGCCGATGATCACCACGTCGTAGGACTTCTTCAGCTCGGAGCGCTTGCGCCACATCCGGCGCTTGCGGAACAGGTCACGCATCGCTCGCCACCTCCTCGCGCGGCGCGGCGGCGAGCCTCGCGGCATCGACCCCGACCGGCCGACCGCCGAGGCGGCCGCCAGCGTCGGCGACAACTTCCCACATGTAGGCGCCGTAGGCGGCGCCGAAGACGAGCAGGAAGGCATCCTCGCCCTCGCGCAGCAGATAGCCGGGCGTCCGCGCGATCGAACCCGGGCGGAAGCCCAAGGGTGGCAGGGTCGCCGCCCGGGTGTCGATCGCACAGAAGCGGGCAATCGTCTCGCGGGCCTCAGGGCCCGCGATCGAGATCGCACCGAGTGAGGAAGTGAGGTCGAGCGTGACGCCGTCCGGTGGCGTCCCGGTGTCGCCGAGGAGCAGCGCGCGCCGCGGCGTCAGCGGGCATGCCCAGCCGTCGCCGCGCCTGGTCGCGACGCCGTCGGCCGGGGAGCCGAGCCAGGCGCCGGTGCCGCTCAACTCGGCCTTCGCGAGGTGGGACAGATCGGCCCAGCCGACCGTCTCGCGGCAGGCCCGCGACTCGCCCGCGGCGTCGCCGTAGGAGGCGACGACCTGCCAGCCGTCGCGCTCCTCCAGCTCGGCGCCCCGATGGGAGCCTTCGGCGAGCGGGCTGCGCGCGATCGGCCCACCAACGGCAAGCGTGAGGAAATCGGCGCTCATCCTCGCAACACCTCTCCGTCTGGATCGAAGAACGGTTTCTTGGTGACGACGGCCTCGATCCGCCGGTCCCCGTCGGAGATCGAGATTCGGGCGCCTTCCTCGGCCAGGGCGCTGGGAACGCGGGCCATCCCGATCACCGAATCGACCTTGGCCGAGAAGCGGGCGCTGGTGACTTCGCCCGCGGGGGAGCCATTGCGGGCGAGGACGACCGCGCCCTCGGTCGGCACGGTGCCGTCCGCGCAGCGGAAGCCGACCAGTTCGACCGGCGGCACCTGGTCCTGGCGCTGCTCTAGCGCCCACCGGCCGATGAATTCCTGCTCCTTGTCGAGTTTCACGATCCAGGGCATCGCGGCGACGTAAGGGGTCGACTCGGAATCGGTGTCCTGGCCGACGATGATGTGCAGCTTCTGCAGGCGCAGGACCCGCTGCGGCTCGAGGCCGAAGGGCTTCACGCCGAGGTCGGCGCCCGCCTCCGTAAGCGCGTCCCAGAGCGCCTGTCCGTGCGCCCCGGCGCAGTGGATCTCGTAGCCGAGCTCACCGACGAAGCCGATCCGCAGCAGCAGGCAATCGACGCCCCCGACCTTCGCCTGTTTCGCGTCGAGGTAGGAGAAGGACTCGTTGGTGACATCGAGGTCGGTGACCCGGGCAAGGATCTCGCGGGCTCGCGGGCCCGCGAGATTGATCGCTGCCAGGCCCTGGGTGACGTCGGTGACCGTGGCGTCGAGTCCCCAGTCGGCGAGCCACCACGTGAACCACTGCTCGACCGCGCCGGCGCCGCTGGAGGTGGTGGTGACGTAGAAGGTCTCCTCGTCGAGGCGGCAGATCGTGCCGTCGTCCGTGATCCGGCCGGCGTCGGAGAGCAGGACGCCGTAACGGATCCGGCCCGGGGCGAGATTCGAGATTCGGTTCGGGTAGAGGCGGTCGAGCAGCTCGCCGGCCTGCGGCCCACGCACGATCAGCTTGCCGAGGGTCGAGACGTCGATGACCCCGGCGCCCTCGTGCACCGCCCTGGTCTCCGCTTCGGGGTCGCCGTAGTCGTAGGCGCGCAGCCAGTCGCCGGCCCAGCGGACGCTCGCGTCCAGGTCCTTGTGGCGAGCGTGGACCGGCGAGCGCTTCGCCGCCTCGAAGGGACGGCCGGCGAGGACGCCGAGCGGCACGCTGGTCCAGGGCGGCCGCGCCGTGGTGAGACCGACCGTCTCCAGGTCGAGCCCGGTCTCGGCCGCGATCAGGCGCGCCGAAGGGAGCTGCGAGAAACGCCCCTGCGAGGGACCCATCGTCACCGTCGTGTAGCGCTTCGAGAGCTCCAGCGAGTCGAAGCCCTCGGCGACCGCCTGTTTGACGTCCTTTACGGTGACGTCCTCGTCGAGGTCGACGAAGGCCTTGCCGCCTTCGCCGCTGTAGGCGGGCGGCGTCGCCACCTTCGGCGCGGGCCGTTCGCCGCCCAGCTTGCCCTGCTCCTCGCGCAACCCCGAGTGGTGATGGCCCAGCGAGCCCGCCGCTTCGGCGCCGGCGAGGAGGCCGGAATGCTCCGCCGACTCGCCGTCCTCGTAGCCCGCCGCGGACCCGGCGGCGAACATCCCCTCGGGCAGCTCGGTCAGCCGGAAGGCGGCGCGGGTGCCGTCGTATTCGGCGCGGGCGCCGCCCTGGAGGGCGAGAGAGAGCGCCGGGGCGGCGCCCGCGGAGACGGCTAGGAGGTCGCAGTCGATCCTGCGCTCCTTACCACCCTGGGGGGAGGCGAGGGTGATGGCCTCGAGGGCGCGTCGTCCATGACCGCGGGCCGGGGTGAGTCCGCCGAGCACCTCCACCCCCGCATCGCGAAGTCGCCCGGCAAGGAGGCCGCCGGAGACGTCGGCGCGGAGGTCCGCCACGGCTCGAAGCTCGATCCCCATGCCGACCAGCGCCAGGGCATCGTCGAGGCCACGGTCGTCGACGGTGGCGACCACCGCGGTCGAACCGGGCGCCACCCCGTAGAGCGCCCCGAGACGACGCGCGCCGCCGGAGAGCATCACCCCTGGGAGGTCGTTGTCGCCGAAGACGAGCGGTTGCTGGATCGTGCCGGCGGCGACGATCGTGCGGGCGGCGCGTACCTGGTGCAGGACGCTGCCCTGGACGACCGGGACGAGGCCGTCGAAGAATCCGATCGCGGCGGCCCGAGAGAGGATCTCGACGCCGGCCGCGCGGGCCTGCTCGGCGAGTTCGCCGGCGCGCTCGTGCCCACCCTCGAAGAGGAGAGCGCCGCCCGGCTCGACGTCCTCGTCACACAGGACGACATCGGCGCCGAGCTCGGCGGCCCTGGCCGCGGCGGCCAGGCCGGCCACGCCGCCGCCGATCACCAGCACGTCGCAATGGCGGCGGCGGTACTCGGTCTCCCACTCGCGCTCGGCCTGGCGCTCGCGCAGGCGGCCGAGGCCGGCGGCACTGCGCAGCACCTTCTCGTAGACCGGCCAGAGCCGGCGCGGCCGGATGAAGGTCTTGTAGTAGAAGCCGACCTGGGTGAAGCGGCCACCGAAACGGTCGGTCGCGGACATCACGTCGAACTCGAGCGAGGGCCAGGCATTGAGATGGGTCACCGTCATCCCGGCGCGGGCGGGCTCGCCGCAGGCGCGGACCCCGGGCGACCCATCGACGTCGACCAGCGAGTTGGCACATTGGCCGCAGCCGCAGATCTCGCCCCGCGGCCGGTGGTACTTGAAGGAGCGCGAGAAGATCCGTCGGCCGGCCGCATAGAGCGCCGAGGCGATCGTGTCGCCCTCATAGCCGGCGACCTGCTTGCCGTCGTAAGAGAAGCTGAGCGGGCGCGAGCGGTCGATCCGCTCGCCGGGCTGGACAGCGAGCCTGCTCACCCGACCGCCTCCGTCTTCAGGACCCGGTTGGTGGTCGTGTCGCGTTCGGCGATGAACCAGGCACGGCAACCCGAACGGTGGTACCACCACTCGCGCTGGACCCCCGCCACGTTGTGGCGGAAGTAGTTGTAGGTGTTGAGCTCGCGCCGGCCGGGCGAGCCGCTCGGCCGCTTGGCGACCTCGCCGCCGAAGCCGAAATCGGTCACCTCGCGGGTGCCGCAGTTGGGACAGGTGAGGAGGTAGGACATCAGTGGTTGAGGCGTTGCGTATTACGCAATAGCATTGCTTCATGCGCAAGAGTACAGACAGACCGCCGAGAATGCAAGCCCCGATTACGCTTCGCCCCTTGGCGGCGGCGAGCGAAGGCGGACGGCAGGGAGGACAGCTGATCGGCTCGATCGGTCGGGCGATCGACGTGATGGAGGCGCTCGCCACCGAGCCCGAGGGGCTGGGGGTCAACGAGGTCGCCCGCCGGATCGACGTCAACCCGAGCACCGCCTCCCGGGTGTTGGCCACGCTCGAGCAGAGGGGGTTCGTCCGCCGTGATCCCGGCGGTCGCTTCCGACTCGGGCTGCGACTGCTCGCCCTCGCCGACCGGCTTCTGACCACGCTCGACGTGCGCGAGCTCGCCCGCCCCTATCTCCACGCCCTGGTCGAGGAGACCGGCGAGACGGCGACTCTCTCCGTCCCGACCGAAGGGGCGGCGGTGACCGTCGACTTCGTCCCCGGGAAAAGCAGCGTGGTCAGCATGGCCCAGGTGGGCCGGCCGAACACGCTCCACGCGACTGCAATCGGCAAAACCCTGCTGGCCTTCGGGACGGCAACGAAGATTCCGGCCGCGGGGGAACTGACGGCGCTCACCGAGAACACCGTCACCGACCGGGCCGAGCTCGAACGGAGGGTGGAGCAGGTTCGCGAGCGGGGCTGGGGCGAGTCGGTCGCCGAGCGGGAGTCCGATCTCGCCGCCCTCGCCGCCCCGATCGCCGGCGCCGACGGCCGGCTCGTCGCGATCGTCGGCCTGCAGGGGCCGCTGGCAAGGCTGAGCACCTCGCGCCGGAAGAAGCTCGTCCCCCTCGTCCTCGAGACAGCCCGGCAGATCTCCCGCGAGCTCGGCGCGAGCTGAACCCCTCAAGCCTCCCGACCGGCTCAGCGCGCCTCCCGGCCCGGGATCCAACTGGTCCCGGCGAGGGGCACCTGCGCCATCGCCGCCGCCTCGACGGTCAGCGCCACGAGGTCCTCGGGCTCGAGATTCTGAACCCGCGACTTGCCGCAGGCGCGGGCGAGGATCTGCGCCTCCTGGGTCAGCGTGCGCAGGTAGTTGGCCAGCCGTCGCCCGCCCAGCACCGGGTCGAAGCGGGCCGCCAGCTCGTCGTCCTGGGTGAAGATCCCGGCCGGGTCACGGCCCTCGTGCCAGTCGTCGTAATAGCCCGCCGCCGAGCCGATCCGCTGGTACTCCTCGTCGAGCTCCGGGGCGTTGTCGCCGATCGCGATCAGCGCGCCGACCCCGATCGAGACCGCATCGGCGCCAAGCGCCAGCGCCTTGGCGACGTCGGCGCCGGTGCGGATGCCGCCGGAGACGACCAGCTGGACCTTGCGGTGCATGTCCAGCTCGACCAGTGCCTGGACCGCCGGGGCGATCGCCGCCAGGGTGGGGATCCCGACGTGTTCGATGAAGACCTCCTGGGTCGCGGCGGTCCCCCCCTGCATGCCGTCGAGGACGACCACGTCGGCGCCCGACTTGACTGCCAGGGCGACGTCGTAGTACGGGCGGGTGGCGCCGACCTTGACGAAGATCGGCTTCTCCCAGTCGGTGATCTCGCGCAGCTCTTCGATCTTGATCTCGAGGTCGTCGGGGCCGGTCCAGTCGGGGTGCCGGCAGGCGCTGCGCTGGTCGATCCCGGTGGGCAGGTCGCGCATCTCGGCGACCCGGTCGGAGATCTTCTGGCCGAGCAGCATGCCGCCGCCGCCTGGCTTGGCGCCTTGGCCGACGACAACCTCGATCGCGTCGGCGCGACGCAGGTCGTCCGGGTTCATCCCGTAGCGCGAGGGCAGCAACTGGTAGACGAGCGTCTCCGAGTGGCCACGTTCCTCCGGCGTCATGCCGCCGTCGCCGGTCGTCGTGCTCGTCCCCATCGCCGTGGCACCACGGCCGAGCGCCTCCTTGGCGGGCGCCGAGAGGGCGCCGAAGCTCATCCCGGCGATCGTGATCGGGATGTCGAGGTGGAGCGGCTTGGTGGCAAAGCGGTCGCCGAGGGTGACGTCGGTGTCGCAGCGCTCGCGGTAGCCCTCGATCGGGTAGCGGGAGACGCTGGCGCCGAGCAGCAGCAGGTCGTCGAAGCTCGGGACGTGGCGCTTGGCACCGCCGCCGCGAATGTCGTAGATGCCCTCGCGGGCGGCGCGCTGGATCTCGTGGATCGTCGCCCGGTCGAAGGTCGCCGACTCGCGCAGCCCGTCGCGCCAGCCCGCCGGCCGGGCTCCGTTCACGCCGGTGCTCATGCCGCCCCCCCGGCATCGTCGACGTCGAAGTTGTAGAGCTTGCGGGCGGAGCCGTAGCGGCGAAACTCGCCCGGGTCGAGGTCGTCGGCCCCGGCTCGCTCGAGCAGCTCGCCGAGCTCGCGGCGATGCTCATCGCCAAGCTCCTTCTCGATGCAGTCGGCCCCCAGGCTGGCGACGTCGCCACGGACGTAGACCCGCGCCTCGTAGATGGAGTCGCCGAGCGCTTCGCCGGCATCGCCGCAGACCACGAGCCTGCCGCTCTGCGCCATGAACGCGCTCATGTGGCCGACCGAGCCGCGCACGACGATGTCGGCGCCCTTCATCGAGATGCCGCAGCGCGCGGCGGCGTTGCCCTCGACCACAAGTAGGCCGCCGTGGGCGGTGGCGCCCGCTGCCTGGCTGGCGTCACCGCCGATGACCACCTCGCCCGACATCATGTTCTCGGCGACGCCGACTCCGCAGTTGCCCGCCACGCGCACCGTGGCGCGTTGGTTCATCCCGGCGCAGTAGTAGCCGACGTGTCCCTCGATCTCGACCGTCAGCTCGGCGTCGAGGCCGACCGCGATCGCGTGCCGGCCGCCCGGTTCGGTGACCCGCCAGCGGCCGCCATCGGCCTCGTGCAGGCGGCGGTTCAGGCTGGTGACGCTCTCCTCGGAGAGGTCGACGATCTGGGCGGCGCCGAGTTCGACGTTCACGCGACCGCCGTCCTTCCCCAGTCGTAGACGACACCGGGCTCGGGCTCCCACACGGTGGCGTCGGCCGCGCCGGGCAGGGTCGCCAGGGCGCGGTACTCGGAGGCCATCGCGACCCACTCGTCGGTCTCGGCCATCACCGCGGGCTTGCAGGCGATCGGGTCACGCAGGACGGCGAAGCCGTCGACAGTGCCGACCGCGAAGGTGTAGAAGCCGTCGAGATCCTCGAGGCATCCCTCCAGAGCGCGCTCGAGCGTGGCGCCGCCGCGGAGCCGCCAGGTCAGGTAGGCGGCCGCCACCTCGGAGTCGTTCTGGGTGCGAAAGGAGACCCCCTCGCGTTCCAGCTTGGCGCGCAGCCGGTTGTGGTTCGAGAGCGAGCCGTTGTGGACCAGGCAGAGGTCGGAGCCGGTCGAGAAAGGATGGGAGCCGGCCGGCGTGACGCGGCTCTCGGTGGCCATCCGGGTGTGGCCGAGGGCGTGGGTCCCGCTCAGGCTGCGGACGTCGAAGCGGTCGAGGAACTCGGCCGGCGCGAGCGCGTCCTTATAGATCTCGATCGCCACCCCGGCGCTGTCGACCTCGACCTCGGGCAGCTCGCGGGCGAGCAGCTCGCGAGCCTGTTCGGCCGGCGCCGAGGTCTTGAGGAGCGCGTGGCGCTCACCGATCTCGCGCGTCTCCACCACACCGAGGAGCTCGTCGATCGCGCCGAGGGCGGGGGCCCGTTCGTCCGGATCGGCGACCTGGACACAGAGCTTGCTCGCGTCGTCACCGACGCCATCGCGGTAGATCGCCAGGCCGGCGCTGTCGGGCCCGCGGTCGGCGAGCTCGGCGAGCATCGCCGCGGCGAACTCACCCAGCCGCGCTTCGGCCTGCTCGGACTTGCAGAAGATTCCAGCGATTCCGCACACGCCGTGGAATGTCGCCGAATATGGTCTCCGTTCCCATAGCCGTACAGGGCACTTTTGCCGGCCGCCATATGGAGAGATCCCACATATGTGTTCAATATCGACACATCCGCGCCGGCAAGCGTGGTGGTGTTCGACATTGCGCCGGAGCGAGGAAGCACATTTGATCCGCTCATGAATCCGATCGTCGATCCGCAATCCACTGGCGTCTCCCCCACCGCCGAGGACGTCTGCGCCCTCGCGCGCGAGCAAGGCGTCCGCTACATCTTCGCCCAGTTCGTCGACATGCACGGGAAGCCGAACGCGAAGCTCGTTCCCAGCGCCCATCTCGAGGATCTGTTCGAGGAGGGTGCGGGATTCGCAGGATTCGCCGCCGGCGACATCGGCCAGCGGCCCAACGATCCCGACGTGATCGCGATCCCCGACCCGGCCACCTACACGCAACTGCCCTGGCGTCCTGACGTCGCCCGCCTCGCCTGCGACGTTACCGTCGAAGGCAATCCGTGGCCCTACTGTCCGCGCACCATCCTGCGCAACCAGATCCGGCGCGCAGCCGAGCTCGGCTTCGAGATGAAGATCGGCATCGAGCTCGAGTACTTCCTGCTGCGCCGCCAGGAGGACGGCTCGCTCACCGTTGCCGACCAGCTCGACACCCAGGTGCAGCCCTGTTACGACATGCGCGGGCTCACCCGCAGCCTCGACTTCGTCACCGAGGTCGCCGGGCACCTCGACACGCTCGGCTGGGACAACTACGCCACCGACCACGAGGACGCCAATGGCCAGTTCGAGCAGAACTTCGGCTATGCCGACGCCCTCACCACCTGCGACCGGGCGATCTTCTTCCGCTACATGGTCGAGACCCTCGCCCAGGAACGCGGCCTGATCGCGACCTTCATGCCGAAGCCGTTCGCCCACATGACCGGCAACGGCTGCCATTTCCACATCAGCCTCTGGCGCGACGGCGAGAACGTCTTCGCCGACGGCGAAGGATCGGACGCCAACGAGCTCGGGCTCTCCCCGCTCGCCTACAACTTCATCGGCGGCCTGAAGGCCCACGCGGGCGCCTACATCGCCCTCACCGCACCGAGCGTCAACTCCTACAAACGTCTCGTGGTCGGGTCGCAGAGCGGCTCGGCCTGGGCACCGATCTTCATCAGCTACGGCTCCAACAACCGCACCCAGATGCTCCGCATCCCCGCCCCCGGGCGGGTCGAGGATCGCAGCGTGGATGGCTCCTGCAACCCCTATCTGGGTGCGACGGCACTACTCGCCTCCGGTCTCGACGGGATCGAGCGGGGCCTCGCTCCCGGTGACCCCAGCTCCGACGTCAACCTCCACGAGTTGCCCGAAGAGCACCGCCGCGAGCTCGGCATCGAGCTCCTCCCCGACAACCTGCTCGACGCGACGCGGGCACTGGAGCGCGATGATGTGCTGCGTGAGGCCTTCGGAACCTGCCGCCACGAGGACTACGTCGACTACTTCGTGCGGATCAAGCGCGAGGAATGGCAACGGGCCCAGAGCGAGATCACGGGTTGGGAGCTGGACCGGTACCTGCAGCTCTTCTGAGCGCCCGTGCGAGCCCGATGCCGGGTGACGGCCGACCGGGCGATCCGGGCGGCGAGCTCGAGCGCCTGCGGCTCGAGAACGAGACGCTTTCGGCCGTAGTCGGGGTCGTCACCTCTGGCCCCGACCTTGCCCACATCCTCGACCGCGTCGTAGATCTGCTGACCCGGGCAACCGACTGCCACGCCTGCTTCGTCTACCTACGCCACGGCGAGCGCCTTCAGCTACGGGCCGCGTCGCCGGTCTTCTCCCACCTCGTGGGACGAGTGGGGTTCGGTGTCGACGAGGGCCTGGCGGGATGGGTGGCGCGGCGCGGCGAGCCCGCGTTCATCCTCGAGGGCGCGCTCGAGGACCCTCGAACCCACTACGTGCCCGAGCTCGAAGAGGAGCGCTTCCAGTCGATGGTCGCGGTCCCGATCCCGCGGCGCGCGGGCGAGTCCCTGGGTGCGATCGTCCTCCACACGGCGGCGCCGCGCGAGTTCGACGAGCGGATCATCAACGTACTTTCACGGGCGGCGGCGCTGGTCGCCGGAGCGATCGAGAACGCACGCCTCTACGAGGATGCCCAGGGGCGCGTCACGGCGCTGACGAAGCTTTCGCTGCTGGGCCGCGAGGTAGCTGCCGTGACCGACCGCAGCTCGCTGTTCGAACTCGCCGCCGGCGGGATCCGGGACCTCGTCGATGCCGGCTGCTGTGTGCTGTACGAGGCCGATGACACGAGCGGAGAACTCCGGCGGGTCGCAGCCTCGCCGGAGGTGAAGACGGCGCAAGAGGAAGGCGAGTCGGAGCTGGTCACCGAGCTGCTCGAGCTGCGGCAAGGGCCGGTGCCGGCGGTGCGCGAGGAAATCGCCGCCCACCTTGGACTCGACGAGGCGCCCATCGCCACCGACTCCGTCTCCCTGAAGGCTGAAGAGGGACGGACCGGAGCATTGCTCGTCCTCTCGCCGGAGCCTTGGAAGGCCTCGGCCCCCGAGCTATTGCGCGCGGCGGCCCAGCAGGTCGCGCTGGCGATCCAGAAGATCGACCTGATCGAACGGCTGACCGAGGAGAACCTCACCCGCGATCTCTTCGATGCCTTGGTCGAGGGTCGCCTCGACGTGGCCGCGGCCAAGGCTCGGTCAGCAGGGCTCGACCTGACGCGACTTCACATCGTCCTCGAAGCACGTCCACGCGAGGGCGGGAGCTCACAGCCCTGGACCGAGCACGGGGAGGCGGTCGAGCGAGCGATCAAGGCCAAGATGCCCCAGGCGTTCTGCTACCTCACGACCATCTCCCTGCGGGCGATAGCTCCCATTCCGAGTGCGGCCGTCGCGATCCAGGAGTTATCGAGGGTGGTGATCGAGAGCGATGTCGCGATCGGCGTGAGCGAGTCCCGGGGTGGCGTCGAGGGAATCACCCAGGCGCTGGCGGAAGCCACGGACGCGACGCGGATCGCCGTCCTGATCGACGCCGCGGAGAGCGCCGTGGCCTATCGCGACACCGGCGCCTACCGGTACCTGATCGAGGCGCTGGATTCGGGTGGACCACGCGATCATCTCCGCGACGCGGTCGAGAAGCTCATCGCCTATGACCGAGCACGAAGCACCCAACTCCTGGTGACGCTGGACAACTACCTTTCGCAAGGACGGAACGTCGCCGCGACCTCACGCAGCCTTTTCATCCACGTGAATACGCTGCGTCAGCGAATCGAGCGGATCGAAGAGATAACCGCTCTCACCCTGGCCGAGGAGGAACTGCTGGCGCTGCAGCTGGCGGTGAAACTCGGGCTCGCCCGTTCCCGCTGACGGTCACCGCCTAGGAAGTGAAGGCGCTCTCGGCCGCTGGATTCGTGGTACCAATTAGGTGCGCCCGCGCCGACTACCCGGCGTTTGGAACTGCGGATCTCCGGGCCGGATCTCGAGCAGGTAGGCAATCGCGGTCTGGGTGTTACCGAAAGCGAGGTGGAAGGCGTCGGTCGTCTCCTCGACTGCGGCGATCTGCGCTGGATCGACACCACCCATGTCGTCGAGCGGGACGGCGGCGAAGTCGACGACCCGGGCACGGAGCCCGGCGTCGCGAAGGAGCGAGGCGGTCCAGCGCTGTGAGAGGAGGGACAGATGCACGACATAAGCGACCCCGTCAGGCGCCAGCGCCCGTGGCAGCTTCGCGATCAGCTGATCGAAGAGGGCGCGCCCCCAGAAGTCGACGCGGCGATGGGTGGCAACCTCGTTCAGCGGGTTCCGAGGGTTCTGCGGCAGGTTGGCGACGATCAGGTCGAAGCGCTCCTCCGGCGTCCACGGGAAGAGATCGACGACGCCCGCGCTGACGCGGTCTTCGACGTGGTTGCGGTATGCGTTGGTCATCGTCGCGGTGACTGCGGCCCGGTCGATGTCGATCGCCCGAACGTGGGACGCCCCGTTGAGGGCCAGCTGCACGGTGAGCAGGCCGCTGCCGCAGCCGACGTCGAGGCAGCGCTGGTGGGCGCCAAGGTCCTCGCGCAAGAGATGGCGCCAGAGGAGGTGGGCCGCCTCATCGGGCGGTTCGATCCCCGGCTCGATCGTCAGATCC
Organism: Solirubrobacterales bacterium; assembly: GCA_035281725.1. Lineage (GTDB taxonomy): Bacteria > Actinomycetota > Thermoleophilia > Solirubrobacterales > 70-9 > VAYN01. Next base: position 23,061 of record DATEDJ010000054.1, read on the forward strand.
GGGAACGGCAGGGGAAAGATGTCGCGGCCGCGCTCATCGCGCCACGGATCCGCCTCGTCCCAGGGGCCGGGACTCGGCTCAGGCGTCGCCGCAGGCACCTTGCTGGGGGCGCCCTCGGCGACCGCCGGTTCCTCCGCCAGCACCGCCCTCGCCGCCTCAATGTGCCGAGGGCGTACTCCGCAACAACCGCCGATGATCTGGGCACCCTCACGGCGCCAACCGCGGACAAGATCGGCATATCGGTCGCCGTCGACCGTGTCGTCGAACTGCCACCCTTCGTCGGTGAGGTAGCCGAGGTTCGGATAGACCCCCAACGGAAGGTCGGTGAAGTCGCGCAGAAACGGAACCATGCCGTCGACGTGGTCAGGGGGCACGCAGTTGATGAGGAGCGCCGACACACCGAGTTCCTCGAAGGAGCGAGCGGCGCGGCCGAACGCATCGCCTTCCGGTCCGCCCCAGTGCTCGCCATAGACCCCGCAAAGCCCGTGCCGGCAGCGCCGGAAGGAGAGCCAGACCGGCAGGCCCGTCTCGAGCAGCGCCTCGACGGTCGCGTACATTGACGGCCGGACGACCGACAGGGTCTCGAGCAGTATCAGGTCCGGCGCGGGGCCCTCTTTGAAGACCCGGTCGAGGATGCGGACCGACTCCTCGGCGTCGGACGATTCGATCTCGCCGTTCAGCGAGAAGGCGACAGCGGCGTCGCGGCCGCTCTCCTCGACTGCCGTCCTGGCCAGGCGCAACGCGGCCCGGGCGAGGTCGATCCAATGAACCGGCGCGCGACCCGGCTCGCTCATCGTCGTCGCGCCGCCCTGCCAAGAAGCGAGGCCCCAGGTGTTGGTGGTGATCACATCGCAGCCCGCCGCGAGGTAGGCCCGATGTACCTCCATCACCGTCTCCGGTTCAGTCAGCGAGACGCGGGTCGCCCAGGCGCTTTCCTCGAGCTCGTCTCCGGCGCCCGCCCGCTGGGCGATCTCGGTGCCGACGCCCCCATCCAAGGACACGCAGCGGCCGGCGGCGATCAGATCTTCGATCTGCCGGTACGCCGGTGAACGGTCGGCGACTGCGGTGGTCTCCCTCACTATTCGAATGCCTTCGGGTCGGCGGTACCTCTCCGATGGATGACGCTAGCAAACCCCCGTCACATCCCTGGGGGTCAGCGGCGGGCCAGGCTTTCGACGCCGTCGAGTAGCAGCCAGTAGGACCGGTTGACCTCCTCGTTGATTGCCGACTGTGGCTCCTCGACGGTCCCGGTATGCAGACGGAAGTACTCGGTGGCGGGGCCTTCTTCGAATCCGTAGTGACGCAACAGCCCGTTCAGCATCACCTCGCCGACGGCGCCCTGCATGGCGTCGATGGCCCGCAGGATCCGTAGATGCTCGTCGACGGTCCGCGTGTCGTCCCCTCGCCACGCGTCGGCGCATTCAAGCGTCTCCGACAGGGGTTCCTCGGCGTAGGTCCAGGCCGCCATCCCGCCCCAGCCGACCGCCCGGCTGAAGTCGCGCCAGCAGCTCACCCGGCGCTGCTTCTCCGCCGCGAAATCGGCCCGGGTGGGGTCGAGCGCCGCCACCCGGGCCGCCGCCGCGGCGATCGCGGTGACGGCATGCTCATACTCGCTGGCGTAGAGCGCCAGGTCCTGGAAGTGCAGCTGCCCGGTAGCCCAGCGAGCGCAGAAGGGGTGCTCCAATGCGCTCCGCTCGGCCCACTGGAGGTCGGCCGTCGGTCGGTAACCGGTCGCCATATCAGTACCGGTAGTGGTCGGGCTTGTAGGGGCCGTCGACCGGGACGCCGAGGTAGGCCGACTGGTCGGGGGTCAGCTCGGTGAGGTCGACGCCGAGGGCGGCGAGGTGCAGGCGGGCGACCTTCTCGTCGAGGTGCTTGGGGAGGATGTAGACCTCCTTGGCCTCGAACTCCTCGGGCCGGGTGAAGATCTCCATCTGGGCGATCACCTGGTTGGTGAAGGAGTTCGACATCACGAAGCTCGGG
>DATEDJ010000055.1:0-6106 GCA_035281725.1 Solirubrobacterales bacterium
GTTCCGCGCGTCTCCGTGACGATCCTCCCGTCCCCGTGACGCCTCCCCGGCGTCTCATGCACATCCCCACGGACCCGGCCCTCTCGGCGGCGGCCTCAGCCCGCCCGGGTCGCCGCCGAGAGGCCGGGTCCCTCGGCGTCCCTCACCCGGCCCCCGTCGGCCACCCGCCCGCCGCGTCCCTTGCCCGCCGTCCGCCCGGCCCCGGGCGTCCGCCGCGCGGACGCCGCCGGTCCTTCGAGCCCTCCGCGGCCCCACCAGTTTGCAGCGGCCCGATCGCGGTCTACCATCTTTAGGGCGAGCCAAGCGGACGCGGGGCGGAGAGAAATCCGCCTCGAGGAAAGTCCGGACACCAAAGGGCAGGGCGGTGGGTAACGCCCACCCGGCGAAAGCCGCGGGAAAGTGCCACAGAAACACACGGCCGATGGCGCGGCCACACGTGAGCCGCGTACAGGCAAAGGTGAAAAGGTGCGGTAAGAGCGCACCGGCGTCGTGGTGACACGGCGGCCAGGCAAACCCCGCCCGGTGCAAGGCCAAGCAGGACCGTCGACCCGGCTCGGCGAGGTCCAGGTAGGTCGCAGGTGCGCTTCGGCGCCCCGCCAGGGCTCCGGCCCGGCGAGATAGATGTCCGCTCGCGACAGGATCCGGCTTACAGGCTCGCTGTCGGAAAGCCCCGCCTCGGCGGGGCTTTCCTATATGGGCGCAGCATCGCATGCAGGAATCCGGCTCCTGGCGCCAACGGACGATCAAAAAAGGCGCTCTTTGCGAGCGCGCTGAGAGTGGCGCCCGGCGCGACGGCAATTTTTCTGTCTTAGCGTTTGCTAATCTGCCGCCAACTTCCGCTGAATCTTCGCCTACATATCGCGAAGAGCGGGGGACCCAATTAGTTGGGGCGAGTCGCCGGCGTCGGCCGGCGTAGCGCAGCTCTTTCAGCGCGAGCCCGTCAGCTAACCCCGCAAGCGCCCCGAAAGAGACATGAACGACTCCCCCCACCGCCAAGCGCGGAAAACCAACTTCTCGATCACCCTCGGCCTCGCGGTCTTCGTCGCCGCTTTTGCGCTGCTCGTCGCGCCGCGTTCGGAGGCTGCGACCGGTGGGGCCGCCAGCGCCGTGCCGATCCCGGCCGAAGCCACCGAAACGACCACCACCACCGCTTTCGACGAAGCCGAACTCTCCTTCACCCCCTACCGCTACGCCGGCGCCAGCTGGTACGGCGGCATCAGCATGTGGGGGCGCTCGACCGCCTGTGGGCAGGTGCTCCGCCCGTCGACGATCGGTGTCGCCAACAAGACGCTTCCCTGCGGCACCCCGGTGAAGTTCGTCTGGCACGGCCACTCGATCGTCGCCCCGGTGATCGATCGCGGCCCCTACATCAAAGGCCGCGCCTGGGACCTCACCTCGGCCGCCGCCGAAGCGCTGGAATTCGAAGGCATCGGTCGGATCCGCTACGCGATCGCGATCGAATACGCCTCCAAGGGCATCTAGCAGCCCTCGAACGGACCTCGGCAGCGCATCTTTCTCCGCTCTCGGTGGTTAAGGTTCCCTGCTCAGTAGCCGTTTCGAGAGAGGAGCCGTACCGATGCCGAGGACTTCCCACCGTGGTTTCACCGCGCCCTTGCGGCGGGGTCGACGGGTCGCCATCGTCGTCGCCGGCGCCCTCGTCGCGGTGATCGCGATCGCCGCCGTGGCGACCGCCGCCCCGGTCGAAAAGACGACCGTCACCCTCGGCGGCACCTCGAGCACCCCCGACCCGTCCTGCCCGGACCTTCCCTGCCAGGCGGTCGGCAGCGTCACCGGCTTCCAGGTCTCCAACGGCCAGGCGCAGAACCCGTTCCTGGTCCAGACCGAAGGCACGATCAAGTCCTGGACCCTCACCCTGGCCCAGCCGACCAACAGCCAGCGCAGCTTCTTCAACGGCTTCTTCGGCACCCCGCCGGAGGCCCGGCTCGCGATCCTCCGCCGCGTCCCTGGCACCAACCCGCCGCGCTACAACCTGCGGCGGCAGGGCGCGGTCAAGGTGCTGACGCCCTACCTCGGGCAGACGGTCAAATTCGGCGCCTCGCTGAAGGTCGAAAAGGGCGACATCATCGGCATCACCGTGCCGACCTGGGCGCCGATCTTCTCCCAGGGGCTGAGCGCCACCAACGTCTGGCGCGCCAGCCGCTCGCCCGGCACCTGCACCAACTCGACCGACATCCGCCAGGGCCAGCCGCAGGAGGTGGTCGGCAAACGGGCCACCTACGGCTGCAAGTACGCCACTGCCCGCCTCCTCTACACGGCGACCCTGGTCGAGGAAGGCTGAACGACAAAGGCCCGACGCTCACGCGCCGGGCCTCGTTCAATTCCTGGTGGTCTTCGGCTTAGGCAGCCGAGGGGAGGACCCGCGGCGTCGCCTGGTCCTGGGGGAGCGCCGCCGCGCTCGCGATCAGACTCTGGAACTCGTTGAGCGCCAGGTGGCCGACCGCCTCGAGGATCTCCTCGTCGGTCCAGCCGATCTCGCGCGCCTCCTCGTGAAGGTGAAGGGGCGGGGGACCTTCGGCGTCGAGCGCCTCCTTCAGGTAGAGCAGGAGGGCCGCCTCCTTCGGGTCGGCGGAGCTGAAGGACCGGGCGCGGGAGACCTCGTCGAGGCCGAGCCCGGCACGACGCGCCGACTTGGCGTGCTGGGCGATGCTGTAGCTGTCCTCACGGTGCTCGGCGACAGCCAGGGCGATCCGCTCGCGGGTCGCCTGGGGGAGGACGCCGCCACGGAGCTCGGAGCGCATGCGGGTGTAGGCCCGGAGGACGGCAGGAGCGCCGGCGAGGACGCCGACGAACTTGGTGACCGCGCCGCCGGCCGCCTGGATGGACTTGATCAGCGGGGCGCTCTCGTCGGGCGCCGTCAACTCATCGTGGATCTGGAACCTGCTTACTGCCGTTTTTACCGTCAACTTGCTTCTCGTCTCTGGCTCGTGGATTGGCGGGGGGAATATCGCTTTACAGAGCCTTTACGTGGCCTTTACTTTACTTTGAGCCGCTTACTTACGTGTCGTAAGTTATACCGACATTTGTGAGTGGTTTCAAGCTGGCTGAAACGGCCAGTACCTACCCGATATACGGCGATCTGCACCCAGCCGGTTCAACCGACGCGCCATTCGCCTATCGTTGCCGCTTCACCGCGCCCAGAGCCAAGGAGGCAACCCGACCAATGGCAGACCGACCGCAGACCGCCGAGGATGTCATCAAGCTCGTCAAAGAGCACGACGTCCGCTTCGTCCGCCTCTGGTTCACCGACGTCCTCGGGCAGCTGAAGAGCTTCTCGGTCAACGCCTCCGAGCTCGACGACGCCTTCGAAGGCGGGATGGGCTTCGACGGGTCCTCGATCACCGGCTTCAACCCGATCGAGGAGTCCGACATGCTGGCGGTCCCGGACCCGACCACCTTCGCGCTGCTGCCTTGGCGCCCGGAGGAGCAGGACGCGGTTGCGCGCATGTTCTGTGACATCCGCGTGCCCGGCGGCGGACCGTACGAGGGCGACCCGCGCTGGATTATGCAGCGGGCGCTGAAGCGGGCCGAGGAGATGGGCTTCGACGCCTACAACATCGGCCCCGAGCTGGAGTACTTCTACTTCCGCTCTTCGAACCCGGAGTCGGGCGTGCCCGAGGTGCTCGACGAGGGCGGCTACTTCGACCTGACCACGCTCGACGCGGGCTCCGACCTGCGCCGCGAGACCGTCCTCGCGCTGGAGAAACTCGGCATCCACGTCGAGTACACCCACCACGAGGTCGGGCCCTCCCAGCACGAGGTCGACATGCGTTACAAGAACGCGCTCGAAATGGCCGACGACTGCATGACCTACCGCATCGTGGTCAAGGAGTACGCGCTGAAATACGGCTATCACGCGACTTTCATGCCGAAGCCGCTCTTCGGCGAGAACGGTTCCGGGATGCACGTGCACCAGAGCCTCTCGAAAGGCGGCAAAAACGCCTTCTACGACGCCGACGACCCGTACTTCCTCTCGCCGATCGCGAAGTCGTTCATCGCCGGACAGCTGAAGCATGCGCGCGAGATCTCGCCGCTCTTCGCCCAGTGGGTCAACTCCTACAAGCGGCTGGTGCCCGGCTTCGAGGCGCCGGTCTACCTGGCCTGGTCGCGCCGCAACCGCTCGGCCCTGATCCGGGTGCCGCTCTACCACCCCGGCAAGGAGTCGGCGACCCGCGCCGAGCTGCGCTGCCCAGACCCGGCCGCCAACCCCTACCTCTGCTTCGCCGGGATGCTGCAGGCCGGGCTCGAAGGGGTGGAGAAGGGCTACGAGCTGCCGGAGCCGATGGAGCAGAACCTCTACCACCTCTCGCAGGAGGAGCTCTCGCACCAGGGGATCGAGCAGCTGCCGGCGACGCTCGGTGAGGCGATCGAGGTCGCCGCCGACTCGGAGCTGGTGCTGCGCACGCTCGGCGAGCACACCTTCCGCCGCTTCGTCGAGATCAAGCGGCAGGAATGGGATGACTACCGGGTCCAGGTCACCCCCTACGAGATCGAAAACTTCCTGCCGATCCTGTGACGCAGGAGAGAGGGTAAATGGCGGAGCTGCACGTTCTACGCGTCTTCTGTGACGCCCAGTGGAGATTCGGCAACCCGCTCGGGGTCTTCCTCGACGGCGAGGAGGTCCCGGAGGAGCGGCGCCAGGACGTCGCCACGGAGCTCGGCTTCTCCGAGACGGTCTTCGTCGATGACGCCGCGAGCGGCCGGATGCGGATCTTCACCCCCGGCTTCGAGCTGGACTTCGCCGGCCATCCGAGCGTCGGCACCGCCTGGCTGCTCGGCAAGGAGCGAGAGGCCGTCTCGATCCTGCGCCCGCCCGCGGGCGAGGTCGCGGTGCGCGTCGAGGGCGGCCTCACCTTCGTCGCCGCCCGCCCCGAGTGGGGCCCGGACTGGAAGCTGATCCAGCTCGAGGACGCGCTCGCGGTCGAGGAGACCACCGAGCCGCCCGAGGGCGAGGAACTCGCCTGCGTCTGGGCCTGGGTCGACGATGCCGAGGGGACGATGCGCTCGCGCTGCTTCTCGCTCGAGGACGGGATCGGCGAGGACGAGGCGACCGGCTCAGCGGCGATCTGCCTGGCAGGTGCGCTCGAGCGCGACATCGAGATCCTCCAGGGGCGCGGCTCACGCCTCGACGCCAAATACCTGCGGGAAGGACGCGCGGAAGTAGGCGGCAGAGTCGTCCTCGACGAAGTCCGCGAGTTCTGAGCCGGGAGCTGCCAAGGACGCAGGGAGCGTGGCGTGCTCTGTACGCGAGCGACCGAGGACACCGGCAGGCGCCGGCTCAGAGTTCGCGCTCCAGTGCCGAAGGGTCGGTCACCGGCTGGTTGCAGGTGAAGCCCTCGCAGACGTAGGCGGCGGGCTCGCCGCCGATTTCGGTGCGGGCGTCGAGCAGCGGCGGTTCGGTCGCGCCCGCCGGCCCGGCGGCGACGACGACGTTGGGCCGGAAGGTCGCCCGCACGACCCCTTCGAGCGCGCTCAGATCGCCGCCGACCAGCGCCACCTCGCGGGTCGAGGAGTGGTCGAAGTCGAGCGCCCGCAGGAAGTGGGCGAAGGAGTCGGGATGGCTGATCGCGGGGTCGCCGAAGAGGGCGAGGACGCTGCGGGCCTGCTCGGCGTAGCGCGCTTCGCCGCTCAGCGCCGCCAGTCGCAGCAGGCCGAGGGCGGCGGCGCTGTTGCCGGCCGGGATCGGGTGGTCGCCGATCTCCTTGCGGCGGGCGATCAGCCTCTCGTGGTCGGTCGAGGTGGAGAAGAAGCCGCCGCGCTCGGGGTCGCCGAAGCGCTCGATCGTCGTCTCGGCCAAGGCGCGGGCGGCGGCGAACCAGCGCGGGTCGAAGTCGGCTTCGTAGAGGACGAGGAGCGCTTCGACCATGAAGGCGTGGTCCTCGAGGTAGGCGTTCAGGTGGGCGCGGCCGTCTTTGTAGGTGCGCAGCAGGCGGCCGTCGTCGTCGCGCATCGTGCCGAGGATGAACTCGGCGCAGGCGCCCGCCGCCTCCAGGTAGTCGTCGCGGCCGAGCACGGCGCCCGCCTCGGCCAGCGCCGCGACCGCCAGCGCGTTCCAAGAGGTGAGCCGCTTGTCGTCGAGGCCGGGCGG
>DATEDJ010000056.1:0-9686 GCA_035281725.1 Solirubrobacterales bacterium
CTGATCGCCGCGATCGACCTCTTCGGCGACCACCTGCCGCAGTCGAACCTGGAGAAGGCGCGCGAGAAAATCGTCAAGGCGCTCGGCCACGATCCCTCCGAGGAGGGCCTCGAGATCGTCCCCGCGGGCGGCGGCGACGCGAGCGTCGCGCGCCTCCTGAACCAGGCGATCGCCGACTCGAAGGTGCTGGAGCTCTCCTACTACAAGGAGAACGAGGACGAATTGAACACCCGGCGGATCGAGCCCTACCGCCTGCAGAACGGTCGCGAGGGCTGGTACGTCGAGGCCTACGACCTGAAGAAGGACGGCGTCCGCCACTTCAAGCTCGACCGGATCAAGGAAGCGGAGATGACCGGCGAGCGCTTCGAGCCGCGGCCGGAGATCGAGGAGTTCGCCCGGGTCGAGGGCTGGATGACCCACGGCGAGGTCCCCGCCGCCGAGGTGGCGCGGGTCTGGGTCTCGCCCGAGCGCGCCCGCTGGTTGCGCGAGGAGCGGACCGTGGTCGAGGAGCTCGCCGACGGCGCCGTCGTGGTCGAGTTGCCCTACGCGGGCAAGGCCTGGCTGGTGCGGGAGATCCTCCGCGGCGCCGGCGACCTGGTGGTGCTGGAGCCCGCCGATGCCCGCGCGGCGATCGCCGCCGAGGTCGAAGACTGACTTTTGTGATGGTGCCCCGGCCGACCGTGCACTTGAGCCGGTCATAGGCGGCTTAATCGCACAGATGACCGAGTCCGCTCCCGGCCATCCCGAGATCCTCCGGGTCCTTGCCCCGAACCCGGGGCCGATGACGCTGGAAGGGACGAACACCTACGTCTACGGCGCCGACCCCTGCGTGGTGATCGACCCGGGGACCGAGGACGCCGGCCATCTCGACGCCGTCCGCGCCGCGGCGGCCGAGCGCGGCGGCATCGGCACCGTCCTCGTCACCCACTCCCACATCGACCACATCTCCGGCGCCGACCAGCTCGGCGCCCCGGTCGTCCTCGCCGAGGACGGCGAGGAGCACGGCGGCCTGCGCGCCCTCGCCACCCCCGGCCACGCCGCCGACCACGTCGTCTACCTGAGCGCCGACGGCGTCTGCTTCTGCGGCGACCTGGTCCTCGGCCTCGGCTCGACGATCGTCCCCCCGGGCGGCAACTCGCTCGCCGCCTTCATGGACTCGCTGGCGCTGCTGCAGGCCGAGGGCCTGGCGCTGATGTGCCCCGGGCACGGCCCCTGGATCACCGACCCGGAGGCGAAACTGGCCGAATACGTCAATCACCGACTAGAGCGGGAGCGAAGGCTGGTTACCGCCCTCGACGACGGCGAGCGCTCCCGCGCCGCCCTCCTCGCCGTGGTCTGGGACGACGTCCCGGTCGAGCTCCTGCCGATGGCGGCGATGGCGATGGAGGCCCACCTCGAAAAGCTCGCCGCCGAAGACCGCCTGCCGCTCGACCTGGTCGAGTAGACGTTTATACACGAAATTCATACACTCAAGACTCTCCTTGCTATACAGCGGTCCGTGACCATTCCGTTTTCTTCGAAGGAGGCCGGACATGCAGGAAGATATCGACCAGTTCGAGTAGTAGATGGACGAGTGCGGCGATCACGACGCTGGTCGTGGTCGCCCTCTTGGCGGTGTTGGGGATCCGTGCTGCGACGGCCGCGGCGGCGCCACTGGGCATGCAGTACAGCGAGACTTACTCGAAGCCGGAAGACCTCGCCGTGATCGGCAAGTCCGGCGCCAAATTGCTTCGTCTGCCGGTCCTCCCGGAATTCTCGAGCAACGGGGAAAACTTCAGCGGCTACGACACGACCTTCGAAGCCGCGGCCAAGGCTGGGGTCCGCATTCAGGTCGTCCTCCACGGTCACACCGGCAAAGGGACCAGCTTCCCCAATGCCGAAGAACAGCCGGCCTGGTCGGAATTCGCCCGCAAAGCCGTGCGGCGCTACGGCTACAACGGCGTCTTCTGGTCGACCCACCCCGGAGTCCCCTACCTGCCGGTGCAGGAATGGGAACTCTGGAACGAGCCCAACGCCGGGACCAATCCGTCCAACGCGGCGGCGGTAGGCACCCAGTACGGCGGGTTCCTCGGCTGGGCGGGCCCGGTCGTCCAGAGCACCTCGGAAAGCTTCGGGGGGCAGCCGACCCGCGTCCTGATCGGCGGGCTCCTGTCCTTCTACGGTGCCCCGACCGAAGAATCTTTCGGCACGTTTCTCGCGGCGGCGATCAAAGCCTCCGGCAAAACGGCCTTCACCGGCGCCGGTTTCCATCCCTATGGGCTCGGCGCGGCGAACCGGCTCGAAGCGCTCCAGAACGCCGTCAATGCGATGCGTGCCGACCTCACGGCCGCCTCGTCGAGCGCGAAGGCGCTGGCGATCACGGAGTTCGGTTGGCCGGTCGAACGCGAACCCGCATACGCGATCACCGAAAGCGCGGCGGCGACCTCGATGAAGCAATGCGTGAACTGGCTCAACGCCAATGAAGCGAGCCTCAACCTGACCGCGATCGACTATTACAACTACCGCGACAGCGCCTTCGGGACGAACTGGGCCTATCGGTCCGGCCTGCGTGACGAAGTCGGCAACTTCCGCAAGGCCTGGTTCGCGTTCGAGGAACTCCAGGGCGTCCCCAGGTGGCCGACGCCGACCGTCGCCCTGCAGGCCAACACCTCGCAGCTGTTCACCTGGACCCGCGGGGGCGGCGCCGTCAACACGCTGTACGGGATGGCCGCCGGGACCAGTCCGGCCGTGGGGCAGGTGAGTGGCACCTATGACGTCGCCTTCCAGGCGAACACCGGAACCCTCTGGATCTATAACCCGGCGTCCGGGGGGGTGAACACCGGCTACGGGATGGCGGCCGGCACGAGCCCGGCGATCGCCCAGCTCGAAAGCGGGGCGATCGCGTTCCAGTCGAATGCCCACCAGCTCTGGCTCTACGTGCCCGGTGGTGAAGTGATCAATTCGGAATACGCGATGGAACCGGGCACCAGCCCGGCCATCACCCGAAAGTACAACGGCAACTACGTCGTCGCCTACCACGGTTCCGACGGCACGCTGCACGTCTGGGAACCGCACGCCTCGCAGGCCAACACCGGCATCGCGCTGGAACCTGGCAGCAGCCCGGCGGTGACGGCGACCGACCACGAGTTCGGCGAATCCTCGTATTACGTCGCGGTCAACCGCCTCGGTGGCGAACTGACCTTCTACAACGAGGCCGGCGCGACCACCCTCAGCGGCTACGGGATGGCGGCCCATGCCAGTCCCGGAATCGCCTCGATCGCCAGCGGTGCGGGACGGTTCGAGACCCCGTTCCAGGCGAACACCGGGCAGCTGTGGCTTTACATGCCCTTTGGGACGGTGGCCAGCACCGGCTACGGGATGGCGGCGGGCACCGCCCCGAGCGTGGTCGGGTTCTCGGAAGGGTCCCCGACCGCGGCGGCGCCGGTCCACCCGTTCGAGATCGCCTTCCAGACCAACGCGTCGCAGATGTGGAGCTATGAACCGGAAGGACTGATCACGAACTCGCTGCTCGGGATGGCGGCGGGGACCAGCCCCGGCATCGGTCCGGGCTGAGCCGATGGCAGGGCGCTCCCGACGGGGCGCGCCCTGCCCGCCTCAGCTGCCCGGGAGGAAGCGGGTTACCTGCACGCCGACGCCGGTCTTCAGCGTCGAGCTCAGGACCGTGTCCACAGTGTAGATCCGCCCGCGGGCGTCCAGCGCCACTCCTTCGGCGCGGGCGCCCTTTTCCGTCAGTCGGCCGTTGGGACTGAAGCCCCTGTCGATCTTTCCGTTCACGCGCAGGCGCTTCACTTCGATCTGTTCCGTCCCGCCGGCGAGGATCGGGCGGCTCTTGGCGTCGACCGTGAACGACGATCCCAGCCCTGACAAGCCGCCGGCATAAGCGACACCTCCGTTCTGGCCGAAGCTGGTGTCGAGGTCGCCGTTCGGTTGGAGGCGGACCAGGGTCCCCTGCTGTTCAGAGCCCAAGGGCGGACGCTGCAGGACGAGGATGCGGCCCTCGGGATCGATCGTCATCGCCGACGTCATGTAGAACGAGGGGCGGGTCGGATCGAGGCTCGGACTCGCTTCGCCGGTTTCGGTGAAGGCACTGAAGTGCGACGGTTCTTCTTCGCTTCTGGCTCCACACGACCAGCCGCGGCTGAGCGTCGCCAGACCCCCGCCGAGCGTCTGGGCGAGCGCCGTGACTTCGCCGGGTCCGGCAGGGAACGCATGGCCCGCGCCGGCGAAGGTCGGGTCGACCGCTCCTGAGGCGGTCAGCCGGCCGACGAACGGAGCCCGGGTGCCGGCGAGGTACCCGCTGCAGAGCTCGGGGCTGTTCATGTAGGCGCCGCCGATGACCGGACGGTCCTGGGAGTCGACGGCGATCGAGGTGGCCCAGACGCTCGGTTTTTCGAATCCGGCCGCGGCTCGTGGCAGGCCGAAATCGGTGTCGACCTCACCGCCATTGCCGAAGGTGACATCGCGGCTGCCTTCAAGAAGGAGTCGGACCGTGTAGGCATCGACGATTTCGGCTGATTCGGCCGTCAACGGTTGCGCGCCGGTCCGTCTCTGAGTGCCCAGATAGGTCGAACCGACGACCAGGACGCGACCTTTCGAATCGACGGCCAGGGCCCGAGGTTCGCCTTCGCCGATGGCCGGCTTGACCGTGATCCGGCCGTTCTTGCCGAAATCGCGGGCGACCTTGCCGTCGGGTTCGAAGGCGAACAGGTTCGAGGCCCGGAGGACGTAGACCCGGCCGTCATCGGCGACCACGAAGCCGTGGATCGGCTCTTCGCCTTTCGGCACGGCGACCGTGGTGCTGCCGCCGCGCCCGAAGCTGGGGTCGAGCCCGGCCTGCGGCTTGGTCCCCTTCGCGAAGGCGGTGCCCGCCAGCAGGGCGAGGAGGACGGGGACGAGGAGGAGCGCTTTCAGGTGTTTCATGTCCGGTTCTCGATTTCCTATTCGGTCGGTTGTATCCGGCTGAGGCCGATGCCTTCGCCGCTCTTCAGTGCGGAGCTCGTCATCCGGCCGGCCACCAGCAGGCGGCCCTTGGCATCGATGGTCATCGCGGCCGGACTCGCCTTCGTGCCCGGCCCGAAGCCGACTTCGACCCAGCCGTGATCGCCGAAGCTGTGGTCGATTTTGCCTTTGGTGCCGAGGCGGACGAGGCGGAACTTCGTGTCGCCGCCGGCGATCACCGGACGTTCCTTCGCGCCGAGCACCAAGGCGCCGACCGATTCTTCGCCGAACTTCTTCAGCGGGACGCCGCCATTGCTGCCGAAGGCCGTGTCAAAGACGCCGTTCGGCAACAGTCGGTCGAGCTTCCAGCCCTGGGTCGTGCTGGATTCGGTCGGCATTTCCAGTCCGAGGAAGCGTCCCATGGCGTCGACCACGAGCGAGCTGAGCACCAGCCGGGGACGGCCGGGATCGAGGGCAGGCACCGGACTACCGCTGTAGGTGAGGGCCGAGAGCGTCGTGGTCCATGGCGCTCCTCGCGGGGGGCAGCCGTTGGAAGAGTTGCTGACTGCGGCCAGGTTGCCACCGGGCATCGTCGCGAAATCGCTGATGCCGCTCTGCGGGACTTCCGTATAGGTCGTCGGCGCAAGGTTCTGGACGGCTGGCCCGGCGGGGTCGATCGGTGCGACGAATGCCAGAGCTTCGATGGCACCGCCGTAGCAGATGTAGCCGTGGTAGTAGTACGAACCGCCGAGGATCGGCTGTTCGCCGCCTACGATCGCGAGGCGATCGCCGCGGACGATCGGAGTGTTGGTGTGCAGAGTGGTGTAAGGCGAGCGGGAAGCGGCCGGGGTCACGGTGACGTCGATCTCACCGCTGCCGCCGAAGGTCGGGTCCCGTTCCCCGTTGGGCAGGAGCCTGATCACGAAGGCATTCGACGGCGCCGGGAGGTACAGGTAGCCGAGAGGCTGGGGCGGCACATAGGCGCTCGGCACTCCCGGCGTCGGGTTGACCGAGCCGCTGGCGAGGATGCGCCCCTGGGCGTCGACGGCGAGGCCGTTGACTTCGGTGGTTTCGCCGGCCGCCGCGGCGACCTGGACGTGCCCGTTGTCGCCGAAGCCGTGGTCGGGGAGGCCGTTGGCGCCGAAGGCGTAGAGGAGCGAGCCGTCGAGGACGTAGGACTTGCCGCTTGGCGCGGTCGCCATCTGGAGCGGCCCTTCGCCGAAGCCTTTCGGGACCGAGACGGCGATCGTGCCGCCGCGGCCGAAGCTGGGGTCGACGCCCGAGTGCTGCGGAGCGATCTTCGCGAGCGCGGTGCCGGCGAGCAGGGCGAGGAGGACGGGGACGAGAAGTATTGCTTTCAGAAGTTTCATTTCGATTTGCAAAACCGGGACCGACCTGTCGAGTTGCGCTGGCCAAAAAAAGTTCTGCAAGGCAAAACTGGCCGGCCGGCCAGGGTCTGCCAAGATGTCCCGATGGCAGGGGTGAACGTGAAGCGGGTGGCCAAGGCGGGGCTGCTGGCGAGCGTCGCCGGCGCCGGGATCACGGCCGCCTCGGTCGGAATCGCCTGGCAGCGCCTCGCCCGACGGGCGCTGCCCCAGGAAGAGGGCACGCTCTCCGTGCCGGGCCTGCGCGGCGCGGTTGCGGTGCGGCGGGACCGTTGGGGCGTCCCTCACATCGAGGCCGGGGAGCGCATGGACATGCACTTCGCCCAGGGCTTCGTCCACGCGCAGGACCGGCTCTGGCAGATGCACTTCTACCAGCGGGTGGTGAGCGGTCGGCTCTCCGAGTTCGCCGGCTCCTCGACGATCCCGGTCGACCGGCTGCTGCGCACGCTCGGCATCCGGCGCGCCGCCGAACGGGAGGCGGAGGCGCTCGATCCGGAGCTGCGGGCGCTCCTCCAGCACTTCTGCGATGGGGTGAACGCGGGGGCCGCGGCGGCCAAGGCGCCGCCGTTCGAGATGCGGCTGCTCGGTCTGGAGTGGGAGCCGTGGACGCCGGTCGACGTCCTCAGCCTCGGCAAGCTCCTCGCCTTCGGCCTCTCGACCAACTGGGAGCGCGAGCTGCTGCGCGCCGACATGGTCCGCGCCCTCGGCCCCGAGCTGACCGCCCGCCTCGACCCGGCCTACCCGCGCGACAACCCGATCGTCGAACAGGCCGCCTGGAACGGTGAGGGCCTGCCGCTGGTCGAGCAGATCGACGCGGTGCGGGGGGCACTCGGCTTCGCCACCGAGGCGAGCGGCTCCAACAACTGGGCGGTCTCCGGCGAGCGCTCGGTGACCGGCATGCCGCTGATCGCCGGCGACCCGCACCTGCCGCCGAGCATGCCGCCGATCTGGCACGAGCTCGAGCTGCGCTGCGGCGAGCGCTTCCTGCGCGGCGCCTCGCTGCCTGGCATGCCCGGCATCTACATGGGCCAGGGCAACGAGGTCTGCTCGACGATCACCAACGTGATGGGCGACGTCCAGGACCTCTTCATCGAGCGGATCGAGGGCGACCGCTACCTCTTCCGCGACGAGTGGCTGCCGCTGGCGACGCGGACCGAGGAGATCGTCGTCAAGGGGCGCGACCAGCCGGTCTCGCTCGAGATACGGGAGACGCACCACGGGCCGATCGTCAACGAGGCGCTCGGCGCCGACGACGCCGAGCCGCTCGCCCTCGCCTGGCAGACGCTGCGCGAACCGACCGCCTTCCGCGGCATGTTCGACCTGCTCGACGTCACCTCCGGGGCCGAGTACGTGGAGCTGGTCGGCGGCCATACCTCGCCCGCCTCGAACGTGATCTGGGCCGACCGCCACGGCTCGATCGGCTACAAGCTGATCGGCCGGCTGCCGCTCCGCCAGGGCGGTGTCGCCGACCTGCCGAAGCCGGGCTGGACCGGCGAGTTCGAGTGGGAGGGGACGGTCCCCTACGAGGACCTGCCCGAGGTGACCGACCCCGAGTCGGGCTACCTGGTCACCGCCAACAACCGGATCGTCGGCGACGACTACCCGCACCACATCACCTCCGAATGGCTCGACGGCTTCCGTGCCAAGCGGATCGAGGAGATGCTGCTGGAGAAGGAGAGACACGACCTCGACGGGTTCGCCGCGATGCAGACCGACGTGCTCTCGTTGCCCGGCCTCGAGGCGGCGCGCCGGCTCTCCCGCCTGCACCCGCCCGGCCAGCGCGAGCGCGCCGCGATCGAGCGGCTGCGCGCCTGGGACGGTCGGCTCGACACCGAGACCGTCGCCGGGACGATCTACCAGGGCTTCCTCCTGCGGCTCGGCCGCGAGGTGGCGCGGGCGGCGATCGGCGACCGCGACTTGATCGAGCGCTGGCTCGACCGCGCCGACAACGGCTTCACTCCCCACATCACCTCACCGTGGCGCTGGCACTCGCACTTGATGGACCTCTGGGAGGAAGCCGACGACGAGCTGATCGGGCGGCCCTGGGATGGACTCGTGCTGGAGGCGCTGGCGGGCGCGCTCGACGACCTCACCGACCGCTTCGGCCCCGACCCCGGCGCCTGGCGCTGGGGCGACGTGCACGAGATGGAGTTCCCGCACGCGCTCGGCCAGGCCAACCCGGTCCTCCACCGGCTGCTGAACCGACAGGTGCGGGCGGGTGGCGCCCAGGAGACGGTCTGCCAGATCGCCTACGACCCCAACGACCCCTACCGGGCCGTCTGGGCGCCGAGCTGGCGGATGGTCGCCGACCCGACCGACCCCGACCGCTCCCGCTGGCAGATGTTCAGCGGCGAGTCAGGACACCCGGCGAGCCCGCACTACGCCGACCTGCAGGCGCGCTGGGCGGCGGGGGAGACGCAGCCGATGTGCGGCGAGGGGCCGTGGCGGGTACTGCAGCTGACGCCGGGCTGAGCGCTTCGGCATAATAGTTTCCCCGTAAATAGTTTCCTTGCGCACGCACCCGCTCGGCCCGCCCGGCGGGAAGGGTGCGGAGGCTCGCCTGGAGGTACGCCCATGAAGTTCGCCCGACTGCTCGCCCGCCTGTTCATCGGCGCCATGTTCATCGGCCACGGCACCCAGAAGCTCTTCGGCTGGTTCGGCGGCCCGGGCATCGACGGGACCACTGGGATGATGGAGAAACTCGGCCTCGCGCCGCCCAAGACGAACGCCTATGCGGCCTCGCTCTCGGAGACCCTCGGCGGTGCCGCGATCGCCCTCGGCGCCTTCACCCCGCTCGCCGCCGCCTCGCTGATCGGGACGATGACGACGGCGATCCGCACCGTGCACTGGAGCAACGGCTTCTGGTCGACCGGCGGCGGCTACGAGTACAACCTGACGATCATCGCCGCCCTGCTGCTGATCGTCGACGGCGGCCCCGGCGCCGTCTCGGTCGACAAGGCGCTGGGCATCGAGGAGACCGGCGCCGGCGTCGCCCTCGCGGCGTTGGCCTTAGGCGTGCTCGGCTCGACGGTGACCCTCGCGGCGGCGAAGGCCGCGGGGGAGAAGGCGGCCGCGGAGCGGGCCGCGGGCTCGGTGACGCCGCAGCCCGCTGCGGCCTGACCTGCGGGAGGGACGCATAAAGGACCCGGGGGGAGGCGGGGGTGCGGATCCCGTGCGGGTCCGGGGGGAGAGACGTGAGGGAGACGACGGGAACGTCACGTTCCCTAAGAGCCCCTTTCAGAAAGAGGAATCGCTGCGCCGGCGGCGAATCCATAACGCGTAAACCCGAGAAGGGAGCGCGCAATGGCCTCACCGTTGGTCCCCGACGAGCTCTGGGAGGTGGTGGAGCCGTTGATCCCGAAG
>DATEDJ010000057.1:0-9394 GCA_035281725.1 Solirubrobacterales bacterium
ACCCAGGTCCTCTGGCGCTGCTGGCAGGACGGGGTGCCCTACGACCCGGCAAAACACGGAAACCTCGTCGGGCTCGAAGCCGCGGGAGGTTGACACAGGGCGTCTCATGAGCCGAGCCGGATCCGCTCGGGCCGCCTGAAGCTCCCTATCCTCCGCCTCGTCCTCTCGCTGGGCAGGCCGGTGGCGCCGGCCGCCGCCATCTCTTCGTCGTCCTCGATCACCAGCACCCGCACCCTGCCCGGCGTATCTCGGCCAGGTTTCAGCGCTGCGGCCAAGGCGCTGAAACCGTCCCGAAACCACCCGTGCCGTAAAAGCGGCTCAGCTACATCCAAGCCTAGCCGCGAAGGAGAAGGCATGCAACGCGATTCACGACATCTCGAGAGACGGCGCTGGCATCCGGTCGGTCGCCAGGGGGCGGTGGCCGCCGCCGGCTGCGTGCCTGCGATCAGCCAGTCGCCGGCAGTCTGCGGAGGCGGCTCGGAGGGCTCCAGCGTGGCGAACCTCGGCTCCCGTGGTGCGACGACGGCACATAGCGAATCGGGCTCGGCCGGCGCTTCCAGGTCGGACGCGCCCCCCGTTGCTGTCGCGATCCGGGAGACCCTCAACGCCACGCCGCAGAACGGCCTCGGCCCCGATTCGCCACGGATAAAGGCCGTGACCGAGGCCGTGAGCTCTCCTGTCCTCGAGGCTGAGAAGGCTCCGGCCCACCGCCTTTCAGAGTTCGGGGGACGCCGCTCGGGCGGCAGGCGAGGCCGTCGAGCGCTCGCGCCGATGGCGATCCTGCTCGTACTCGCCGCTCTCGTTCAGGTCACCGCAGCGGGTCACGCCGCAGGCGAGCGCGTGATGGTGCCGGGCGAATGAGAGGAAAGGCCGGCCTGGTCCGCGCCCGGTGGGCACAGCAGGCATCGACGCCGGTGGTCGGTATCGCCATCCTCGCATGCCTGCTGGTCCCTGCTCCTGCGAGCGGATCGGGCGAAGAAGGGACCCCCGGCGGCGGCGCGAACCCGGCCCATTGCCCCGCGTCCAATCCGCCGAACCAGATGACGCTGGTCGCGGGCACCCCGCAGACCACCAAGCTCGACACGACGTTCGCGACCGGCCTGCAGGTGGCGCTCACGAACAGCGACGGCTGCGCCGCCACCGGCGCGGCCGGCATCGCGGTCACGTTTAGCGCACCCTCGAGCGGTGCGAGCGGGATCTTCTCCGGCAGCGGCTCGAACAGCGTCACCGTCGGCAGCGACTCCTCCGGCACCGTCACCGCGACGACCTTCACCGCCAACGACATGGTCGGCACCTACGCGCTCACCGCCAGCTCCCAGTACGGCTCCGTCTCCTTCTCCCTGACCAACTCAGCGAAGGGCATTCCGGCGCGCATCGTCGTGCTCTCGCCGACCAGCGCCAGGGCGCACGTCTTGAGCCGCTACCCGCGGCCGCTGCGGGTGAAGGTACTCGACGCGGGCGGCGCCCCAGTGGCTGCGGTCACCGTCACCTTCACCCTCGGCACGGCCGGCACGACCAGCTGCGGTGAGAGTCTGGCAGCCGGCGCCGGCTTCGCCACCGGCGCCACGGAGGCCACCGCGACGACCAGCTCGGGCGGGGTGGCGAGGTCCCCGTCATTCACCGCGAACAGCGCCACCGGGACGTTCAATGCGGCCGCCGTCGTCTCTAGCGGCAGCGGCAGCGGAGGCGGTGCGGGAGGCGGAGGCGGTGCGGAAGGCGGCGGCGGTGCGGAAGGCGGCGAACCCACCGCCGAAGGCTCGGCCGCGACGGGCGATACGACGCCGGTGAGCTTCAGGCTTTCGAACATCGCCGACAGGCCCGCCAGGATCACGGCCGGGGTGGGCTCCACGCAGTCGGCGCCCGTCGGAGCCCGCTTCCCGATACGGCTCGCGGTGAGGGTCACCGATGCCTGGGACAACCCCGTTCCCGGCGCGCCGGTCTCCTTCTCCGCGCCCAGGGGAGGCCCGGGTGGGCGCTTCATCATCCGCTCCCGCGGCCGCCGACATCATCCTGAGGGCACCTCGCGCCTCCGTGTCGCCGACATCAAGACCGATAGCTGCGGGACCGCGGTGGCGCCGCCGTTCACCGCCGACGATCGGCCCGGCGGCTATATCGTAAAGGCGACCGCGCCGCACGCTGGCCCCGCGGCGTTCGCGCTTCTCAACACGCGCAGGCGGGCATGGTGACGACGGCTCTAGAGGCCCAGCGGGAGCCGGTGCTTCCTTCCGAGTCGGACGGCAGCCGGCCAAGCGGCGGGCGACGTCGCCGAGTGCTCGCCGCAGTGGCGATTCTACTCGCGGTCGCCGGATTCAGCGTGGGCGCGTTGGAGGTGACCTCCCTCGGCGGCGGATCGGGGAACGCAAGCCACGAGGACTCCTCGGCGGGTGCGCTGGCGACCGTCACCCGGCGCCACCTCTCCTCGCAGCAGCTGGTCGAAGGGACGCTCGGCTACAGGGGGTCGTCCGACATCCTCGTCCCTGCCGGCACCGCGCCCTCCGCGATGCGCCGCGCCGAACAGTCCGTCCGGGCCGCCGAGAGGTCGTTGGGAAAGGCGACAGCTTCGCTGTCGGCGGACCGCGCAAAGCTGGCCGAAGCGCAGGCGAACGTGGCGGCGGCGCGAGAAAAAGAGTCTGTCGATTGCGCAGGCGACGGCGCGGCGGAAAGCGGGGGCGGAGACTCCTCGAAGGGCGGCGGTGCGGATCCGTGTGCGACCGCCGCGCAGGCGCTCGGCACTGCGGAACAGACCATTCCTGGCGCTAGTTCGAAGGTCACGAGTGACCTCGAAGCTGTGTCCTCGGCGGAAAGAACGCTCGTGGGAGCTCGGCACAGTCTCTGGAGAATGCGCGCGACGGGGATCTTCTACGACAAGGGCTCGGTCTTCACGGCGCTGCCGGGCGCGGGCAGGGTGATCAGGCGCGGGCAGCCCCTCTATGAAGCAGCCGGGCAGCACGTCCTGCTGCTGTACGGGCCGCTGATCGCGACGAGGGCATTCCTGGCAGGCATGCAGCCGGGGCGGGACGTCGCCGAGCTGAATGCCAACCTCCAGGTGCTGGGCTACGGGCACGGCCTCGCGGGCGACACGTTCACCGTCGCGACCGCGGACGCGATCCGGGCGTTCCAATCCGCGCACAGTATGGCGCCGACCGGGGAGCTGCTGCTCGGCTCGGTGGTGTTCGAGCCGGGGTCGGTACGGATCACGAGCGTGACGCCGCAAGTCGGTTCCACGGTGCAGGCGGGGCCGGTGCTCGGCATCAGCTCGACGCGCCGCCAGGTGACGGTCGAGCTCGACGCCTCCCAGCAGGGCACCGTCGGCGTTGGCGACAAGGTCAAGATCACCCTGCCGAGCGGCAAGATCGTCCCCGGCGCGGTCTCGAAAGTCGGCAAGGTCGCCACCGAAGGCGAATCGGGCCCAACCGTCCCGCTCTACATCACCCCTCACGAACTGCAGGGCGCGGGCGCCCTCGACGAAGCGCCGGTGCAGGTTCAAATCACCACCGCCCGCGTCAAGAGCGCGCTAGTGGTCCCCGTGACGGCGCTGCTGGCGCTGGCCGGCGGCGGGTACGCAGTCGAGGTTGCGGGGCCGCGCGGCCACCGCCTGGTGGCCGTCGAAACCGGCCTCTTCGATGACGCCCAAGGGCTGGTTCAGGTGAGCGGAAAGGGGCTGAAGGCAGGCCAGCGCGTGGTGGTGCCGGCGACGTGAACGACGACAGCAAAGGGCGAGTCCTCGAGCTCGGGGACGTCTGGAAGACCTACGGCTCCGACCCACCGGTGGCGGCGCTGCGTGGTGTCAGCCTCTCGGTTCGCGAGAGCGAGTTGGCGGCGATCGTCGGGCCCTCGGGCTCGGGCAAGTCGACGCTGCTGCACGTGATCGGGACGCTCGAGCTGCCGACCTCGGGCACGGTGCGGATCGAGGGGATCGAGGTCGCCGGCCTCGACGACCGGGCGACGGCGGCGCTGCGAGCACGCAGCATCGGCTTCGTCTTCCAACAGTTCTTTCTCGCAGAGCATTCGAGCGTGCTCGAGAACGTCGCCGATGGCCTGCTCTACTCGGGCGTGGCGGCGGCGCAGCGGCGACAGCGGGCGGCGGCGGCGCTGGAGGCGGTCGGGCTGGGACACCGCGGCAGCTTTCGGCCGAGCAAGCTCTCCGGCGGCGAGCGCCAGCGGGTGGCGATCGCGCGGGCGCTCGTCGGCCGGCCGGCGATCCTGCTCGCCGACGAGCCGACCGGCAACCTCGACAGCGCCTCCGGCGCCGCTATCCTGGAGCTGCTGCACGAGCTCAACGCGGGAGGCTCCACGATCCTGGTGATCACCCACGACCGTGAGCTGGCGGCGAGCCTCCCACGCCAGATCGAGATCCTCGACGGCAGGATCGCCCGCGACTCCGGCCAGGGGATCGCGTGAGCTCCCGGGCCCCGGCACTGCGGCCGGGGCGGCTGCTGCCGGCCGACGTCGCCCGCGTGGCGAGCGTCGGGATCCGGACCCGACGGACGCGCGCCGCCCTCTCGGCGCTCGGGATCGCGATAGGGGTAGCCGCGATCGTCGCCGTGCTCGGCCTTTCCTCCTCATCGCAGGCCGGCCTGCTGGCCGAGATCGACCGGCTCGGGACCAACCTGCTGACCGTCGGCAACGGCCAGACCTTGAGCGGCGAAAAGGCGCAGCTGCCGCTCAGCGCGCCGGAGATGATCGGCCGCATCGGCCCGGTCGAGGCGGTCGCCTCGACCGCGACGATCGAAGGTCTCGACGTCTACCGCAACCCCGACGTGCCGGCGGTCGAAACCAATTCGCTGTCGCTACGGGCCACCAGCCTCGACCTGCCGGCGGTGGTCGGCACCGCGGTCGGCCAGGGCCTTTTCCTCAACGCCGCCACCGCCCGGGAGCCGGTCGCGGTGCTCGGCGCCGCGGCCGCCCGTCGGCTCGGCATCGATCGCCTCTACCTCGGCCAGCGGATCTGGGTAGCGGGCCGCTGGTTCTACCTCGCCGGGATCCTCAGGCCGGCGGCACTGGCGCACGAAATCGACGAAAGCGTCCTGATCGGCTTCCCCGCCGCCAAGCGCTACCTCGGCTACACCGCCCGCTCCGGCGGCAAGCTGGTGCCAGGCCCGCCGACCAAGATCTACCTGCGCTCGGCGACCAGCCAGGTCGAAGCGGTGCACGAAGTGCTGGCCCAGACCGCCAACCCGCAAGCGCCGAACGAGGTCGAGATCAGCCAGCCCTCCGACGCCCTCACCGCCCGCGCCAAGGCCAAGGGCGCCTTCAACAGCCTCTTCCTCGGACTCGGCGCGGTGGCGCTGCTGGTCGGCGCGGTCGGGGTCGCCAACATAATGGTCATCTCGGTCCTCGAGCGTCGCTCGGAGATCGGGCTGCGCCGCGCCCTCGGCGCGACCAAGGGTCAGATCCGCGGACAGTTCCTGGCCGAGGCGATCCTCCTGGCGCTGATCGGCGGCGCGGTTGGGGTCGCGACCGGTATTGCCGCCACCGTCGTCTACTCCTCGGCGAAGGGCTGGGAAGTCGTCGTCCCTACGAGCGCCTGGGTCGGCGGCCTGGGCGCGGCGGTGGTGATCGGCGCCGTTGCCGGTCTGGTCCCCGCCCTGCGCGCGGCCCGGCTCTCGCCGACCGAGGCCTTGCGGACCGTGTGAGCGCTCCAGGCGGTCGCCGAGCACGGATCGATCCGCTGGAGGTTCGTAATAGGAGGCACCGCCACAGCGTCCCAGCCCCAGGGCTGGTACGGCGGAGAAGGGTTCGAACCTGGCAGGACGAAGGTCGGACCGTTAATTCCCGCACGTCGGCGGGACCGCACCGTTTGCAGGCACAACCGAAGCAGGAGCGACGGGACTCGAACCCGCGTCCCCGGGCGGACGGGCGCGCCGACGTGAATTCGCGAATGCCACTAAACCGCGACTTGTAAGTCAAGTCGCAGGTAGTAGTGTGACTACCCGTCGGCGGTCGTCACGCAGCTTGTAGTTCGACCACCTCCTTGTGCTCCTCGTCGCCCTGGTCCTCGAGGACCAGGGCGAGCGACTCGACCGAGAGGTAGCGGCGGGCGACCAGCCACTCGTTGCACTGCTCGATCAAGAGGGCGCCGGCGAGGCGGAGGGCCGCGGCATCGTCGGGGAAGATCCCGACGACGTCGGAGCGTCGTCCGATCTCGCGGTTGACCCGCTCCAGCGGGTTCGTGCTCCGCAGCTTCGGCCAGTGGGCCTGCGGGAAGCGGTAGAAGGCAAGCAGGTCCTCCTCGGCGTCCTCGAGCAACTCGGCGACCCTGGGGACGGTGGGCTCGAAGCGCTCCATACCGCGCCGAAGCGCTCCCTGGCGGCCACGGCATCGGGGGCGTCGAAGATCTCGCGCAGCGCGGCGGATACGAGGCCGCGCTCGTCGCGCCGGGCGCACGCCCGTCAGGCCACGGACCACCAGGCCGCGCAGGAACTCGACCCAGAAGGCACCGGATTCGACCTCGCCGAGGTCGATCCCGATCACCTCGCGGCGGCAGGTCGCGTGCACCGCGTAGGCGATCACCGGCGCCTTGGAGCGGACCGAGCCGCGGTCCCTGACCTTCAGGTGCCTGGCGTCCAGCCAGAGGTAGGGGAAGGCTCCTTCGAGCGCCCGCTCGCGGAAGGCCCTCACCCGCTCGTCGAGATCGCGGCAGAGCGCCGAGACCCGGTCCTTGTTCATCGAGGAGATGCCCAGTTGCTCGACCAGGCGGTCGACCTTGCGGGTGGAGACGCCGTTGACATAGGCCTCCATCGCCACGCTGACGATCGGCTGCTCGCAGGGTCGTCAGGGCTCAAGGAAGCTCGGGAAGTAGGCCTCGCCGGAGCGCTTGCGTGGCACCGCCAGCTCGATCTCGCCGACCCTGGTCTCCCAGAGGCGCTCCCGATAGCCGTCTCCGTGCGTGCGTCGCTCGCTCCGTCCGGCGCCGATCTGGGCGGAGATCTCGGCCTCCATCAGCTCGGCGGCGACCATCGCGATCGCCTCGCGCAGGAAGTCGCCGTGCTCGGCGATCAGGGTCCTGGCGACGACCTCGGGGGTCGTCATGCTCTGGCTCTCGGCCACCGTGGTGCTCCTTCGTTAGTCGACTCTTGCGGGTCAACCGACGAGTCTCGGGCCGCGGTGGCCGGAACTTCGTTCCGGCCCCTACGCGCCAGTTACACCACTTCTAACGACGTGACCGACGTGTGGGCACTTTCAGTGGGCTGACGTCGCGGTTAGGCCGTGGCCGGCGTCGAAATGCGTAATCCGATCTCACTTCGGCACTCCGCCTGAGAAGTGCCCGAGCTTTGCGACCCCGATTCAAGGCGGTCCCGGGGTCGGCGTGCCCCTCGGGATCTTTGCTCCTTCGACGAAACCGGCCCGAAACCACTACGCGCCTAGATTTGCGGAGGCATTTTCCACAGACTCGGAGGACACGACCTATGCGCTTGAACGCAGTACCTTTGATCCCGCTCCAGATGCGCTATCGGCCCGCTCAGCCACATGGTTGGCCCGCCAGCGGGCCAGATCAGGCCCCCGGCAGAACCCTCGGCGGGCACCGAGCGTACAAGAATTTCACCTACGCCGGCAAAGCGTACCGCGTCAGCCTGCTCGACTTCACCGGCGTCGGCGACGCGCCGGATCCTACGTTCCTTGAGAAACCGACTGATTCGGAGGTCGCATTCCGACGGACGCTGACCGCTGCCTTCGGCACGCATTACGCGTTTCTCTATCGCGGTGGCTCAGGACGCCACACGCTGACCGTCGAGTCCTACAGCGTGTCCTACGCCGGACCCGGCCGCAACTCTCCCGGCGCAAGCGCGGGTGCCGATCTGTACGTCGTCGCCGATTCGGAGGAGGAGCCGAGGGGCGCGCGCCAAGGCATCCTGCGATGGATCCAGGTGGTGCGCGCGACTGGCTCCGCCGCTGCCGGCAAGCCTGGCCGTGCGATCGACAACCTCGGTCGCGCCAATCCCTTCTACATGTACGGAGGTCGAGTGTCGATCAACGGCGCGTCACGGGTCAACTTCTACTGCAGCGGGACGGTGCCGCTGATGGCCGGCCCACCGGGCGCTCCGGCCTTCGCGGGACCGTCTGGCCGATTCGTCGCCGAGACCTTTCTCGTCCGGGACACCAAGACCCGGGACGCAGCCGGCAAGGACGTCATCGAGGTGTATGGCGGATTGCGGTACGGCTGGCAGATAGGAGCCGTCTGATGACGGAGATCGACAGAACCTCCATCACGCCAGACAAGGCCGAGCGTCCGAAGCCCCGTTCGACCTTCTCGCGGCGCGGGCTGCTGCTCGGTGGGGTCGCGCTTGGCCTCACCGCTGTCACCGCAAGAGGAATCGCCGCCCCGCTCGCGTTCGCCGCCCCCCGAACCCATCTCCCACTCGCGCTCGACTACCGACCCGCGCAGCCCACCGGCTGGACCGCGAACGGTCGCACCTCGACGGTCGGCGGACACCGCGCGTTCCGGGACTTTGTGGTCGAAGACAAGCCCTACCGGATCAGTCTGCTCGGCTTTCGCGATCCCACCGACCGGCCGGATCCGGTCTATGAGGCCGAACCGACGGACAGGGAAGTGGAATTCAAGAAGACGCTCGGGAAGGGGTTCGGATCAAAGTACGCCTTCCGATATCTCGGAGGTTTCGAGGGACGAAGCGAGCTCAGTGTTCAGTCCTACAGCGTATTCGTCGATCCGCCGACGACCGGCTCACCAGAGATGCAGTTCGGCGCCGACCTGTACCTCGTATACACCCCCGATCCACACAACAGCGACCCACCGATCGACGACCGCCTGCAATGGATCCAGGTCGTCCGCTCCGCCGCCCAAGGCATGCCCACGATTCGTCAGGTCGACAACCTGTGGCGCGCAAATCCTTTTTACCTCGTGGGCGGAGACACGTCTATCGACGGCCGGGATGTCGGGAGCTTCTTCGACGCGCCCGAGTCAGGCGGCAGCGGCGTCGACCCGACTCAGAGCTTCCTCAGCGAGCTGTTCCTCGCCCAGGACACTGGGCGCAGGGATCGGGCCGGACGGGCCATCGTCAACCTGAGCGCCGGCGTCAAGTGGGGCTGGCAGGTCGAACGGCTCTGAGGTCTGCAGCCGGAGCCACACTGGCGGACGCAGCGACGCCGCAGCCGACGCGGACGCCTGTGAGGCGCACGCCGGTCCCGCTGAACCAGACCCGGACCCGGTCGCCGACGGTGGGAGCGTGGTCGGGCTTCGGCGCGGGCGGGATCGTGTGTTCGGCTTCGGCCAGCTTCTCGATCTCGTCGCGCGCGGCGGGGTCCTTCAAGAAGACGTGGAACACGTCGCGCACCTGTCCGTCGAATTCGGCGGCGCCCAGATGGTCGAGGGTCCCGGGGTTGCCGCCCCAACTGTTGTCGGGTCCCCAACGGAGGGCGGTCTCCAGGATCAGGG
>DATEDJ010000058.1:0-8669 GCA_035281725.1 Solirubrobacterales bacterium
GCCCTCGACCAGCCTGCCGGCCGCCAGGTGCTCACGGACCTCCTCCTCGCTGCGCTGGGCCAGCTCCTCGACCGGGATGGCGCTCGCCGTCATCGATTCCCTTTCTTTACAGATGACATTTGAATTACGTCCGGAATGATAACGTATTTTCTTACGCTCGTCAAAGAGTCGTCTGCCTGGATGGTCGGCCCGAACCGCGCGGGAGCGTTGGGATCTCGTTCTGCAGCGACTGGCACGCGCCGCTTGCTCTCCCTGAGGAGATGGGCGGTCCGGGGCTGCGACGACCCCCAGGACGCCCTGAGCCGGAGCCCTATGGCGATCAAGGCGTCTCCGATCTCGACGCCCTCAAGGGCTACATCACTCGGGGCGGCCCCTGCCGTCGGCGAGGGCGGGCAAGGCAAGTGCATGACGGCGAGACATCAGGATCGACGCCCCCCTCCGCCGGCGGCCTCGATCGCCAGGAAGTGCCGCTCGGCGGCGTCGTGCCACTCGGAGTGAAGCTTGCGGAAGAGCTTCAGCGCTCGGGCGCGCGGCCATTTCCGGGGGAGCAGGTCCTCCGGCAGGTCGGGGTCGAGGAAGGGGAACTTCCGCCAGGCGTGGACGAGCTCGGTCTGCGACCGGAAGACGGCCTCGGGCTGGCTTGCACGGCGACGGCCAAAGCGCGTCAGGAAGGCATCGTAGGTATCGGCGACGGTATGGAGATCCCACGCCTCTGAGATCACACGGGTGGCGTCGCCGATCGCCCCCAGCTCCCCGCGGAAGGTGATCAGTTCCGCGTCCGAATCGCCATCGACACCGGCGAGCTCGGCCTCGCGCTCGCAATGAGGCGAGATCCACAAGCCGCCCCCCAACGAACCGAACCCCTGCCATGCCAACTGAGCGCGCACGCGATGACGAACGTCGCGCTGCTTCTCAGGAACCCGCAGTGCCACCAGCAGCCAGCGACCCTCCCACTTCCATGGATCGCCGAAGCTGTAGATGCGCTCCGCGCCGCTCCTCAGCATCTCCGCGGTCTCATCGGTGAGGCGCACGCGCGCGCGCCGCCCCTGCCGTTCCGTGCTGAGCCAGCCGGCGGAGACGCTGCGGGCCACGGCCTGCCGCGCAGCCTGCCTCGAGTAACCGAGTTCGGTCAGGGCGGTGACGAGCGTTTCGTGCCACACCTCGGGACCCGTGGGGAGCAGGAACTCCCCGAGGATAGTCAGCAGGACCGAGCGCGCCGCGGGAGCGCCGACGGAACGGCGTCGAAGTTGATCGTCCACAGCGGATGTGGAATCTACCAACGGACTCCTAAGACGGTCGCCGGTCGGGGCCCTCGAGGGAGGTCGCGAGGCCTTCCGCCTTGATCATCTCGCGCAGCTTGTAGCGCTGCAACTTACCGCTCAAAGTCCGCGGCAGCGGATCGATGATCCGCACTAGATGGGGGTATTCGTAACGCCGCATCCGTCCCTTACAGAGCTCGCGCAGCTCGCCCGAAAGCCGCTCCTCATCGACCGGCTCGGCCACCTCGACGTAAGCGACGATGCGGCTGTCGCCGTCGATCCGGGCTCCGACCACGCCCGCGGCGATGACCGTCGGGTGCTCCCCGAGCACCGCCTCGAGGTCAGTAGAGGAGACCCAGAGTCCACCGACCTTGAACATGTCGTCGCCGCGGCCGACGTAGGAGTAAACGCCGTCGGGGCCGCGCTCGTACATATCACCGGTCGCATACCACTCACCACGCATGCAGAGCTTGCTCTTCTCATGCTGATGCCAATAGTAGGCCGCGCACGAATCGCCACGGACCTCCAGGGATCCGGTGCCGGCGCCGTCCACGACCATCCCATCGGAGTCGATCAGCCGCAGGTCGTAACCGGGCACCGGGACCCCGGTGGTTCCCGGCCTGATCTCGCCCGGCCGGTTCGAGCAAAAGATGTGGAGCATCTCGGTCGAGCCGATCCCGTCGAGGATCTCGAGGCCGAAACGCGAGCGCCAGGTCTCGACGGTGTTCGCCGGCAGAGCCTCGGCGGCGGAGACGCAGATCCGGACCGACGAGAGCGCCTCGGCGACGACATCTTCGGGTTCGCGCAGCAGCGCCGCGTACAGCGCCGGAACCGAAGAGAAGACGGTCGGCCGCCGCTCCCTCAGAGTGGCGATGATGGGCTCCGGCTTGGTCGGCCCCGACATCAAAGCCACAGTCGCCCCTGCCCAGAGCGGAAACGAGAAACCGTTGCCAAGCCCGTAGGCATGGAAGAGCTTGGTGGTCGAGAAGGTCAGGTCATCCTCCCGGATCCCGACGATCTGGTCACCGTAGGAGCGGCAGGTGACCTCGATGTCGTGGTGGAGGTGGACGACACCCTTGGGTTTCCCGGTCGAGCCCGAGCTGTAGAGCCAGAAGGCCACGTCGTCGCGATGGGTGGTGACGACGTCGAACTCGGCGGGCTGAGCGGCGAGAGCGGCACCGAGCTCGATCACGCCGCTCTCCTCGACCCCCTTGACGAGGAAGCGGACGTCAATCCCCGCAAGCGCTTCCTGCACCCGCGACAGCACATTCGCGTCGGTGACGACGGTGCGGGCGTAGGAGTCTTCGACGAAGTGGCGGAAGTTCTCGTTCTTGTCGAGCGGGCTCACCGGTACTGGGACCACGCCGGCTCGCATCGCCCCGAGGAACATCACCGGGAACACGGTCGTGTCGTCGAGGACGAGCAGCAAGCGCTCCTCACGGCCGAGCCCGAGTTCGGCGAGGAGGCCCGCGGCGCGATCCGCTTCCTCGCGTAGCTGGTCGTAGGAGAGGCTGCCGTCGCTGGCAAGGTAGGCCGGTTTGGAACCGATCGCGGTGCCGGCGTGCCGGTCCGCCAGGCTGCCGGCATTGAGCGTCTCTTTTGCGATTAACGTTGCGGTCATCTCGGTATCTCCTCGTCCCTCAGCCGGCGACGCTCCTGCCCCCACACACGAGGAGCATCTGCCCGGTCACGTAACTTGCCTTCTCCCCTGCCAGAAACTCGACCGCCTCGGCGATGTCCTCCGGCTCGGCGGCGCGGCCGGCGGGGATCCGATCGATCAGCTTGTCCAACACCTCCGTCGGCATCGCCTCGGTCATCGGGGTCCGGACGAGGCCCGGGGCGACGCTGTTGACCCGCAGCCGAGGGGCCCACCGGACGGCGAAGGCCCTGGTGGCTCCGAGCAGGGCCGACTTGGCGGCCACGTAGTTGGCCTGGCCGAAGTTGCCCAACGCGGCTCGCGAAGAGACGTTGACAATGCTGCCACCGTCCTCGAGCCGGGGCGCCAGCTCTTCGGCCAGCCGCAGCGGCGCCACGGCATTCACCCGGAGCACAGCACGGAAGCTCTCGCCGCTCATCCTGGTGGCCCGCGCGTCGCGGGTGATGCCGGCGTTGTTGACGAGAATCGATGCGCCGCCAACCCTGCCGGCCAGTTCGGAGATAAGGACGGGGGCCTCGTCGGCGGTGAGGTCGACCACACATCTCGCCGCGGTGCCGCCGTACGAGATGATTTCCCCACAGGTGCGGTCGACGTCGTCGCTCATATCGACGCAGATCACCGGGCGCGACGCCGACAGCTTCAGCGCGATCGCGCGGCCGATTGCGCCGGCGGCCCCGGTTACGATCGCTGCGCTCATACCGGCAGCTTTCCGAGGTGGTCGCCGGCAAGCCTGATCAGCGCTCCCGAGCCGCAGCGCGAGTTCTCCAGAGCCCGCAGCCAGTGGTCACGCTCGCCCTCGGAAGCCGCCGGCGTAGTCGCGAGGACTGCCACCTGCCAACCCGCCTTGCGGCCCTCGAAGGCCAGGGCGCGGGAGAGGCCGAGGAGACCGCCGGCCTGGCCCGCCGCCGCCGGCCCGCTGTTGCCCTGCAGGTCGCGGTCGTCAAGGACGATCGCGACCGATTCGCCGGCTTCGAGCGCCGCGCGTATCAACTCGAAGCTCCGGCCAAGGGCGTCCTCGAGCTCAGATATTCCCTTGATTCTCGGTGGTTCGTGGACGAACATCGACGAGACCTCGGCGGGGTCAGCGCTTGACGACGACCGACTTGCGGTCGGTGTAATAGTCGAATGCCTCCGACCCGTGCTCCTTACCGTAGCCGCTGGTCTTCAGACCACCGAATGGCAGCTCGTCGTAGACCTTGGTCGGGCTGTTGATCCACGTGTAGCCGCAGTCAAGCTCGGCGGCGGCCCGCTCGGCCCGCTCGAGGCTGCCGGTCCAGACCGCGCTGCCGAGCCCAAACGGCGAGTCGTTTGCAAGCCGTAGGGCAGTGTCGAAATCCTTGACCCGCCAGATCGGCAAGACGGGACCGAAGACCTCCTCGCGCGCCATCGCCGAGTCGTGTGAGGGCTCTACGATCACCGTCGGCCGGTAGAACCAGCCCTTGGCGAGCGCCCCCTCACCGGCGCGCCGACCGCCGACCAAGACATCTCCGCCGCTCCGCACCCCCGACTCGACCTGTCGTTCGAGGATCTCGAGCTGACGCCGCGAGTGGACCGGCCCGATCTGACTGTTCGGGTCCGAGCCGAGCCCAAGGCGGAGGCGACCGGCCTTCGCCGCGATCGCCTCGATCACGGCGTCGGCGACCGAGTCGAAGACGTAGATCCGCTTGGTCGCCAGGCAGGCCTGGCCACAGTTGTAGAAGCGGCCCATGCTGGCGGCGCTCGCGGCCCGGTCGAGGTCGGCGTCGTCACAGATGATCATCGGGTCGGATCCGCCGAGCTCGAGCGTTACCCGCTTTGATTCCGGCGCCGCCAGCGCGGCGACGCGCTCGCCAGTCGGGGTCGAGCCGGTAAAGGCGACCTTGCGCACCAGCGAATGGGTGACAAGCGCCTCGCCGACTTCCTGTCCGCTGCCGGTGACGACGTTGAAAACGCCCGGCGGCAGCCCGGCCTCGGTCAGGATCTCCGCGAGCCGTAGAGTCGTGAACGGGGTCGTGTCGGCCGGCTTTGCGACAACCGTGTTGCCGCAGAGGAGCGCCGGACCAAGCTTGTTGCAGAGCAGGGTGGTCGGGAAGTTCCACGGCACGATCGCGGCGACCACCCCGAGGGGCCGTCGCAGCACCCGTCCATCGACGCCCGGATCGAGCCCGTGCACGTAGACCCCACGGACCTCCTTCTGCATCCCGGCGTAGTGCTCGAGAGTGTCGGCGGCCTTGCGCAGCTCGATCTTGGCCTCGCGGATCGTCTTGCCCTGCTCGGCGATGAGACCCGGCACCAACTCGTCGACAGCGGCTGCAACGGCCTCGGCGCAGGCGTGGAGGATCTTGCCGCGGTCGGAGTAGCCGAGCCTTGCCCAGTCCGGGAAGGCAGCGGCTGCGGAGCGAACGGCCGCGTCGACTTCTTCGGCGCTGGCCGCAGTGGCGCGGCCGACCGGCTCACCCGTACCCGGATTCCAGATCGTCAGGGTCTCCTGGCCGACCGGCGCGACTGCGCCGTCGAGGAAGATGCCCCGGTCTAGGGTCGCTTCCGTCATCTGCCTCATGCGCCCTTGAACTCCGGCGAGCGCTTCTCGACGAAAGCGGTCAGCCCCTCGGTCCCGTCCGCGGACCGGAACAGTTGCTCGACCAACTCGGACTCAAGCGCGAGACCCTGGCCGAGCGGGGCCGCACCGCCCTCGCGCACGCATCGCTTGATTGCCGCGACCGCCAGAGGTGCGCCTTCGGCCAGCTGTCGGGCCTGCCGTTCGATCCTGGCAGCCGCCTCTTCGGGCGGATAGATCGCGCTGAAAAGGCCCATCTCCACCGCCTCCTCGGGTGAAAAGGGGCGACCGGTGATCAACAGCTCCATCGCCCGCGAAGAACCAACGAGGCGAGGCAGGCGCTGGGTACCCCCGTTGCCAGGAAGCAGGCCCAGCGTCACCTCGGGAGTTCCCATCTTGTAGTTGCCCGCGCTCGCATAGCGGAGGTCGCAGGCGAGGGTCAACTCGAGGCCACCGCCCATCGCGTGGCCGTTGACGTAAGCGATGAAAACGATCGGCGCGGCTTCCATCTCCTTGAAGGCCGACTGGCTGACTCGGATCATCTCCATGTTCGCTTCCACATCGCCCTCGAGGAATTTCTTCACGTCCGCCCCGCCACAGAAGAACTTCTCGCTGGCGCTGCGAACGACGACCGCGCGTGCGTCACTCGTGAGCGCTTGACCAACCGCCGCCCCGAATTCAGTCATTACCTGGAGGTCATAGGAGTTCGCGGGCGGGTTGTCGAGCGTGATGAATCCGATGGACCCATCCGCCTCAAAGTTGACCGCCATCAGGACAGCCCCCCTACGACCACGCTCTTCACCTCGACGTAGCTATCCAGCGCCTCGACTCCGTGCTCCTTGCCGAAACCGCTGTCCTTGACGCCGCCGAACGGCAGCTCGTCGTAGCCGTAGTGAATCTGGTTGACCCAGGTCATACCTGCATCGATCTCCTTCGCTGCGCGGTTGATCTTTCTCACGTCGAACGTCCAGATCGACGAACCGAGCCCGAAGCGAGTGTCATTGGCACGGGCGATCGCATCATCAAAATCGGAGTAGCGGAAGATTGGTAGGACGGGTCCAAAGACCTCCTCGGTCGCCAGGCGCGAGTCGGCGCCAGGCTCGACGATGACCGCGGGCTCGAGGAACCAACCCTTGTCGCCCTCGCCGGTGCCTCCCCCGGTCAGCAGCTCGCCGCCGCTGTCAACACCACTTTCGAGCTGCTCGAGCAGCTCGTCGCGGCCGGCGCGGGTGTGGATCGGACCCATCCGCAGCCGCGGCTTCTCGGGCTTGGTGGTGCCGTCGCCCGGCTCGTAGCGTTTCACCCGCTCGGTCAGCGACGAGACGAACTCATCGAAGACCGAGTCATGGACGAAGACCCGCTTGCAGCCGAGGCAGGCTTGTCCCGCATTCCAGTAGCGGCCGATGATCACCGCCTTGACCGCAGCTTCCAGGTCGGCATCCTCGCAGACGATGACCGGGTCAGAGCCGCCGAGCTCAAGCGTTACCCGCTTCATCTGCGGGCCCGCGACGGAGACGACGTGGCGCCCGATCTCGGTCGAGCCGGTGAAGGCTACGCGGCGCACATCGGGATGGCCGATCAGCGCGTCGCCGATCTCAGAGCCGCGACCGGTGACGACGTTGAGGACGCCCTCTGGCACCCCCGCCTCCGCGAACAGACGGGCCACCTCGAGCGTCGCCAGTGGGGTCGTCGCGGCCGGCTTCGCGACGACCGTGTTGCCCATCGCCAGCGCCGGCGCAACCTTGGTGCCGAGCAGCGTGAGGGGGAAGTTGTACGGGGTGATCGCGGCGCAGACGCCGATCGGCCGGCGGATCACCTGGCCGTAGGAGGAGCCGAGGGTCGATGGCAGATCCTGGTAGGTGCCGCTCACCTTGGTCGCCGCCTCAGCGTAGTAGCGAACGCCGTGCGCCATGTGACTCACCTCGCCCATGGCCTCACCGAGCGGCTTTCCCTGCTCCGAGGTGAGGGTCGCCGCCACCGACTTGGCGTTGGCTTCGATCAGGCTTGCTGCCTCGGCGAGGATGTGGGCACGCTTCTCGGCGTCGGTCGCCGCCCAGTCGGGGAACGCACGCGAGGCCGCCTGCACAGCCCTCCCGACGTCGTCGACACCCCCGCTCGGGACCGCACCTGCCACCTGCTCGGACGCCGGATTGACGACCGCGATCTCCTCTCCGGAAGCCGCCGGGCGCCATTCGCCGGCAATCAGCATCGAAGCGTTCAACTCGTCCATCTCCTCTGTCTCGTCAGTTCCAAGTTCCGGGCGTCTCAGCATCCGCCGAACCTCGGTGCGCGGCGGCCACGCGCCGCATCGAGGCCCTCCTTGTGATCCGTCGACTGCAGCAGGGCCGCCTGCGCGAAGCTCTCGGCGAGGATGCCGCTGCGCAAATCGACGTCGGCGGCCTGCTGGAGCAGGCGCTTCCCGGCCGCGAAGGAGAGCGGAGCACGGCAGAGCATCCGCCGCGCCCGCTCCTCCGCCGCCTCCTGCAGGCGATCGCTGTCCTCGACCACCTCGCTGAGGAGACCGAGCCGCAGGGCCTGCTCGGCGGCAAGGTCCTCGCCGCCGAGCAGCGCCTCCTTCGCGGCCGCCAACCCGACCAGCTTCACCAAGCGGGTGAGGCCACCGTGGGTTGGGATCAGCCCAATCCGTCCCTCGCGAAAGAGGATGCGGGCATTGGGGCTGGCGATCCGCCAGTCGCACGCAAGGGCAAGTGCCAGGCCGGCCCCCGTCACGACGCCGTCGATCGTGGCGACGACCGGCTTTTCGAGCCGTTCGATCGATTCGATCGTCTCGGTCAGGCGATGAGAGGTGTGGCGGTAGACGCGAGTGTCATGCAGGGCCTCGAAGCTGCCGAGGTCACCGCCCGCGCAGAAGTCCCCATCTGCCCCGGCAATCACTACGGCCCGCACATCAGGGTCCGCGGCAGCCCGGTCGACAGCCGCGGCGAGGCGGTCGCGCAGCTCACGGTCGATCGCGTTGCGGCGCTCGGGCCGGTTAAGGGTCAGACGCAGCACGCCGTCGGAGGCGTGCTCGAGCAGAGCTGGGATGGCCGCACTTGAACCCATTGGTGAAAGACTATATCATTCCGGACGTAATTCAAATGTCATCTGTAAAGAAAGGGAATCGATGACGGCGAGCGCCATCCCGGTCGAGGAGCTGGCCCAGCGCAGCGAGGAGGAGGTCCGTGAGCACCTGGCGGCCGGCAGGCTGGTCGAGGGC
>DATEDJ010000059.1:0-7177 GCA_035281725.1 Solirubrobacterales bacterium
TCGACGCGGGGCCCTGACCGGGCGGGCCGCCTGCGCGCCCGCCCACCGCGGACGCGGCGCCGTGCCTAGAGCTCCGGCAGGTCCTGTTCCAGCTCGAGCACCGGCGCGAAGAGGTCGCCGTGCCGCTCGATCCGGTCGAGCACCGCGTCGGCCCGGAAGACCAGCTTCTTGCCGTCGCCCGAGTCGGCGGTCGCGGCGACCTCCTCCCAGGTCACCGGGGTGGAGGCGGTCTGCTGTTCGCGGGCGCGCAGGCTGTAGACGGCGATCGTCGTTTTGCTCTGGTGGTTCTGCGACCAGTCGACGAAGACCTTGCCCTCCCGTTCGACTTTTTTCATTTTCGAGAGGACCTCGTCCGGGGTCTGTTTCTCGAGCAGTTGCGCGATCGCTTTGGCAAACGGTTTGGTGACGTCGTAGTTCACCTTTTTGGAGTTGAGGGGGACGTAGACCTGCATCCCCTTCGAGCCCGAGGTCTTGGGGAAGCACTGGACGCCGAAGTGGCCGAAGAGGTCACGCAGGCGGAGCGCCACGCGGCAGCAGTCGACGATGTCGGCGGGCGGGCCGGGGTCGAGGTCGAAGGCGAGCACGGTCGGCCGTTTCGGCGCCCGCGCCACCGACAGCGAGGGGTGGAACTCGACCGTCGCCAGCTGCGCCATCCAGATCAGCGTCGGCAGCCCGTCGCAGACGCAGAAGTCGATTTTCCCGACGTTCGGGCCCGCTTCGATCCGTGCCGTCTTCACCCATTTGGGACGGTGTTTGGGGCAGCGCTTCTCGAAGAAGGCGGATCTGGTGTCTTCGACGCCTTCCGGGAAGCGGCGCAGGGTGACCGCGCGGCCGCTCAGGTGGGGGATCATCACCGGCGCCACCTTGGCGTAGTAGTCGATCATCTCGCCCTTGGTGAACCCGCTCTGCGGGTAGAGCACCTTGTCGAGGTTGGTGAGCTTCAGCTCCCGACCGTCGACCTCGACCTGGCGGCTGGTCGGCACCGGCAGGGCCTATTTCGATTTGGCTTTCGCCCGCGAGCCTTTTTTGGCTTTCGTGGACGAGGGCGATTTTTTGGCTTTGGGAGCTGATTTGCCCTTGGTGCTGGTGCGGGTTTTCTTCGCCGGTTTCTTGGCTGAGCCACCCTGGGCCGCGGCGATCGATTCTTCCAGCGCCGCCATCAGGTCGGGGGCTTTGGTCGCCTTCGGCGCCTCGACGTCGGAGGCGACGATCTCCTTCCCTTCCGCCTTGCGTTCGATCAGCTTCAGCAACTGCTCGCGGTACTCGTCGTGGTAGGCGCTCGGGTCGAAGTCGGTGGAGAGGGACTGGATCAGCTGCTCGGCCATCTCCTGCTCGCGTTTCGCCGGTTTCGACGCTTTCTCGGGCACGATGTCGAGCTCGGCCGCCGGCACCACCTCGTCGGCGAAGCGCATCGTCGTCAGCGTCAGCACCTCGCCGTTGCTGCGGATCGCCGCCAGATGCTCTTTGTTGCGCAGGACGAAGCGGGCGATCGCCACCTTGCCCGAGGCCGCCATCGCTTGCGCCAGCAGCGAATACGCTTTCTCGGCGCCGTCGGCGGGGCCCAGGTAGTAGGGGCTGTCGAAGTACATCGGGTCGATCTCGTCGAGGTCGACGAAGTCCTGGACGCCGATCGCGCGCGTTTTTTCCGGCGCCAGCGCTTCCATCTCTTCCTTCGTCAGCGGGACGTACTGGCCGGCGGTCAGCTCGTAGGCTTTGATGATCTCGTCGTAGGGGACC
The DNA here is from genome assembly GCA_035281725.1 of Solirubrobacterales bacterium. GTDB lineage: Bacteria > Actinomycetota > Thermoleophilia > Solirubrobacterales > 70-9 > VAYN01. The sequence goes on from DATEDJ010000059.1 coordinate 1,738, forward strand.
TCTTCGTCGGTGCCCTCGGCGAAACGGCGGTGTTTGATCCGGGCCGAGTCGGACTCGCGGATCTCCCGCAGGGCGATGCTGCGCCGCGCGACGGCGCTGTACATGCGCACCGGGACGTTCAGCAGCCCGAAGCTGATCGAGCCGGACCAGATTGCTCTCGCCATGCGCGGATTGTTCCAGCCGTGGTCGTGAGCGCAAGCGTCGTCGGACAGGACGGTCGGGAACTTGCGGCACCGGGCGCGGAGGCGCCCGGTGCGGTGATGCGGGGTACATAAACTCGATCCGTGTCCCGGCAGCAGCGCCTCACCCTGGTCGCGACGATTCTCGGCTCGACCGTCGTCTTCCTCGACGCGACGATCGTCAACGTCGCGCTGCCCTCGCTCGGCCGGGAGCTGAACGCCGGCCTCGCCGGCCAGCAGTGGGTGGTCGAGGCCTACATGCTGACGATGGTCTCGCTGCTCCTGGTCGGCGGCAGCCTCGGCGACCAGTTCGGCCGGCGGCGGTTGTTCGTGATCGGGCTGCTAGCGTTCGGGGTCACCTCGATCCTCTGCGCCCTGGCTCCGAGCGAGGAGTTCCTGGTCGGCGCGCGGGCGTTGCAGGGGATCGCCGGGGCGCTGCTGGTGCCCGGGTCGCTGGCGATCGTAGCCGCGACCTTCGCCGGGGAGGAACGCGGCAAGGCGGTCGGGACCTGGACCGCGTGGACCGGGATCGCGACCGTGTTCGGGCCGGCGGGCGGTGGCGCGCTGGTCGGCCTGATCTCCTGGCGGGCGATCTTCTGGGTCAACATCCCGCTGATCGCCGTCACGGTGATGCTGGCGCTGCGGGTGATCGAGGAGTCGAGCGACCCGGAAGCCTCGCGCGGCATCGACGTGCCCGGGGTGCTGCTCTCGGCGGCGGGGCTGGCGGGGCCGGTCTTCGCGCTGATCGAGCAGCCGACCCACGGCTGGGGCGACCCGCTGGTCTGGCTGCCGCTGGTCGCGGGGGTGGCGTGCTTCGTCGCCTTCGTCGTCTGGGAGGCGGTGGCGACGCGGCCGATGCTCGACCTCTCGCTGTTCCGCATCCGCAACTTCTCCGTCGCCAACCTGACGACGCTGAGCGTCTACGCCGGGCTCGGCGCCGGGATCCTCTTTATCGGCCTCTTCCTGCAGCAGGTGGTCGGCTACTCGGCGCTCGAGGCGGGGCTGGCGACGACGCCGATCTCGCTCTGTCTCTTCCTGCTCTCGCCGCGTTGGGGGAAGCTGGCGTCGGGGGTCGGGCCGCGGCTGCCGATGACGCTCGGGCCGATCGTCGGTGGCGCCGGGATGCTGCTCTTCATGCGACTCGACCCGGGCGCGTCCTACGTCACCGACGTGCTGCCCGCGGTGCTCGTCTTCGGCCTCGGGCTGTCGGCGACGGTGGCGCCACTGACCGCGACCGTGCTCGACTCGGTCTCGCCGCGCCGCGTCGGGATCGCCTCCGGGGTCAACAACGGGGTGTCGCGGGTGGCGGCGCTGCTGGCGATCGCGGTGCTCGGCGCAGTGATCTCGGCGCACTTCGCGGGGCGGCTGGACTCAGAGCTCGGTGCGCGGTCGCTTGGCACTCCCGCGGAGAAGGCGGTCGTCGAAGCCAAAGAACAGCCGCTCGGCGTCCCGGAAACCGACAAGGTGCCGCCCGTCGAAGCACGGGTGGTTGTCGCCGCCTCGACCGACGCCTCGACCTCGGCCTTCCACCTCGGCGCCCTGCTCGCCGGCCTCTTGATGATCCTCGGCGGGATCGCCGCCGGGATCGGCATCGAGAACCCGCGGCGCGGCGTCGCGGGCGAGGGTGGCGATGGCGCGTCCCCTGCCGATCCGCCATCCGGCGAGAGCGCCGACGACGCGGAGAAATTAGGGTTCGCCTCCCATGGCTGACCAGCGCCCGATCATCTTCTCCGGCATCCAGCCGACCGGCAGCAAGCACCTCGGCAACTACATCGGCGCGATCCGCCAGTACGTCGAGGGCCAGGACCGCGGCGATCCGGCGATCTACTGCGTCGTCGATCTCCACTCGATCTCGGTCCCCTACGACCCGGCCGACCTGCGCGCGCGGGTGCTCGACACCGCCGCGATCCTGCTCGCCGCCGGGCTCGACCCGGAGCGCTGCATCTTCTTCCGCCAGTCCGACGTGCGCGAGCACACCGAGCTGACCTGGCTGCTGTCGGCGGTGACGTCCCACGGCGATCTCGATCGCATGACCCAGTTCAAGGAGAAGATCGGCAAAGCGCGCGAGCTGGCCTCGGCGGCGCTCTTCTACTACCCGGTGCTGATGGCCGCCGACGTGCTCGCCTACCGGGCGACCGAAGTGCCGGTCGGCGACGACCAGCGCCAGCACGTCGAGCTGATGCGGGAGATCGCGCGGCGCTTCAACGCGCGCTTCGGCGACACGCTGGTGGTGCCGGAGCTGGTGGTGCCCGAGGTCGGCGCGCGGATCATGGACCTGCAGGAGCCGGGGACGAAGATGTCGACGACGGGGGGGACCGAGCAGGGGACGGTGCTGGTGCTCGACGACGAGAAGACGATCCGCAAGAAGGTCGGCTCGGCGGTGACCGATTCGGGGCGCGAGGTCCGCGCCGCGCCGGACAAGCCGGGGGTGACGAACCTGATCGACATCCTCGCGGTGGCCCGGGGGACCGGGCGGGCGGAGGTCGAAGCCGACTTCGACGGGGCCGGGTACGGCGACTTCAAGAAGGCGGTGGCCGACGGGGTCGTCGAGCTGCTCGGGCCGGTGCGGGAGCGCTACGAGGAGCTGCGGCCGGACGAGGCGGCGCTCGAGGCGACGCTGGCGGCCGGGGCCGAGAAGGCGCGGGCGATCGCCGCGGGGACGCTGGCCGACGCGCGGGCCCGGATGGGGTTCGGTTAGAGAGTGATCCCGCGCCAGTCCCGCGAGGCGGGCGGGGAGCGCTCGGTAGGGCAACGGAACGGTTCTGGGCGAGGCGGCCTCCGCCCGGTGGGCTCCGGGCGGGGCCGGTGCGGCCGGGGACGGGTGACGGTTCGGGCGGTGCGGTCGGGGACGGCGTGGTTCGGGGCCGTTGCGTCTGGGGACCGAGGCCCGGGCGTCTGGGAGGCGACCCGGGCGGGCTGAGGCCGCCTCCGAGACGCCCGGGACGGGAGCTTTCGGGAGGAACCGTCACAGGGACGGGAGGTCTGTCACGGAGATCCCACGAATGCCACCGAGGCGTCACACCTCCACGACACCAACCCGAGTGCGTTCGCAGTAATCCTCGCTATGCGGGGATAAGTGCGAACGCACTGAACGGACCTGCAACAAAGGAGGCGCCTTCCCTAAGTAAACGTGACATTCCCGTCGTCTCCCTCACGTCTCTCCGCCGAGTCCCGCACGGGCCCCGCACCCTCGCCTCCCCTCGCAGACCCAGCCATCTCGGAGGCGGCCTCAGCCTGCCGGGCCGCCTCCGATATGGCCGGGTCCCTTCGCCGTCCCGCCGCCCCCGGCCAAGTCTCGTCCGCCCCGCCCCGCCCACCGAGCCCAGACAGCGACTGAGCCGTCCCAGCCGCCGGGATCGGTTCCGCGCAAAATGCGCGGACTCCGAGCGGGCCACCGGGCGTAATCCCCGCCCCAAAGCCATTCCCCGGGCAGGGGTTGGCGGTGGCCGTCCCGGTCCGCGTCTAGTCTGAGGCGATGCCGGTCGCCGATCTGGATCTGGACCTCGACGTCTTCGCGGGCCCCTTCGACCTTCTCCTCGCCGTCGTCCTGCGCGAGGAGGTCAGCCTGCTGGAGCTGCAGCTCGGCGAGGTCGTCGTCGCCTACGTCGACCATCTCGAAGAGGCGGGCGAGCTCGACCTCGAGGTGGCGACCGAATTCCTCGTCCTGATCGCCTCCCTGCTGGAGCTCAAGTCGCGCCTCATGCTCCCGCGCGAGGAGGAGGGCCTCGAGCCGCTGAAACCGGAGGAGGCGGTCGAGGAGCTGCTCGCCCGCATGCTCGAGTACCGCCGCTACCGCGACGCCTCCGCCGTCCTGGTCGAGCGCTTCGAGGCGGAGCGCGGCTACCTCTACCGTGCCGCGCCGCTGCCCGCCAACCTACGCCGGGTGGCCGTCGACGCCGCGGTCGCCGTCTACGACCCCGACCGCCTGGGCCAGGCCATCGGCGACCTCCTGCGCGAGCCCGAGGAGGTCGACGTCTCCCACATCCGCCCGACCGTGTCCCTGCAGCGCCGCCTGCGCATCGTCCGCGACGCGCTCCTCGCCCGTCCGAGCTTCGACTTCGACGAGGAGTTCGGCAAGGAGGACCGGCTGACCCAGGCGGTGACGATCTTCGCCCTGCTCGACCTTTACAGCCGCGGCGAGGTGACCTGGGAGCAGAAGGAGAACTTCGGCCCGATCCGGGTGCTCCGCAGCGGCGAGGCGGCGGCGTGACCGACCTCGCGCGCACGGTCGAAGCGCTGCTCTTCCTCTCGCCCGACCCGGTCAGCATCGGTGACCTCGCCGAGGCGACGGAAGCGACCGAGGGACAGGTCGCCGAGGCGATCGAGCTGCTGAGCGAAGACCTCGGCGAGGGCCGGCGGGGGATCGTCCTGCGGGTGATCGGCGGCGGCTTCGCGCTGGCCAGCGACCCGGCCGCCGAGGGTGCCGCGCGCCGCCTCCTGGCCAAACCGCGCACCGCGCCGCTGACCCCGGCCCAGGCCGAGACCCTCGCGATCGTCGCCTACCTGCAGCCGGTCTCCCGTCCCGAGATCGCCCGCATCCGCGGCGTCAGCTCCGAGTCGGCGGTGCAGACGTTGGCCGACCGCGGCCTGATCGAGGAGTCGGGACGCTCCCAGTTCGGCGCCGCGATCTTCAAGACCTCCGAGCTCTTCGAACGCCTCTTCGGCCTCTCCGGCATCGATCAGCTGCCCGACCCCTCGCAATTCGACCCGACCCCCGAGGACGAACGCGAGCTGCGCGAGCGGTTGCTGAAAGCCGGCGAACAGCGCGCCGAGTGAGGCTGGCGAAATACCTGGCGCACGGGGGTGTGGCCTCGAGGCGCAAGGCCGAGGAGCTGATCGCGAAGGGGTTGGTGACGGTCCGCGGCGAGGTGGTGATCGACCCCGCCCGAGACGTCGACGAGGGCGACGACGTGCGGGTGAACGGTGCGCCGGTCGTGGCGGAGAGGCGCGAGGTGTGGGCGGTCAACAAGCCGGCGGGCGTGGTATCGACGGCGCGCGAGCCGGGGGAGCGGCGCGCAGTCGTCGAGCTTGTCGATTCGACGGCGCGCCTCTACCCCGTGGGGCGGCTCGATGCCGACTCCACCGGCCTCCTGCTTCTGACCAACGACGGGGCCCTCGCCAACCACCTCACCCACCCGCGCTATGAAGTGGCGAAGACCTACCGCGCCTGGCTGGAGAAGGCGCCGACCGAACGCGAGCTGACGCGACTGCGCGAGGGCCTCCAGCTCGAGGACGGGCCCACGGCGCCGGCCCAGGTGCGC
>DATEDJ010000060.1:0-24397 GCA_035281725.1 Solirubrobacterales bacterium
TCCACGCCGATCACCGCTCCTCCTCGCCTCGATCTCCTCGATCGGGCGAGAGTCCGGACCCGGCCGGATGGCTCCGGCCCCGCACCAGGTGGGTCAGTTTTCGACCGGCGCAGGTGGTCCGGTCTTCAGGCGGCGCCTACACCTGAACCCGCAGGCCACCAAGAACGCGGTTGTGACGCTTCCGCCCGGGCTGACCATCAACCCTTCTGTGGGGGCTGGACTGCTCGGCTGTGCACCGTTTCAATACGCCGCCGAAACCGCGGCTTCGCCACCAGGGAGCGGCTGCCCGAACGGATCGAAGATCGGGGACTTCACCGTGCGCAGCCCGATTTTTCCCGAGGAAATAAAAGGCTCGATCTTCCTCGCCACGCCTTTCCCGAATCCGTTCGGGACGCTGATCGGCCTCTACCTCGTCGCCCAGGAACCGAAGCACGGCGTGTCGGTGAAGGTCACCGGGAAGCTCGATCCCGATCCCACGACCGGTTCCCTGGTCGCGACCTTCGAACGGTTGCCACAGCTGCCCTACACGAATCTGCAGATCCACTTCCGGGAAGAGCAGCGCAGCCCGCTCGCCACTCCGGCGGTGTGTGGCGCGTTCCAGACGCAGGTGAGCCTGACTCCCTGGAGCGGGGCTGGCGGCGAGATCCGTCGTGCGCTACCGACCCCGGTTACGAGTGGCACCGAAGGAGCCCCCTGCCCGTCGGGCCTGCCCGCCTTCAACCCGAAGGCACAGGCCGGGAGCATCAACTCGCAGGCCGGTGCCTTCACGCCCTTCTACATCCACCTGACCCGTAACGACCCCGAACAGGAGATCACCTCCTACTCGACGACCTTGCCGCCGGGCCTGGTCGGGAAGATCGCGGGCATCCCGTACTGCTCCGACGCGGCGATCGAAGCGGCCCGCCGCGCCGGCGGTTTCGAAGAGGAGGAACATCCGTCCTGTCCGGAGGCGTCGGAAATCGGGCACACCGTCTCCGGCTACGGCGTCGGGCTCGCGTTCAACTACGCGGCGGGCAAGCTGTACCTGGCAGGCCCGTTCCACGGTTCGACCTTCTCGGTGGTTTGCGATCGACTCGGCGACGGTCGGCCCGTTCGACCTCGGCACCGTCGTCGTCCGTTCCGCGATCGATGTCGATCCGCAGACGGCGCGGGTGTCGATCGACTCGTCGGGCTCCGACCCGATCCCGCACATCATCGACGGCATCCCGATCCACCTCCGCGACGTTCGCGTCTACATCTCGCGACCCGACCTGACCGTCAATCCAACTTCGTGCGAACCGTTCAAGGTCGAATCGCGGTTGACCGGGTCAGGCGCGAACTTTGGCACTTCGGCCGATGACACCACCGCCGTCGTCAGTTCCCCTTACCAGGCGTTCAACTGCGGATCGGTGCCGTTCAAGCCACGCCTCAAGCTGAGGCTCCGTGGCGGCACCGGGCGAGGGGCGTTTCCGGCGCTGCGAGCCGAACTGAGGCCCCGCGCCGGAGATGCCAACATCGCCGCAGCGAAAGTGACGTTGCCGCCCTCCGAGTTCCTCGAACAGCGTCACATCAAGACGATCTGCACGCTCCCACAGTTCGCTGCCGAAACCTGTCCCTCGGAGTCGGTCTACGGATCGGCGCAGGCCCTCAGCCCGTTGCTGGCACAGCCACTGCAAGGACCGGTGTACCTGCGCGCTTCCCCAGGCCGCCAGTTGCCGGACCTCGTCGCCGACCTGCACGGCGGTGGGCTAGGGCTGCGGATCGAGGTGGTCGGCCATATCGACTCCATCCATGGCGGTCTCCGCGGCACCTTCGAAGGGATTCCGGACGCGGCGGTGTCCCGCTTCGTCCTGAATCTCGAGGGCGGCAAACGAGGCCTGCTGGTGAATTCGCAGGACACCTGTGCCGGGAAGCAGCATGCGGACGCCCGGTTCGTCGGTCACAACAACGTGGGGATTCGCCTGCGACCGACGATCGAAGTCAACTGCACCAAGTCCAAGAAAAGGAGGCGAGGATGAGGGTCGGCAGGATGGTCTGGGCAGCCGTCGCGCTTGCCGCGCTTTCGTTGGCCTCCCTTGCGCAGGCCGAGGTCGTTCAGAAGGGCGGGATCCGCGCCGCCTTCGAAGGCAGCCTCACGCCGAAGGCCCTTCCTCGCGACGGGCGCGCGCCGGTTCGGGTTTCGGTCGGAGCGCGAATCACCCCGCTTCGGCCGGCCGAACCACCGCAGCTGAAGAGGATCTCGATCGCGATCAACAGTGCCGGGAGATTCTCTCCGGGCGCGCTGCCCGTCTGCACCGTTCGCGACATCCAGCCCTCCACCACCGAAAATGCCCTCGAGGCGTGCGGTAGCTCGCTGGTCGGCAGCGGCTCCTTCTCGGCCAAGATCCTGCTTCCCCAGCAGGCCGCCTTCCCGGCTGGCGGCAAGCTCTACGCCTTCAACGGTGTCTACGAAGGGCGCCCGGCGATCCTCGCCCACGTCTATGGCACCAAGCCGGTTCCTACGTCTTTCACGCTGCCCTTCGTGATCTCCGAGCGGAAGGGCGAGCTCGGGACGGTGCTGACCGCGTCTTTGGCCGAAGTCACCGGCAAGGCCGGCTACATCACCGGCTTGTCGCTGAACCTCGGCGGCTCGACCGTCCCCGGGGGGCGCAATTACCTGACCGCCGGTTGCCCTGCGCCGAAGGGTTTCGGTGGCGCTGTCTTCCCCTTCGCCAAGGCCAGCTTCGAGTTCGGCAGCGGCAAGCTCACCTCGACGCTCACCCGGAACTGCAAGGTGCGGGAATGATCAGGCGCGCGACGATCGTCCTCGCCTCTCTCGCCGCGGGACTATTCGCTGTGGCGCCAGCGTTTGCGGTCGGCCCCGGCGTGATCACGGGGACCGTGTCGCCCGCGTCAGTGGCGCCGGAAGTCGAAGTTTGCGTGGTCGAAGTGCAACCGTCTGAACTTTGCACTGCGCCGGAGCCAAGCGGGAAATACCGCTTGACCGGGGTACCTGTGGGTCCACAGCGCGTCGAATTCGTGCCCAGCTATCGCTCTGGCTATCTGAAGCAGTACTTCGATCACAAGAGTCGACTGGAAGAAGCGACCTTCCTCCAGGTCTCACCTCCGGCTGGATCTGAAATCAAAGGCATCGATGCCGAATTGGAACTGGGATCGATCATCGGAGGGACCGTGAGGGCGGCATCTGGCGGAGCTCCGCTCGCCGACGTCGAAGTCTGCGTCCAAGGAGCCGGGACGGGGATCCCCTTCGGCTGCTCGACCACCGACATCGCAGGCATGTACGCGCTCGCGGGACTACCTAAAGGCACCTATAAGGTTGGCTTCTGGGGACACGGAAGCTCTGCCAAATACGCGCCTGAGTCGACGCTGGTCGAAGTCCCAGCCGCGTCGTCGGTGACCGGAATCGATGCCGAACTCGCCGTCGGCGCGCGGATAGAAGGCACGGTGACCGCAGCGTCGACCGGCGCGGCGTTGTCGGGAATTCCGGTGTGCCTGTTCGCCGTGGGTGCGGCCGTGCCGACTCGGTGCGCCTTCACCGAATCAGCAGGAACCTACTCCTTGCTCGGCATCGCGGCCGGCGATTATCAGATCGGCTTCTCTCTCGGCGCCGCCGAACTCGGGGGCGATTCGGCGTTCGGGGAAAGCGCCGGCTATCTCCCTCAGTTCTACGAAGACGCCGCGGCCCGCTCTGGCTCTCGATCCTTGTCCTTAGTCCTGGGTCAGATCGAGACGGGAGTCGATGCCGCGCTTCTGTCCGTGCCCCAGGTTGCCCCGCCTGCGCTACCGGTCGGTTTGGCGAGCTCGCCCACCTCGGCCGCGCAGGTCCTCGGCGAACCGGCAAGGCCGAGGGCCAGGAAGAAGAAGTGCCGACGGGGGCGCGGCGCGAAGGCCTCGAAAGCCCGATCGACGTGCGGCAAAAAGCCCCACCGGAAGAAGAGAAAGCGCGCACGGGATGCTCAAATCTATACAACTGGGTACCCAAAAATAGACATTAGGCCCGTAAACCCTTGACATTGCTGGGGGAGCGCGCAGTAGACTCAAACTTCCTGATAATTGGGGAGCCGTTAAGTCCTAATTGACAGGTCCCGCCAAGGGAGATGCGTAGGTGGGATTCGTAGTGACGGGGGGCAGCACCGATGCCGTCGCTCCGTGAATTTGGGAGATAGGGGAGGGAGAGGACCGAGTAAGGGCTTGGACCTGCGCGGGCGCCACGTTCCGTGGACCTCGGGCGTTGTCATGCCACCTCTCCGTGATCTTCGCCCAGTCGCGGGTCCGTGAATCGGTCGCGGGCTCGAGGAGTCAAATCAAACACCGAACAAGGAGCACCAAAGACATGCGAACGCAGATCACCAAGGCGAAGCTGTCCTGTGCGGCGTTGCTGGTTGTCGCTATGGCGAGCCTCGGCATCGTGCCGGCGGCTTCCGCTCACACCGGCCTATGGGCCAGGTTCAACAACTGCCCGTCGACGAACCCGTCGGCGAAAAAGTGCCTTCAGGCCGTCACCACCTCCGGCGAAGTCGTGATCGGTAAAAAGACCGTGCCCGTGGTGAACCCGGTCACCCTGCAGGGTGCGATGACTGCCAACGTCGAAGGGTTCCGGACGATGATCGCCGCGACCAACGGCCAAACGCTGACGCCAGTTGCGCAGCCGGTCCCGGGTGGTCTCGCAGGCATCGTCAACTGCAAAGAAATCAGCAATTTCCTCGTCCGCCTCGGCTGCGAAGCGGTGTTCGAAAACGGCCTCACCGGGTTGAACGCGACGCTCGAACTCGCAGGGTCGGCCAGCCAAATTCGGGTCAGTGAAGCCAACCTCGCCCTCGAAGAAGGCATCGCGCTTGAAATGCCGGTCAAAGTGCACCTGGAAAATCCGCTGCTTGGGAGCACCTGCTACATCGGCTCCAACGGCTCACCGCTCCTCTGGAAGCTGACCACCGGCACCACGAGCCCACCCGCCGGCACCGCGCCGATCAAAGGCTTCAGCGGTGTGGGCGAATTCCTGGAAGAAGAAACCCTGCTGCAGATCAATGGCGCCAAGCTGGTCGAAAACAACTGGTCGGCTCCGAAATCCTCCGGCTGCGGCGGTTTCGGCGTCGAATTGATCCTCGACCCGATCATCGACAGCCAGGTCGGCCTGCCGGCCGCTGCCGGCAAAAATGTCGCCAGCCTGACTAACACCATCTCGCTGGCGACGACCACCTCGGTCAACAACCACTAAGCGACATTCTGCGCGCCTGGCGTGCGGGCAGGGCGCCGCGGTCTTCGGACCGCGGCGCCTTTTTTTTGTTGCGCGTGGTCCTAGAGCCCGGCCGGATGCCGGACCGCGAACTTCGGCAGGATGCTCGCTTCGGGGGCGGCCATCTTCCAGCGGGGGCCGCTGACCTGTTCGGGGTCGTTGCGGGTGTCGAAGCGGAGGCCGGCGACGACCATGAAGACGTGTTCGGCGTTGGCGTAGATGGTGATCCACTTGCCCGGGCCCGGGTCGCCGAAGTGGGCGAGCTGGCCGCTCACCTGGGTGTAGCCGAGGAGGTCGGCGCCGTGGAGGGCGTAGCTGACCGCGCCTGAGCAGTCGTAGCCCTTCGAGATGAAGCTCGCGTGGCCGCCGCCCCAGACGTAAGGACGGCCGTCGATTTCGTTGGCCGCGGCGATTACTTGCTTGACGACAGGCGGTGCGGCGGGGGGCGGGACGGCTTCGCCGTCGACGAGGGTCGCCCCGCAGTTGGCGGCGGTGCGGAGTGCTGGGCTGGAAGCCGGTTCGCAACCCGCGCCCCACGGCACGTTCGGCGCCCACCCCGGATAGCTCGAGGCGCCCGCCGCACCGGAGGCGGCGGGACCGGCGAACGCAGCGACGACCGAAAGGGTGGCGACGAGCGGGATCGACCGGCGGGTCACGATGCAGGAAAGGGTAGGGGAGAAGCGCCGCTCCGGCGGCCCGCCGACAAATGGCGGTCTGCCGGCGCCGTCAGCCGACGCCGATCGGGCGGCGCCAGTTCGTCGCGCCCGGGATTTCGAGGAAGCCGGCTTTTGTGAGGTTCGAGATCGCGGCGGGAGTGGCGGGATGGCCGTCGCAGACTTCGGCGACGACGCTCTTGCATCCGGCCCGGGCCGCGTCGGCCAGGCGCCTTGCGATCAACGCCGTCTGGCAGCCGCGCCCGCGCGCCGCCGGCAGCGTCGCGTCGAGGGCGAGCAGAGCCAGCTCGTCCATGGTCAGCATCGAGCCGCACGCAACTTCGCGGCCGTCGAGACGGGCCGAATAGCAGCGCCAACCATCTTGCTCAGGCAGGCCGAAGATGAGGACGGTCGCCAGCCCCGACAGCTTCAGCGATTTGGCGACGATGTGGCTCATGCCTTCGGTCTCGTGGGCGCCGAGCTCACGGATCGTCACGTCGGTCGGATCGTCGGCGACCCGCGTGGTCGGCGGGCGCTGGTAGCGGCACATGGCGGACCCGGGCTCGTAGCCGCGGGAGGTGAGCCAGCTCTCCGCCGCCGCCGTCCCCGGTCGATCCGCGGAGACCGAGACCCGGTAGTCGACCTCCCGCGAGCGCACCCATTCGATCGCCGTGGCCAGGTGGCCGTCGTCGACGGCACCCCGCTCCGCCGCTCCCAGCACCATGTTCACCAGGCTCACTTTGGGCAGGTCGGCGAAGATCGTCGCCAGGACCGGCCCGAAGCGCTGCATGCGCACTTCGGCCTCCTGCACGGCGTCGCTGGGCGCCGTGCGCCACAGATCCTCCCGAAAGCGAAGTTCGGCCGCGGCGATCGCCGACCCGTCGTACATCGGTGCCTCCCTAAGGCCTCGATTCTTCCCCTCCCCGCCGGTTCCACTATATGGAAGGAAGTTCTTTACTTTCCAACATTTCTGCAAAATTTGCCGGCAGCTTGCGTAACCGGGGTGCCCCGGATTGTGGATCTCGGGCGCGCCCACGAAGAAGGGCGGCCCGCAGGCCGCCCTTCCGTACTTCCGCTCTCGTCTGGAGAGCTTTGCCTTGAAACTCAGCCCTTCGGCGTGCAGGCGCGGATGATTTCCGTTTCCGCCTTGGTCCCGTCTTCGAATTTGCCGAGGACGTGGACTTTCAGCTTGCCGTCGGTGCAGGTGGAGCTGATCGGGTTTTTGCCGCCCACGTTCTTTTTGATTTCCAGGCTGAACGAGGTGATCGACCCGCTGCCGCCCGTGATCTGCGGGATCTTCGCCACGGCGAGGGTGCCGAAGCGACCGTGCTTGTGCTTGGTGATGGTCACCGTGGTGACGATCGCGCCCGAGATCGGGTTCGAGAAGTAGGCGTGGATGTACATGATCGCTTTGCCGCCCTTTTCGCCGCCGTTGAAGACGAGCAGCTTCGAGGGGACGTTGATCGGCTTCTGTTCGGCGAACGCCACCTGGGCGGTCGTCTGACCTTCACCGATCAGCGCCGACTTGCAGGCCTTCAGCGCCGCGGTGGTGTCGGTCGCCTGCAGCTGGCCCGATTTGCAGGTCGGGATGCCCTTCAGGTGGACTTCGCCCGCTTTGTCGGCTTCCAAGATCACTTCGCGGATCGCCGGCGGATGGCTGCCGTCGGCCTCTTTGACTTCGCCGGACGCTTTCAGCGAGATCGGCGTCTGCTTCGTCTTCGACAGCGCCTTCGGGCTGAAGCCGCCGTTCGCCGTCAATTCGAGGTTGCCGACTTTCACCGTGACCGGAGTTTCGCCCCCTGCGGCCGTGGCGATACCAACCGCCGAGACGGCGACCAGCGCCCCCAGGGCGAGAATCATCAGCACGTGTTTGCGCATATCCCTATATCTCTCCTTTAGCGGCCTGCCCATCGGGGGCGCTGGCCGTCGAAAGCTTGCGTTAAACCGTGGAACGGTTTGTGCGCGGGTCAACCTATACCACCCGCTCCCACTTCATAAACCCGAGAATCGGCTGAAAGAAGCGGTCCCGTGCTCGCTTTCGGTACGCCTTGAGGGCCTTATGCGACGCGGGCGCGGTCGCGCTCTTCGGCCGCCCGCGCGGGGCCCAGGAACGGCAGCACGATCAGGAAGACGAGCTCCGGGAGCCGGGCCGGCAAGCGCGCCGCGGCGCCGTGGAGGACCTCGCTGTAGAGCAGCTCGTTGATCCCGCCGGCGATCGTCTGCGCGGTGCTCCCGGGCAGGTCGACGGTGCTTTCCGAGCGCCCGGCCTCGATGAAGCCGGTGAACTGGCGCAGCGCCGCGTCGCGCCGGGCGAGCGCCCGCGGCCCCGCCGCGAGCACCTCGACCAAGGCGAAGCGGGCCTCCTCCGGATGTGCCGCCAGGTGCCCGAGCACCGCCCGCAGCCCGCTCTCGACCCGCTCCGGCCAGGCGGCTCCGGGGGTCAGAGCGAACCCAGTCTCGGCCTCCTCGAGCACCTGCCCGACCAAGATGTCGTAGGCGGCGAGGAAGCAGTCCTCCTTGCTGTCGAAGAGTTCGTAGAAAGTCTTCCGCGACACCCCGGCGGCGCCGATCACATCGACCACGCGGGTCTCCGAGTAGCCGCGCGCCGCGACCACCGCGATCATCGCGGCGAGGATGCGGGCCCGCTGCGAGTCGGCGACCGCCTCGCGCGGCAGGCCGTGGCGCCCGCGCGGCAATCGGCCACCTGATCCGGCGGGGCCTCTGGCGAACGAGGACACACGCCGACCCTAAACGAAGGAGTTCTTATCCGGTCGGATTTTTCGCCCTGCTCGGCGAAATCCGGACGCCTAATCGATCCAGACGACCTGATCGCGGTCGGGCCCGACCCCGACGAGCTTCACCGGCACCCCGGCGTACTCGGCGATGAAACCGAGGTAATCGCGCGCCGCCGTCGGCAGGTCCTCGGCGGTCCGGCAGGAGGTGATGTCGACATCGAAGCCCGGCAGCTCCTCGTACTCGGCGGTGGCCGAGTGGAGGATCGACTGGTGGTATGGAAACTCCTCCAGGATCGCTCCCTCCTTCGACCGGTAGCGGACCGCGACCCGCAGCGGGCCGATCCCGCTCAGCACGTCGAGCTTGGTGATCGCCAGGGCGTCCATCCGGTTCAGCCGCACCGCATACCGCAGCCCGACCAGGTCCATCCACCCGGCGCGCCGTTTGCGGCCGGTGGTCGTCCCGTACTCGTGGCCCTGCTCGATGATCTGCTCGCCGATCTCGTCGTGGAGCTCGGTCGGGAACGGCCCGGCGCCGACGCGGGTCGAGTAGGCCTTGGCGATCCCCCAGACTTCGTCGATGTCGGTCGGGCCGACCCCGGCGCCCACCGTCGCCGCGCCGGCGATCGGATTCGAGGAGGTGACGAAGGGATAGGTCCCGTGATCGAGGTCGAGCAGGGTCGCCTGGGCGCCCTCGAAGATCACCGTCTCACCGCTGTCGAGCGCGTCCCAGCAGAGCTTCGCCGTGTCGGCGATGTGCGGCTCCAGCCGGTGCCCGTAGTTGATGTGCTCCTCGACCATCGCGTGCAGGTCGGGCCGCGGGTCGACCACGCCACCCATCGACCCCTCGGCCGCCGCCTTCGCTTCGTCGCCCGCTTCCTTGCGCAGTTTGCGCCGCTGCACCGACAGTTCGCGCAGCGCCTGCTGCTTCGGCTCGAGCGCGGCGCGGATCTTCGTCCGCAGGATCTTCTCGTCGAGCAGGTCCTGGACGCGAATGCCGAGCCGCAGCGCCTTGTCGGCGTAGGCCAGGCCGATCCCGCGCCGCGTCGTCCCGATCGAGTTCTTCCCTAGCTTCGTCTCGCTGGCGGTGTCGAGCAGCACGTGGTAAGGCATGATCAGGTGGGCGTTCGCCGACAGTTTCAGGTTGGCGACGGAGACCCCGGCGCGCTTCAGCCCGTCGATCTCGCTGAGCAGCACGCGCGGATCGACGACCACTCCGTTACCGATGACGCACGTCTTCTCCGAGTGGAGGATCCCCGACGGGATCAGGTGGAAGGCGAAGGTCTCGCCGCCGCGGACGATCGTGTGGCCGGCGTTGTTGCCGCCCTGGAAGCGGACGATGGTGGTAGCCCGCTCGGCGAGCAGATCGGTGATCTTGCCCTTGCCCTCGTCGCCCCACTGGGCGCCGACTATGACCACGCCCGGCACTGGCTGGATTCTGACGTGTGCGGACGGCCGGTGCGGTGCGCTCGCGCTCAGGCGACCCGCGAGATGCTGCCGTAGCGCCGATCGTCGCCGAATAGCGGCACTTCGTCGCAGATCTCGGTCAACCGGGAGACGGTCCGCGAACCGATCTGCTCCTCCAGCTGCTCGTGACCGAGATTGGTGGTGATGATCACCGAGCGTTCGGTCTCGTAGCGCTCGTTGACCAGCGCGTAGAGCTGCTCCAGCACCCAGTCCGATCGTTTCTCCGCCCCGAGGTCGTCGATGTGGAGAAGGTCGACCGAGGTCAGCTTGTCGAACAGCGAGAGGTAGGAATCGCCGCCCGGTTCGGAGTCGTAGGTGCGCCGGATCCGCGCCAGCAGTTTCGGCAGCGAATAGATCGCGACGCTGCGCCCGGCCTCCAGCGCGGCCTTCGAGATCAGCATCGCCAGCGTCGTCTTCCCGGTGCCGGTGTCACCGAAGATCCACAGGCCGCGACCTTCGCGCAGCCTCCGCTCAAGATCGCCGATGTAGGCGCGCACTTCCGTCACGGCCGCTTTGGTCTGCAGGTCGCGTGTCATGTCGGAGACCGGCGGCCGGTCGAAGGAGACGCCGCGGTAACGGGCCGGGATCACCGAGGAGATCCCCCGGCTATGGCCGCGGTTCAACCGCTCGGCGCGGCAGCTGCACGGCCGGGCGACGTCCTCGGGGCCGAGGATCCAGCCGGAGCCGTCGCAGATGCCGAGGGTGCAGACCTGATCTTTGAAGGGTTCCGAGCGCGCGATCGCCATCAGAACTCGGGCCCCGCCGCCGCGGCCTCGTCGTACGGTGGCGGGTCTTCGCCGACCGGCTGCTCGATCGGCGCGTCCTGCCCGCTGTAGTCGGCGAACTTCGGGTAGCGATCGAGGAAGACCAGCTCTTTGGTCGCGATCGGGCCGTTCCTATGCTTGGCGATGATCAGGTTGGCGAGGCCGTCCGGCTCTTCGTCGGGGTCGCGGTAGTAGTCCTGCCGGTAGAGGAAGGCGACGAGGTCGGCGTCCTGCTCGATCTGCCCCGACTCGCGCAGGTCGGACAGCTGCGGCTTCGGCGGCGAGCGCTGCTCGGGTGCGCGGGAGAGCTGGGAGATCGCCATCACCGGCACCTGCAGCTCGCGGGCGAGGATCTTCAGACCTCGGCTGATCTGGCCGACCTGCTCGACCCGGTTGGCGCGCGGGTCGTCGGAGCGCATCAGCTGCATGTAGTCGAGGATGATCAGGCCGAGGCCGCCGCGGTCCTGTTCCTGGGCGTGGAGGCGGCGCGCCTTCGCCCGCAGGTCGAGGATGCCGAGGTCGGAGGAGTCGTCGAACCAGAGCGGCGCCTGCTCGAGTTCGTTGCAGGCCCGCACCACCTTCGGCCAGTCTCGCTGCGAGACCTGACCTTTGCGCAGTTTGTCGCCGGGAATCCGCGCCCGGCAGGCGATGAAGCGCTGGGCAAGCTCGACCTCGGACATCTCGAGGGAAAAAAAGGCGACCGGCTTGTCGCGCTTGACCGCCACGTTTTCGGCGATATTCGCGACGAGCGCGCTCTTCCCCATCGCCGGGCGGGCGGCGATGATGATCAGGTTGCCGGGCTGGAAGCCGCCGGTCACCGCGTCGATGTCGCGGAAGCCGGAAGGGGTCCCGGTCATTTCCATCTCGCCGGTCGAGAGCTTCTCCAGCCGGTCGACCTCGTCGTGAAGGATGTCGCCGAGGATGCGGAAGTCGGATGCCTGCTCTTTGTGGGCGACTTCGAAGAGGAGTTTCTCCGCCCGCTCGGAGAGTTCGCGCGGCTCGCCGTCGCGCTCGTTGACCCAGCCCTGGATTTCCTGGCCGGCGCCGAGCAGCCGGCGCAGCAGCGAGTTCTGCTGGACGATCTCGGCGTAGTGCTTGGCGTTGCCGGCGGCGGGGACCTTGGCGGCGAGCTCGGAGACGTAGTGCTTGCCGCCCGCTTCGTCGATCTTGTTGGTCTGCGTCAGCGCCTCGGCGACGGAGAGCTCGTCGACCGGCTTCGAGGCGGCGTAGAGGTCGTGGATCGCTTCGAAGATCGCCCGGTGACGATCGAGGTAGAAGTCGTGGGCATTGAGCTTGACCTCGTCGATCACCCGGGTCAGGGTCGGCTCGGCGACCAGCATTGCGCCGAGGACGGACTCCTCCGCCTCGATGTTCTGCGGGGGTACGTGGGTGGCAGGGGACGGAGGCATCGGGAGAGTTAGGGATAGACGGTGAACCGGCGGCAAGAACAGCCCGCTCGAATCGGGGGCTTCGATCAAACCAAAGCCGGACCTCGGCCTCAGCGGCGAGGATGCAAATACGTGAAAAAGAAATTCACGCTTTCGTCACGAAGAGCGGGTGTTGCGGGAGCCTTTGCGCCGCGACGCGGCGCTCCGGCTACTTCTCCTCGGAGATGATCGTCTTGACTGCGGCGACGTTGCCGTCCCCGAGGTCGATCTCGACCATGAAGGTGCCGAGTTCGCGCAGCGGCTGGTCGAGCATGACTTTGCGTTTGTCGATCCGCAGGTCGCGGGCGTCGCGGAGGGCATCGACGATCTGCTGCGGCCCGACCGAGCCGAAGAGGTGGCCGTCCTCGCCCGCGCGCTCGTGGATCGTGAGCACGGTTTTGGAGAGCAGGCCGGCGGCTTCGGCTTCGCGGGCGACGCGTGCTTCGGCGGCGCGCGCCGCGGCCTCCATGCGGCGCTGCGCTTCCTCGAGCGCGCCCGGGGTCGCGGGCTGGGCCAGCTTGCGCGGGACCAGGTAGTTGCGCAGGTAGCCGGGGGCGACGTCGACGGCTTCGCCGCGCTCGCCGAGGTTCTCGACGTCGGCCAGCAGGATCGCCTGCGCCATCAACGCTCTCCGACGTACGGCAGGAGCGCGATTTCGCGCGCCCGCTTCACGGCCACCGACAGCTGACGCTGGTGGGCGCGGGAAAGGCCGGTGACACGGCGGCCGCGGGTCTTCCCCTTGTCGGAGAGGAAGCGGCGCAGAAGGTTCAGGTCCTTGTAATCGACGACTTCGGCGTTGACCCGCGTGTATTTGCGCGGGCGGGCGCGGTCGGCGCCACGGCGGCCCCCGCGTCGGGCGCCTCCGGTCGATGAAGTCTCACGTGATCCTCTAGGCATAAGCGACCGGGGAGATTACAGATCGGAGACAGCAAGCGCCTTCGCGCCGACCGATCCAGTTGCTAATTGCCGGCCGGCGCGAGGTGCGGAGACTCAAAATGGGATGTCGTCTTCGCTGCCGCCACCCGCGGAAACCGGCCCGAAGTCTGATTCGTCGGCAGGGACGTCGCTCTGGGGCGGCGGGCTGTAGGGCTGCTGCTGGCCGCCTCCGCCTCCGCCTCCGCCGTTGCCGTTCGGGGCACCGCCGCCATCGCGGGAGCCGAGGAACTGCACGGTGTTGGCGATGATCTGGACCGCCTGGCGTTTGCCGCTGCCGTCCTTGGCCTCCCACTCGCGCCAGTCGAGCCGTCCCTCGACCGCGACCGGGCGGCCGCGGGAGAGATAGGTCGCGCAGTTCTCGCCCTGGGCGCCGAAGACGACCACGTTGAAGAAGTTAGGCTTGTCGACCCACTGACCGCTCTGGTCTTTGCGTCGGCTGTTGACGGCGACCCGCATCTCGCAAACGGAGGTTCCGCCGCCGGTGCTGCGCAGTTCAGGGTCCTGCGTGAGGTTCCCGGTGATGACCACCACGTTCACGTTCGAAGCTGCCAAGAGAGTTCACTCCTCTGAAATCGTTGTCTGTCTTCCAGTCTAGGCGCGGGGACGGCGCGACCCTCCCCCCTGGTGGGGAGTGTTTTACGGAAAGAGCGGGTGGGCTCTGCGCGACGGAGGGACGCTACTCGCCGGCCGGCTCGGCGGCGGCGGGCTCGCGATCCTCACGCGGACCGCGCTCACGCGGGCCGTCGGTGCGCTCGCGCGGGCCCGGGGCGGCGACAGCGGGCGGCACGATGCTCGGCGTGTTGGGATCGACTTTGAAGATCCGGAAGCGGAGGACGCCGTCGGCGATCTTCAGGTTGTGGTCGAGCGTGTCGAGGAGATCGGTCGGCGCCTCGAAGCGGAACCAGCGGTAGTCGGCCTCGGTGCGGCGGTTGATCTCGTAGGCCATCTTGCGCAGCCCCCAGGAGTTCTCCTGTTTCAGGCTGCCGGCGGCCTCGATCTGCCCACGCGCCTGCTGCGCCAAGGCATCCCTGGCGGGCGCGTCGAGCTGGGGGTCCAGCATCAGCACAAGCTCATATTCACGTGGCGCGGGCAAAGCGACGGAGGACTATAGCGGGGTCAGTGCGGAGCGAACTCCTCGCTACCGTCCCCAGGCGTGGATGGGGGTGCCGGCGAGGGTTCCGGAAGGGCTTCCGCGATCGGTTCGGGAGCGACCGGCGGGACGTATTCCGGCACCGGTGGAGGGGGCGGTTCGACGATCCTTGAGGGGCGGGACGGGCGCCCGCTCCCGATCACCGCCCGCGAGGCCGGCGCGTCCCTGTCTGGACGCGGCCGGGACCTCCGCGGGCGGGTAGGTCGCCGTTCCTTGCGTGCCCGCGGACGGGACGGCACGCGGCGCCTCGGGACGTCGGCCATCGGCTTCGTCTCTTGGCCCCGCGGCGCCTTGGTCGCGCGCGCCGGCTTCGGCAACCCGACATCGGCCCCCAGTGGCGGCGGCTCGGGCGCGCGCAGCAGTCCCGGCAGAAGGCGCACGACGATCAGCCCGATGACGATGATCGCCGCGACCCTCGCGACCCCGCGCCACCTGATCCGCACACCCGCCATCCTCACCTAAGGGACGAGCGGCAGGAAGTTCTCCCCGTCCAACCGAATGAGTTTGCAGTTAGCCGCGTATACCGCGGCTTTGTGCGAACTCATCGTGGGCGCCCCGCCCTCCCTAGATGGTTGGTCCAAAGGTGGCGGGGTGGGACGGCGGGACGGGAAGGACGGGGAAGGGACGCGGCCATCTCGCGGCGGCCCGGGCAGGCTGAGGCCGCCGCGAGATGGCCGGGTCTGCGGGGAGAGGCGAGGGTGCGGGACGCCTGCGGGGGCCGGGGTGCGGAAGTGCTGAGGGATCCGTGACGGAGACGCCGGGGACGTCACGGCGACGTGAGGGAGAGGTCGTGGACCGCACGACTCCTCCACGCTCGCCGAGGCGCGGTCGTCCTAACCCACCCATAGCGCCGGTTAGGTCGACCGCGCGATCCGGAGGGTCGTAGATCCCCGGTGAGGCGCACGTCCCCGTGACGTCCCCGGCATCTCCCTCACGCATTCCGCCCGTCTCCCTCACGGGATCCCGGCATCTCCCCGCAGGGATCCCGTCCCTCCCCGAAGACGCCACGAACCCCGTGACGTTCCCTCCACGAAGATCCCGACCTGGGCGTTTCGGAGGCGGCCTCAGCCTGCCCGGGTCGCCTCCGAAACGCCCAGGCCACCCGTCCCCGGCCACAGAGGCCCCGAACCGCGCCCATCCCCGGCCGCACCGGCCCGAACCCTCGCCCGTCCCAAGCCCTGGGATCGAATCTAAGTCCGCGCGCCGCGCGCCTTCTCGATGTCCGCGAGCTGGTCGTCGACCCAGTCGCCCGGGTTGCGGGAGAAGATGATCTCCCGCAGGCCCTGGGCCCACCGGGCCTTCACCTCGGCGTCCATCGTCAGCGCCCGGTAGATCGCCTCGGCCTGCTCCTGGATGTCGAACGGGTTGACGGAGATGGCGTAGTCCCCGAGCTCCTGGTGGGAGCCGGTGTTCTCGGAGAGCATCAGCACGCCGTCGCGCGTATTGACCGCGGGCGCCTCCTTCGCCACCAGGTTCATCCCGTCGAAGATCGCGTTCACCATCAGCAGGTCGTAGTGCTTGTAGCGGGCCACCGCGTCGGCGAAGTTCTCGTAGATCTTCAGGTCGATCGGCATCCAGTCGGTGGTCCCGTGGCGGTGGTTGACCACCGCGACCAGTGCTTCGATCCGCTCGCGGTACTCGGCGTACTCCGGCACGTCCTGTCGCGAGGGCTGCAGGTGGGCGATGAAGGTGACCTGTTCGCGGAACTCCGGGTGTTGCGTGAGGAAGGTGTCGAAAGCGGTGAATCCGCGGAGGACGTTCTTCGACAGGTCGGCCCGGTCGACCCGGATGATCAGGTAGCGACGTCGCCGCTCCAGCACCTCGCGCTCCGCCTCCGCCACCTCTGTCGAGGCGGCCGCCCGCCGCAGTCGCTCGGCGTCGATCCCCAGCGGATACGCCCGCGCCAGCGTCGTGTGCCCTTTGTAGGTCACTTCGGCGGCGACGTAGTCGACGTCCGCGCCCTCCAGCAGTTCGTCGCAGCAGCGCAGGAAGTTGATGCAGTAGGCGGGGGTGTGGAAGCCGATGATGTCGTTGGCCAGCATGCCCTCGTAGATCGCCACCCGAATTCGACCCGGCAAGACCCGCCAGCTGTCCGGCTGCGACCAGGGGATGTGGACGAAGTGGTGCAGGAAGGCGTCGGGACGCGCTTCGCGGATGATCCCCGGCGCCGTGTAGAGGTGGTAGTCGTGGAGCATCACCAAGGGCTCCTCCTGACCCTCGATCTGCTTCACCACCGCCTCGGCGATGTCACGATTGACCTGCTGGTAGCCGAGATCCCAGGCGTCGAGCTCCTCCTGGCGGATGTCCGGCGCGTTCGAGAGGTCCCAGAGGTAGTGCTGGATGAACCAGAGGATCGGGTTGGCGATCACGTTGTAGAAGCGGTCGTATGCCTGCGGCTCGGACTCGACCATCAGCACCCGGTAGCCGATCCCGTCGATGTCCAGCGCCACCGGGCCGCCCTCTTCTTCGGAGACGACGATGTCCTCCTCGGTCATCGCCGAGGCGATCCAGAGCGCGTCGCGGTGGGAGACCAGGCCGGAGAGCGCGGTGACCAGGCCGCCGCCGCCGCGCCGGACCGTGCGGTCGCCGTCCACATCGCGCTCGAACTGCGCCGGGCCCCGGTTGGAGACGATGATCAGGGGCGCGTCAGGCACGCCCGGAAGGTTACGTCAGGTACCCAATCGGGTCAGCAGGTCGAGCCAGTCGCGCAGCAGGCGCGGCGAGAGGAACTCGCGCCGGGCGTGCTCCTTGCCTTCGCGGCCGAGCGTCTTGCCCAGCCCCGGGTCTTTGAGGATGTCGAGGCTGCGTTCGGCGCACTCCTCGGCGGAATTGACGAGGAACCCGGAGACACCGTCTTCGATCTGCAACGGAATGCCGCCGACGTTGCCGCCGATCGTCGGCCGTCCCTTCCACAGCGCCTCGGTCACGGTCAGCCCGAATCCCTCGCGGATCGACTTCTGCAGGCAGACGTCGGACTGCGACTGGAAGGCGTTGACCTCGATCGCGCCGACGTTGTTGAGGTTGCTGAGGATCTTGATGTCGGGGTCGTTGTCCGCGTATTCGTACGTTTTCTGGAAGTACTCGCGGCCCTCGGGGTCGTCGGTGGCCATCGAGCCGACCATCGCCAGCTGCGCCTCCGGCACCTGCTCGGTGACCTGGCGGTAGGCGTCGATCACCCCGATCGGGTCCTTCCACGGGTCGAAGCGGCTGACCTGGGTGATCAGCGGCCGTGCCGGATCGATCCCGAACTGCTGGCAGATGAAGGCCGCGTCTTCGCGCGAGAACGCCATGTTCTTCGGCGAAAGCGGATCGATCGCCGGCGGGATGATGTTCACCGCGTCACGGTGCGCGCCCATCTCCCTGGGCACGTACTGGTCCATGTGCCAGACGCTCGCGTCGTACTCTTCGATCAGCGGCAGCAGGCGGGCGATCGGCGCCGGGTTCGGCGTCGAGAGGTCGATGTGGCAGCGCCAGATCCAGTTGCGCGCCTTCGCCGCCGCGCCGCGCCGCAGGCCGATCGGCTGCGGGTCGTGGACGATGATCGTGTCCCACTCGCCTTTGAGGCCGTCGGCGTTGATCTGGTTGATCTCGTCGAAGACCGCCCACTGCTCGTCGGAGAGCGTCTCGGGCGCCCCCTGCAGCGAGTTGTGGAGGAGCTTCGTCGCTTCGAAGAACTCCTCCTTGCCGAAGATCACGTGCCAGTGGGCGTCGAGGCCGATGTCCCGCATCAGCGGCACGATCGTGTAGAGGATCTCGGACACGCCGCCGCCGAACGCCGTGGCGCTGACGTGGAGGACCCGTTTGCCTTTCAACGGCTCCGCAAGGTCGCGGATGCGGTCCATCGTCTCTTTGCCGACGATGCTGCCGTAGTCGGCAAGCGACTTCTGTCCGATGGCGACTTCCTGAAGCAAGGCCGGAGTTCTACACGGCCGGGCGGTTGAGTTGTTTTATCCGGACGCCTGTGTGACGAATCGGCGCTATTCCGGTCTACGGCGCTATTCCGGTTCGATCTGGTCGGGACGCTTGCCGAGCGTCACCTCGATGTCCTGCCGCTTGTTGTCCCGAAGGATCGTCAGCTTGATCTTTTCGCCCGGCACCTTTTCGTCGATCAGCTTGATCAGCGAGTCGGGTTCGGTCACCGGCTGACCTTCGACATCGACGATCACGTCGCCGCCGGTTTCGTATTCGGCCGCCTGGAACTGGATTTCCCCGGTCGCTCCGCGCAGCCCCGCCTTCGCCGCCGGGCCGCCCGGCACGACGTTGGCGATCAGCGCGCCGAATTCGGTGTCGAGTCCCAGCTTCCGCGCCAGCTGCGGGTAGAGCGGCTGGGTCGAGACCCCGATGTAGGCGTATTCCGCGTGGCCGTTTTCACGAAGCTGTTCGACCGAGTGTTCGATCAGCGAGATCGGCACCGCGAAGCCGACCCCGTCGTTGGCGCCCGAGTTGGTCTCGATCTGTTGGTTGATCCCGACCACCTTCGCGTTCGCTTCCAAGAGCGGCCCGCCCGAGTTGCCGGGGTTGATCGAGGCGTCGGTCTGGATCGCCCCCTCGATCTGGAACTGGGTCAGGGATTTCACCGAGCGATCGGTCGCCGAGACGACCCCGACCGAGAGCGAGCGCTGCTCGCCGAAGGGACTGCCGATCGCCGCCACCGGCTCGCCCACGACCAGCGCCTTGTCGTCGCCGAGCTGCAGTGGGTGCAGCGGGAAGCCTTCCGGTTCGACCTTAAGCAGGGCGACGTCGGCGAACGGGTCGAAGCCGACGATCTTCGCTTCCAGCACGTTGCGGTTCTCGAATTCGACGAAGACTTCGGAGGCGGGCTTGCGGGTTCCGCTCGATTCGTCGGTGACCACGTGCGCATTGGTGACGATTTCGCCGTTATCGGCGAGCACGAAGCCGGAGCCCTCGGCGCCGCCGGCGCCGCCGTACACGGCGCGGATCGTGACCACGCCGGGCGCCGCCCCTTCATAGATGCGGGCCGCGTCGAAGCCGGGCGAGGCCGCCTCGATTGCCACTTCGGGGAGCGGTTCGCCGGCTTCCGCGGATTCGGCGCCTTCTCTGGGCTCTTCGCTTTCCGCCGTCGACCCGCTCTGCGTTTCTTCGGTCTTGTCCTTGAAGATCACGGTCGAGGTGCCGCTGCCGCAGCCGGCCAACAGGGCGAGCGCCAGCGCCGCCGCCAGCAGCAGGAGCGCCGCGGTCGCGGCGCGGCGAGACCGGGGCCGGCCGCTCATTGTGGGGCCTTGACGAGCGGGCGCGCCGGTGCCGCCGCGGTCGGGCGGGCCTGCGGCAGCTCCAGCGTGAAGGCGGTGAAGCGGCGGCTCGAGCTGATCGTGATCCGCCCGTCCATCCGCTGCGCCAGCTCGGTCGCGATCGCCAGCCCCAGGCCGGAGCCGCCGGAGGAATCGCCGGTGTAGAAGCGCTCGAAGATCCGTCCCTGCACCCGTTGCGGGATGCCGGGGCCCTGATCGCTGACGATCAGCTCGGCGCGGCGTCGGCTGGATGAATTGGCGGTCACTGATACCTCGGTGCCCTCGGGCGTGTGCGTGAGGGCGTTATCCAGCAGGATACGAATGATCTGCCTGACCCGTTCACGGTCGGCCACCGCGATCACCGGCCGTTCGGCCGTGCGCAGCTGCAGGCGCGAGCCGTGCGCCTCGGCGCGGGGCCCGAACTCGCGCGCCGCCTCGCGGGCCAGGTCGCCGAGGTCGACGCTCCCGGCGCTCATCACCATCGCCCCCGCGTCGATCTGGGAGAGGTCGAGCAGATCGGTCGTCAGCTTGGTCAGCCGCTGGATCTGCTGGCGCATCGTGCGCACGAACTCTTCCCGCTCGGCCGGGCTCGGGTCCTCCTCTTCGAGCAGCTCGACGAAGCCGCCGAGGCTGAAGATCGGCGTGCGCAGCTCGTGCGAGGCGTTGGCGATGAACTGTTTGCGGGCGATGTCGAGCTCGGCGAGGCGCCGCTGCATCTCGTTGAAGGTGCGGGCGACGGGGGCGAGCTGGCCGACCGAGGCGACCGGGATCGTCGTCTCGAAGTTCCCGTCCGCGACTTTGCGCGCGGCCTCCTGCAGGCGACGCACGTTTCCCGCCGCGATCGTCGCGTAATACCAGCCGATCGCCAAGGCGATCGCGGCGGCGATCAGCCCGCCGACGATGATCTGTTCTTTGACCGCGCCGAGGCCGGAGGCGGCGCCGCCGATCGCGACGACGTAGATGTAAACGATCGCGACGGTGCCGAGGCAGATGCCGACCGCGGTGAGGGCGATGCGCCCGCCGAACCGGCTCGGTCGCAGCCGCCGCAACATCTACTCGACGAAGCGGTAGCCGACGCCGCGCACGGTGAAGAGGAACTGCGGCTCCTTCGGGTCGCGCTCGAGCTTCTCGCGCAGGTGCCGGATGTGGACGTCGACCGTGCGTGGGTCGCGGTACTCGGAGTCGCCCCAGACGTGCTCGAGCAGCGTCTCCCGGGTGAGCACCCGCCCGGGCGAGCGGGCCAGCGCGCCGAGGATCTCGAACTCGACGTAGGTGACCCGGATCTCCTCGCCGGCCAGGGTGACCAGACGGCGGTCGAAGTCGATCGCCAGGTCCTCGTGGACGATCGGGCCGGAGTCGGCGGGCTCGGCGCCGGGGCCTGCCATCCGCGAGCGCCGCAGGGCCGCTTTGACGCGGCTGCGGAACTCGCGCATCGAGAAGGGCTTGGTGATGTAGTCGTCGGCGCCGACCTCGAGCCCGGCAACCTTGTCGGACTCCGACCCTTTCGCGGTCAGCATGATGATCGGCACCTGGCTGCGGGCGCGCAGCTCGCGACAGACTTCGACCCCGTCGCGGCGCGGCAGCATCAGGTCGAGCACGACCAGGTCGAAGCGGCCTTCGTCGAAGCGCTGGAGGGCTTCGGAGCCGTCCAGCGCCGAGGTCACGTGATACCCCTCCTTGCGCAGGGGATAGCTGAGCAGCGTCTGTATCGACTGCTCGTCATCGACGAGAAGAATTCGGGCCGACCCATTTGCCACGCTAAGAAGGGTAAACCCGTGCGGAACGCGAACGTACCTGGTGATGCCTTGAGCCGACCGGACACACGTCCGGATCAACCCTTGGACACATGTGCGACTACCCGAAACTAATGATCTAGCTGGGCGGGCCGATAATGAACTCGATGAAGCAAACGGAACTGAAGAACCTCGTCGAATCCGGCTCTTACAAGCCGGATCCCTCCCGCGTCGCGACCGCGATGCTGCGGCGCCGCGGTGTCCGCGAGCTGCTCACCGGAGCCTACGCGAGCGCAGCTGATCGTAGCCACCGCTCGGCACAGCTCCACCACCGGGCAGCCTGATTTCCGCGCGAATCCGCGCGTCCTCGGCAACCTCGACCCTCCCGATCGCCGTCAGCGGCGTGCCCGTGGCGGCGAGCGCCTGGCGGGCTGAATCGACCGCCTCCGGCGGCAGCGCGGCGAGCAGCTCGTAGTCTTCGCCGCCGGAGACCGCGAGCTCGAGCGGGTCTCGATTCGCGGCGGCGGCGATCGCGCCGACGCCCGGCGCGATCGGGATCGCGGCGGAGTCGATGACGAGGAGCGCGCCGCTCGCCGCGGCGACGTGGCCGGCGTCGCCCGCCAGCCCGTCGGAGATGTCGATCATCGCCGTGGGCCCCGCGGCGGCGAGCGCCTTGCCCGCGGCGAGGCGCGGGGTGGGGTCGAGCTGGCGACGCCGCAATGCGTCGGCCGCGCTCGGTGGCTCGGCGCCGAACGCGGCTTCGGTCAGCGCCGGGTCCTCCAGCAACAGCAGGCCCGCCGCGGCGCCTCCCAGCCCCCCGGTCACGACCAGCGCGTCGCCGGGACGGGCGCCCGCGCGGGTGACGAAGTCCTCGGGACGCGGGGCATGGCCGACGACCGTGACCGCCAGGGTCAGCGCCGGGGCCCGCGAGACGTCGCCGCCCGCGAGCGTCGTCCCGGTCTCTCGCGCCACCGACGCGAGGCCCTCGCCGAGCTCGAGCAGGTCCTCCTCGTCCATCTCCTCGGGCGCGCCGAGCACCACATATGCCTCGCCCGGCTCGGCGCCCATCGCCGCCAGGTCCGACAGCGCGGTGGAGAGCGCCTTGCGGCCGATCTGGCGCAGCGAGGCGGACTCGCGGCGGAAGTGGACCCCGTCGACCAACGCGTCGACCGAGGTCGCGGTCGCTCCACCCGGCACGGTGACCGCGGCGTCGTCACCGCTGCCGAGCCGGACCCGCGGGCCCGGCGCCGGCAGCCGCTCGCGCAGTGCCGCCAGCAGCTCGAACTCACCCATCGGCTGAATATCCCAGAACGTCACTAATCTCAGGCGGAGTGGAGCGACAGCAACCACTCCTCCACCGGATCGGCGAAGCAGGCGCGCGATTCGGGACCAGACCGCCCCGCAGCAAGGGGGTGCGCCTCGCGTTGCAGATCGGTCTCGCCGTCGTCGTCTTCGGTTTCCTCGTCCTGACGGTCATCGACCAGTGGTCGGAGATCCAGAGCGAAGGCGTGCATTTCCACGTCCTCTGGCTGATCCCGGCGCTGATCATCCTGCTTCTCTACTACTTCCTCGCCGCCTTCGGCTGGGATCTGATCCTGCGCAGCCTCGGCTACCGGATCGGGTTCGGAAAGGCGCAGGTCGCCTGGGGTCAGCCGCTGCTGGCGCGCTACGTGCCGGGCAGTGTCCTCTACGTGCTCGGGCGGGTGCTGCTCTCCGAGCGAGCCGGGGTGCCGCGGCGGATAACGGTGGCGTCGATCGTCTACGAACAGGCGATCTCGGCGACCTCGGCGATCGTGGTCGCCGCCTACTTCATCATCAAGCACCCCGATCTGCAGGGATATCCGGAGCGCTGGGCGGTGCTGATCCTGATCCCGCTGGCGGTGCTGATCCTGCATCCGAAGGTCTTCGGCAAGCTCTCGAGCAAGCTGTTGGGCGCCTTCGGCCGCGACCCGCTGCCGGTGGTGATGTCGCTGCGCGACGTGGTCGCGCTGATCGTCTACTTCTCGCTGATCTGGCTGGTGGTCGCCTTCGGCATCTACAGCGTCGCCCGCTCGGTCACCTTCATCCCCTACAGCGACATCCTCCTGGTCGGCTCGGCGCAGGCGATCGGTTACTTCGCCGCGCTGGTGACGCTGGTGGCCCCGGCCGGGCTCGGGGTGCGCGACGCGGCGTTTGCCTGGGCGGTGAAGGCGGCGCTGCCGGGCCGCAGCTTCGCGGTCGGCTCGCTGATCGCGATCGCGGTGCGCGGCGTGATGACGGTCGGCGAATTGATGTACGTGGCGATCGTCACGGCGATGGGCCGCCGCGAGGGGTGGTCGATCCAGACCGGCATCTTCCACCCGTCCCAGGAGGAGGCGGAAGCCTCCACCGAGGAAACCGCCGCCCACGCCCCGGAAATCCTCTGAGGGACGGCGGGCGGCGAGCGTCTGCATTTGCCCCCGCTGTCCGGGGGCAGATGCAGACGGTGGCTAGAGCGGGATGCGGGCGCCCAGCTGGTAGGCGGTGAGGGCGAGGAGGACCAAGGCGAGCAGGCGGTCGCGGGCGGCCGCGGCGAGCGGCAGCGGCCAGACCAGGTACCAGGGGAGGAGCCAGGAGCTCGCGAGCAGCAGGCCGGTCCCGGCCCAGGCGGCTGCCCGGATCCAGTCGGCGCCGCGCCAGGTCCAGGCGAGTAGCCAGATCACGGCGGCGCCGAAGATCGCCAGCGCCGCCACCCGTACCGCTCCCTCGTCGATCCCACTTAAGCGGGCGAAGGTGGTCGGGATCGAGAGGTGGCTGGTCCGCCTCTGATTCTTCCCGGCGAGCCCGAAGGCGTGCAGCCAGTCCCAGCCGAAGGCGAGGTAGCCGGCGACGCCGATCACGAGCGCCGCGGCGAGGCCCCCGACGATCAACCGCCGGGCGCGGGATTCGCGCAGGGCGGCGACGAACGCGAACGGGGCGACGAAGAGGCTCGAGGACTTGATCGCGGCGCTCGCGACCAGGGAGGCGCCCGCCGAGTAATCGCGGCGGACCACCAGGGCGGCGACGCCCACCATGGCCAGGAGCATCGCCAGGCCGTCGTTGTGGGCGCCGCCGAC
>DATEDJ010000061.1:0-46472 GCA_035281725.1 Solirubrobacterales bacterium
CAGCGGACCCGCCGCGAGCACGGCTCTGGTGGAAGTGGCGTGGTATGCAGCCGTCGCCGGGATTGTCGTGCTTGCCGCATGGCGCGTCGGGCGCTTCGTCCTCGACCACATTCCATTGGCCGGTCGAGCGCTTCGGTCTGCGGCGGCACCGGATGCTCACCGGTCGCGGGTCCGCTCGCACCGGGAAGCGGCTGTTCGCCGCTCGGCGGTCCCGATGTGCCAGGTCGCGGCTGTTCGCCGGTCGGCGGTCCCGATGTGCCAGGTCGCCGCTGCTCGCCGGTCGGCGGGCCGGATGCGCCGGGCGCCGGCGGTTCGGTCGTCGGCGGCCCGGGCTGCGGCGGTCCGTCTGGTTTTCCGGGCTGTTTCGGCATCGGTTGTTCGGCAGTCGGCGGGCCGGCGTCGGCGATCGGCTGCTCGCCGGTCGCGGGCCCGGTCCCTCCTGGGCGCGCGGATTCTCCCGTCGGGGGCGGCGGCGCTTTCGCCGCGGGCGTTTCGCCAGTCGGCGGCGCTGCGTCCCCGACCTCGGCTCCGCTTGCCGCAGCGGCGGCGCCCGCGGCGGCGGCACCGGCCGCTTTTGCCCCTGGGGGGGGACCGCCTGGCCGCTGCGCCCCGCGACCCGAGGGCGCTTTCTCGGCCGCCGCCGCGGTGCCCTCCGCCCCGCCCGCGGCCGCGGCTCCGCTCCCAGCAGCTGCACCGGCGGCGGCCGCTTTGCCTTTCCGCCGCCCGAAGAGTCGCTTGCGTCCCCGCTCGGCCTTCTCGGGGTCGGCTTTCGGCAGGCCTCCAGGCTCTTGGCCTGGGACGGGCGGGGCGGGCTCGGCGGGCTCGTCCCAGAACTCCTGCTCGGGGGTGCGCGGAACCGTCGGCGGAGCCTCTTTCGGCGGCGGAGGAGGAGGAGCTGCGTCCTTCTTCTTCGCCGCCTTCTTCGCCCGCTTTTCTTCCCGTTCGCGGCGCCGTTCGGCGCGCTCGACCGCCTCCGGGTCGTTCTGGTCGACGAACGGGTCGTCGCCGATGCCGCGGCCGAAATCGTCGCTCATGACTCCCCCTTGCGCGCCAGGCTGGTCAGGTAGGCCTCGAGCAGGTGCGTCGCGGCGAGCGAGTCGCGCGCCGCCCCGGCCCCCGCCCGCCGACTGGCGTCGGCCATCTGGCTGGTGAGCCGCTCGTCATAAGTGTCCACCGGAACGTCAAGCATGGCGCTCAGTTCATCGGCGAAGGTGCGCGCCAAGGCCGCCTGGCTTCCTTCCTCGCCGCTTAGGTGGACCGGCAGGCCGACGACGACCCGCTCGGCCTCACGCTCCCGCACCAGTTCCGCGACCGTGCGCGGCTCCGGCGGTTCGATCACCGGCAGCGGCGTGCAGAGGGTCCCGGTCGGATCGCAGATCGCGGCGCCGATGCGCACGGTGCCGTGGTCGAGGGCGAGCACGCGCAAGTCCTACCCCAGTCTCTCCTCGATCAAGGTCCGCGCCGCGGCCAGCGCCTCGTCGAGCTTCGACGGATCGCGGCCGCCCGCCTGCGCCATGTCGTCGCGGCCACCCCCGCCGCCACCGACGACCCCCGCCGCGGCGCGCACCAGCTCCGCCGCCGAAAGACCTTTCTCGATCGCCCCCGGCGTCGCCAGCGCGACCAGCGCCACCTTCTCGCCGTCACCGCCGCCGAGCACCTGGGCGACGTCGCCGCCGAGCGAGGACTGGATCCGGTTGGCGACGTCGAGCAGCGATTTCTGGTCGGCGAGCTCGGTCCCGGCGACCAGCACCTGGACGCCGCCGAGCTCGTACGCCTCGCCGCCGAGCCGCTTCGCTTCCTCGCCGAGCGCCTGGCGCTGCGCCGCCTCGGCGCCCGCACCGGCCTCTTTCAGCTGCTCGGCCGCACGCCGCGCCGCCGCGAGCGGGTCCTGCGGGTTGCCGAGCAGCTCGCCCGCCTCCCGCAACGCCCCGTCGCGGTCGCGGAACCAGTCGATGGCGGCGGGACCGGTGATCGCCTCGATCCGTCGCACGTTGGCGGCGCTCGAGCCCTCGGCGCTCACCTTGAAGATCCCGATCTCGGCGGTGTTGGCGACGTGGGTGCCGCCGCAGAGCTCGCGCGAGACGCCTTCGATCTCCACCACCCGCACCCACTCGCCGTATTTCTCGCCGAAGAGCGCCATCGCGCCGAGCGATTCCGCCTCGGCCCGCTCCATCTCCAGCCAGCGGACCGGCGCGCTCGCCTTGATCCACTCGTTGACCCGGTCCTCGACGTCGCGCAGCTCCTCCGGCGACAGCGACTGGCCGTGGGTGAAGTCGAAGCGCAGTTTGTCGGGACGGACCGCGGAGCCCGCCTGGCGCACGTGGGTGCCGAGGCGCTCGCGCAGCGCCGCGTGCAGGAGGTGCGTCGCGGTGTGGTTGCGCATCGTCGCGTGGCGGGTCTCCCGATGGACGACCGCCTCGACCGGGACGTCGTCGGGCCCGAGCCGCGCCGGCTCCTCGACCTCGACCACCTGGTCAGAGCCGACCCGGTAGACGTCGGTCACCCGCACCTCCTCACCACCGGGCCAGCGGAGCACGCCGGAGTCGGCGACCTGGCCGCCCCCCTCGGCGTAGAAGGGACTGT
The DNA here is from genome assembly GCA_035281725.1 of Solirubrobacterales bacterium. Taxonomy (GTDB): domain Bacteria; phylum Actinomycetota; class Thermoleophilia; order Solirubrobacterales; family 70-9; genus VAYN01. Next base: position 2,584 of record DATEDJ010000061.1, read on the forward strand.
CCTCCAGCTTCAGCAACGCGCGCGCGCCTTCCGGCTCGATCGCGGCGACGCCGGTGGTCGCGCTGAGCGTCTCGTAGCCGACGAAGCGGCTCGGCGGGGTCGCGGCGGCGAACGCCTGCACCTTGTCGTGGCGGTCCTCGGAACCGTGCGCGGTCGCCGCCCCGGTCCGGGCGCGGGTCCGCTGCTCCTCCATCAGCTCGGCGAAGCCCTGGTCGTCCACAGACAGCCCCTGCTCGGCGAGCAGCTCCTTGGTCAGGTCGTAGGGGAAACCGTAGGTGTCGTGCAGTTTGAAGGCGTCGGCCGCCTCGATCCAGGAGGTCCCGGCCTCCTGCGCTTCGACCACCAGGCGCACCAGCATCTCCTGCCCGCGCACGAGCGTCCGCCCGAAGCTCTCCTCCTCGTCGTTCACCCAGCGGGCGATCGTGTCGCGCTCGGCGACCAGCTCCGGGTACACGTCGCCCATCAGCTCGATCACGCGCGCGGCGAAGCGGCCGAGCCATGGCGCCTCGAGGCCGAGCGTGTTGCCCTGCTGGATCGCCCGCCGCATGATCCGCCGCAGGATGTAGCCGCGGTCCTCGTTCGAGGGGACGACCCCGTCGGCGATCAGGAAGGCCGCGCCGCGCGAGTGGTCGGCGACGATCCGCATCGCCCGCGTCACCTCCGGACTCTCCTCATACCCCCTGCCGGAGAGCTCCTCGGCGAGGTCGATCAGCGGGCGCACGTGGTCGACGTCGAAGAGCGAGGGGACGTCCTGGAGGATCGCCGCCATCCGGTCGAGACCCATCCCGGTATCGATGTTCTTCGTCGGCAGCTCGGTCAGCGAGCCGTCCTCGTGCAGGTCGTAGGACATGAAGACGTGGTTCCAGAACTCGAGGAAGCGCTCGGTGTCGTCGCCGGGGCGGTCGTCCTCGGCGCCGAAGTCGAGGCCGCGATCGATGTAGAGCTCCGAGCACGGGCCGCACGGTCCGGTCGGGCCGCCCTGCCAGAAATTGTCCTCGCGGCCGAGCTGGACGATCCGCTCGGCCGGCACGCCGGTCGCTTCCCAGATCTCGATCGCCTCGGTGTCGGGACCGAGCCCGAGCTCCTCGTCGCCGCCGAAGACGGTCACCCAGATCTTCTCCGGGTCCATGCCGAAGCCCTCGGTGGCGAGCTCCCAACCCCAGGGGATCGACTCGGCCTTGAAGTAGTCGCCGAAGCTCCAGTTGCCGAGCATCTCGAAGAAGGTCATGTGCCGGGCGGTGTTGCCGACCTCCTCGATGTCGGTGGTGCGGAAGCATTTCTGCACGTCGGCGAGGCGCGGCGCGGGCGGCGTTTCCTGGCCGAGAAAGTAGGGCTTGAAGGGCTGCATGCCGGCCGTCGTGAGCAGCACGGTCGGGTCGAGCACCGAGGGCACGAGCGAGGCCGAGGGGACGATCTTGTGTCCCCGCTCCGCGAAGAACGAGAGGTAGGTGTCGCGGATTTGTTGGGCCTTCATGAGTGAGAGCCTACGGTTTGCTGACAGTTCGTGTGTCGGATGTAACGGGTGGGCTTGGGGGACGGCTCAGGCCGCGGCGGCGATCGTGCCGTGGCCGACGATCGTCTCGCCGTCCATCAGTACCGCGGTCTGGCCCGGCGCGGCGGCGTCGAAGGGCTCGGCGAGCTCCAGCTCGAGCGCCGCGTGGCGGCCCGGCGCGGCGGCCCCGACGCTGGCGGGCAGGGTGGCCGAGTGGTAGCGGAGGCGGACGTTGTCGACCCGGGCGCCATCGCGGTGGAGGATCGCGTCGCGGACGTGGATGCGGCGCGTCTCGAGCTCCTCGCGGGTGCCGACGGTGACCGTGTTGGCGGCGGCGTCGGTGGCGATCACGTAGCCGGGCTCGTTCAGCGAGACGCCGATGCCGCGGCGCTGGCCGACGGTGAAGTTGTGGTGCCCGCGGTGGCGGCCGAGCTTGCGCCCGGAGCGGTCGACGACCGCGCCCTCGCGGTCGACCAGGTTGCCGTGGCGGCGCAGGAAGCCGCGCTTGCCCTGGCCGGCGAGGAAGCAGAGGTCCTGGGACTCGGGCTTCTTCGCCACCGCGAGGCCATGGCGGGCGGCGACGGCGCGCACCTCTTCCTTGGTCATCTCGGTGAGCGGGAATCCGAGCCGCGACAGCAGGTCGGGCGGCAGCGCGGCGAGCATGTAGCTCTGGTCCTTGGCGGCGTCGGCGCCGGTGGCGAGCAGCGGCCCCTCGGCGTCCTCGACGATGCGGGCGTAGTGGCCGGTCAGCAGGCGCGTGGCGCCGAGCCGCTGCGCCAGGTCGAGCATCGCCGCCAGCCGCACTTCGCCGTTGCAGAGGATGCAGGGGTTCGGCGTCTGGCCTTCGGCGTAGCCGTTGACGAAGGAATTGACGACGCGGCGGCGGAAATCGGCCTCGAGGTCGAGGGTGAAGTGCGGGATGTCGAGCGAGTGGGCGACGGCGCGCGCCCCGAGCACCGCCTCCGGCGAGCAGCACGCCTTGGTGCCGTCGGTCTCCGGGTCGGCCCAGAGCTTCACGGTGATCGCGATCACTTCGGCCCCGCGCTCTCTTTCCAGGAGCGCCGCCACCGCCGAGTCCACTCCGCCGGAGATGGCGACGGCTACGCGCTCGGGGTGGGACGAGGAAACGGCGGCGCCGGCACCAGGGGACCCGACACTCCCACCTTCACTGGCAATTAAGGTGGGAGTGTCGGGTCCCACGCGGGCCGTCGCCGTCGGGTCCAGAGGGAGATTTGAGGCGGCGGCGGCGCTCAGGGCGCGGTGGAGAGCGTCGGCTGCGAGTTGGGCGGCGTGGCGCTTCGAGAGCTCGAGACCGCCCAGGACGGCTTCGGCGTCGTCGATCGACATCGACGCGGCCTCAAGGACGGTCGCCCCTTCAATTGCTTCGGCGAGGGCCGCGGTCGCAGCGCGGGTGGCGCCGCATCCCTCGGTGTCGAAGGTGACCGCCGAGATGCGACCGTCGTCGACGGTCAGCGATAGGCGGGAGAGGTCCCCGCAGGCGGCGCCGCCTGCGGCGCCGGTGAAGGCGTCGGCATGCGCGGGGCCGCGGCGCGACTCATCGCGAAGGAAGTGGTCGAAGAGCTCCCGATCCATTGGACAAAGGGTACGGAGTGAGGATGAGGCGCAGGTCGTTGGCGACCTCGGCGGGCGTCTCGTGGATATGAGCCCAGGTGACGCGGGTGGTTCGGTAGCCCTCGGCGGTAAGGATCCGGTCCCGTTCGCGGTTGTCGTTGAAGGCCTTGGTCGTCCGGTGCGCTGGCCCGCCGTCAAGCTCGACGATCACGCGCTCGTCCGTCCAGAGGCAGTCGAACTCGAAGAAGCGTTCGCGGATCGTCATGTGGACGTTCATCCGCGGCCGCGGCAGGCGGAAGCGATCGATGAGCGCCAGGAAGGCCTCCTCGAAGTCATTGCGAGTGATCCCCGCCGGCAGGGTCTTGCGGTTCGCCAGACGAAGGAGAAGCAGGGATCCCCGGCGCCCCGGATAGCGCTTCAACAAGCGCGGCACGGAGAGCTGGTCCGTATATGCGTGGACTTCCATCTCGTTCCAAGCTCTCTCGACCTCCCGCTCCGACCGCGTCCCGGCGAGATCGAGCATCGTCCGCGGCACCGAGGTCACCGGTATCCCGCTCGCCCTCACCACCTCATCGCCCGGTAACGATCCCCGATGGGCGACGATTCCCCGCTTCGTCTTCTTCGACCCCGGGCAGGTGACTTCCGGCGCGATGGAGCTCCGTGGATAGATCCCCCAAAACTGTCCAGCCGAACGATGGCTGAGCACTGCCTGCGGCCCATGCGCCAGCACCGCCGCCATCCAGCGGGACTCGACCGTCAGAGCCTGATGTCCCACGGCATAGACGCCCCGATGCAGGCGACTGAGTCCGCCGTGAGCTATTCGAGTCTTGATCATCTGGTCGCTCAGCCCCAGCCGGTGAAGTTGCCACCTCCCCACCACCCCATGCTGTCGACCGGCCAATCGAGCGACGGCCCGGTCCAGGTCAGAAAGCTCTGTGTGGAGTTTTGGGTTCTCAGCACCCAAAAGTCGACGGGTGTCTTCCATGCCGCCGATGGTGCTCCGGGAAGACGAACCCGTGGCGCGCGATTTGTGTCGTTTGCGTCGCTCAAGTTGGTCGAGTCGCGCGCGACGACATAAAAGAAACAGCCTGTTTACGGGATGGACACATCGCCCGCAACATTGGATTCGGATGATAGCCGCCGTCTCGTCCCCCTCCGATGAAAGTGGGTCCGTCCGGATGCTCGGTCGTAGCTCTCGCCTGCCCCTGTTCGCCTTCCTCGCCCTCCTCCTCGTCGCCGCGCTGGCGCCTGCCGCCGCCGGCGCCGCCGGCGCCGCGGGCCTCCGCTGGGAACGGGTGGGAAGTCTGGACCGGCCCTCGTTCATCAACGGCGGGTCCGACCACGTGGCGGAGATCCTCGACGTCTCCCACGACGGGCAGACGATGACCTCGACCGTCGGCGACTCCGGCTGGGTCTCCTATGACATCAGCGACCTGCATCACCCGGTGCTCCTCGCCAAAGGCAAACTCGGTGGCCACGCGACCTCGATCAACTACACCCCGGACGGCAAATACTTCCTCGTCACCGGCAAGGGCAGCCCCAGCTACGTCGCGGTCTACGACGCCAAGACCTTCGAACGGGTCCGCGCCTTCACCATCCCGTTCGGCCCCGACTCGACCGCCGTCTCCCCGGACGGCAAATATGCGGTGACCGGGATCGAGGAAGAGTCGAACCCGGCGATCCCGGGCTCGATCGTCGTCTTCGACCTCGACGGAGCGCCGGCGGAATGGACGATGCGCGAAGTCGCGATCCCGCCGGACCCGGTGATGGCGATTCCGACCGACCCGCAGCCCGAGTTCGTCGACATCTACAGCGACGACACCGCCGCGATCACCCTGCAGGAGAACAACGCGGTGCTGATGCTGAACGTGCCGAAAGCGGAAATCGAAGACATCTGGAGCACCGGCAGCTCGAACCAGAAAGCGGACCTGAAAGGCAACGAAGAAGTCTCCATCACGCAGCCGTTGACGGCGCTGCGCGAACCCGACGAGATCTCCTTCACCGCCGACGGCAAACACCTGTTGACGGCGAACGAGGGTGAGAACGGCAAGGGCGGCCGCTCGGTCACCGTCTTCGACCGCGAAGGCAAACTGGCCTGGGACTCGGGCAGCTCGCCGGAGGAAGCCGAGGCCGTGCGCGGCATCTACCCAGACGACCGCTCCAGCAAGCGCGGCTCGGAGTTCGAGGGCTTGGACACCGCTGTCGTCGACGGCGTCCCCTGGGGAATGGTCGGATCCGAGCGCGGTGACGCAGTGTTCTTCTTCGACCTCACCGACCCGACCGCACCGCGGCTCGCGGGCGTCCAGGCCACGACCGGCCTCGAGCCCGAGGGCGTCCTCTTCGTCCCCCAGCGCAAGCTGGCGATCTCGCCCGACGCCCACTCCCCGGGCGGCTGGAGCTTCTTCGAACTCCGCGACTCCGCGCAGGCAGAAGAGCCGCACCGCCAGCTGCTCGCCGACCAGCCCTGGTTGGGTGTCAGGGGCCTCGACGTCGACCCCGCCGGCCGGCCGGTCGTCCTCAGCGCCGGCGCCAAACAGCGGCTGATCGAAGTCAAGGATCTGAACGGGGCGCCCTCAGCGGCGCTCGCCTTCGCCGGCCCGCTCATCCACACCGGCGGCGAATCCCCCCAGTCGCTGCCGGAACGCGCCGAAGATGTCGCCATCGATCCGGTCCACGGCACTGCCTGGATCAACCTCAGCTTCTCCGAACCAAACCTCTACCGCCTCGACGGCGAAGGCAACGCGACGCCGGTCTCCCTGCCCGCGCTCCCGCCCGGCGCCAACCCGCGGATCCCCCGCGGCCTCGCCTTCTCCTCCGACGGCTCGGTGCTCTACATCGCCTGCCAGGACCTGAACGAACACAGCGAAGTCGCCTCGATCTGGACCCTGTACGCCCGCGACATGCAGACCGGCACCTACCAGACCTACAAGGTGAACCTGGCCGGCACCGGCGCCGAAGAATTCTTCGACGCGGCAATCACCCCCGACGGCGAACCGGTGCTGTTGGTCGGCACCAGCAACGGGAACACCGCCCTCTTCCGGGTCCCGCTGGCGACGGCGAACCCCTCCGGTGAAGTCGACGCCGTGCCCGCGGGCACGCCGCCGGTCGGCGCCTACAACGAAAGCGGCCCGACCGGAATCGCGATCGACTCGAGCGGGGACCTGTTCACCATCGGTGGATCCTCGGAGCTGTCGATCGACCGCCATCGCTTCCCGCCGACCGGCGCCGCCGGCACCGCCGCCGAAGGGCTGCCCTCGCCGGAAAACCCGTTGACCCCGGACCTCTCGCCGGAATTCGCGCTGGCGGCCTCGGCGCTTTCCGGCTCGCGCCTGTTCATCTCCAGCGGCCGTGGCCCGATGCCGATGACCGCGCCGACCACCGGCGCCTTCTTCAGCGCCGCCGACGGGGCCACCTACGGCCCGAGCTTCGTCGGCGGCACCGTCCTCACCTCCGTCTCGGACGGCGCAGGCGGGACCTACGTCGGCGGCAACTTCACCAGCGTCGGCGGGGCCACCCGCAGCCATCTCGTCCACCTGCTGCCGGACGGCGCGGTCGATCCCAACTTCGACCCCGCCCCCGACGGCAATGTCACGGCGCTCCTGCTGCACGGCACGACCCTCTACGTCGCCGGCGAATTCACCCATATCGCCGGCGCGTCCCGCACCCATCTCGCGGCGCTGTCGACCGTCGACGGGACGCTCGTCCCCGGCTTCGCCGACCCGGCCCCGGAGAGCGGCCCGCACGCCTTCGCCTACCAGAGCGGGAAGCTCTACCTGGGCGGCTCCTTCTTGACGCTCGGCGGCGCCGAACACCACGGGATCGGCCGGATCGACGCCACCACCGGCGCGGTCGACTCGACCTGGTCGCCGCAACTGGTCGGCCCGGAAGACAGGGTCGAGGCGCTCCTGATCGGCGCCAACGGCATCTACCTCGGCGGCTACTGGGAAGGCGTCGACGCCAGCGAACAGCAGGGCGTCGTCCTCCTCCGCACCACTGACGGCACCGTCGACACCGCCTTCGCGCCGCAGTTCCACTTCGGCGGCCCGGGCGCCTTCGGCGGCTTCGCGCTGCGCGGCAGCCAGCTCTACCTGACGACCGGCAACGCCGTCGAAGGCCTCGACACCCAACAGCGGGTGTCCCGCCTCAACGCCGCAACCGGCGCCGTCGACACCTCTTTCCAGGTGCCGGCGCCACTGGTCCAAAACGTCACCCAGCCGGGGACCGGCCCCCTGCTCCTGCGCGGCCCGTGGCTCTACGTCGGCCGCGCCAACGGCGGCGAGTGGACGAACCGCCGCCTAGTCCGGGTCGACGCCGCGACCGGCGCCGTCGACAGCGGCTGGAACCCCGCCGTCACCGCGGGCTTCGCGACCGACGTGAGGACCCTCTCCACCACCGACGGCGGTGTCTTCGCCGGCGGCGACTTCACCGCCGCCGGGGTGGAGCGGACGGTCGGCGCCTACGACCTCCAAGGCAACCGCTTCCTCCCGCACCTCGGGAACGACGACGATTCGCCTGAGCTGATGGCGGCCGCGGGCGACTGGATCTACGCCTACTACGACGGTTCCGTCCACCGGCTCGACGCGGGCAGCGGTGCGACGGATGTCGGATACGGCCTCAGCGTGATCGGCCGGCCCACCGGACTCACCGCCGCCTCGGGCCGCGTCTACCTCAGCGGAGAATTCTCCTTCGTCGGCGGCGAACCGCGCGACGGCGTCGCCGCGATCGACGCCGCCAGCGGCGCGATCCTCGCCTTCCATCCCCACATCGAAGGCGTCGTCGAAGCGGTCGCGGCGCGCGAAGGGATCGTCTACGTCGGCGGGCAGATGCCCAGCGTCAACGGCGCGCCCGTCGCCCACCTGGCGGCCCTCAACGCCACCGACGGGAGCTCGGTCGCCTCGTTCCACGAGCCCGCCCTGCCTGCGGAAATGGTGGTCAGCGACCTCCTCGCCGGCTCCGGCGGCCTCTTCCTCAGCGGCACTTTCACCGCGATCGACGGCCGACCGACTCCCGGGCTCGCCCGGCTCGACCCGCTGACCGGCGCCGCGAGCGCCGGCTTCCAGCCCGGCGTCTTCGGCGAAGCGGGGCAGCTGATCGAGCACGCGGGCCACCTGGTTGCCGCAGGTTTCTTCGGCGATGTCGAAGGCGGACCGGCCGCCTACTCGCTCCGCGCCTTCGACGAGCAGACCGGCGCCGTCGTCCCCAACTGGGCGCCGGAAGTCCTCGGCTCGATCGCGCTCTACTCCTACGGAACCCGGATCCTCTCCGTCACACCCGGGGGCGGCGCCGCCTACAGCTCGTTCGACGTCGCCGCCCCGGCGAACCTCGGCGCCCCGACGCTGGCCGGCTCGCTGCGCCAGGGTGAGGCAATCAGCTGCGAGCCGGGCAGCTGGAAGAACAGCCCGACCGGCTTCGACTACTCGTGGTCGCTGGACGGGAGCCCGATCGCGGGCGAGAGCGGCGCCTCCTACACGGTGCGCGACGGCGACCTCGGCGGCCAGCTCTCCTGCACGGTCGCGGGCCGCAACCAGGCCGGGACCAGCGTGCCGGTCACCAGCGCGGGCATGACCGTCGCCCTCGGCCTCCCGGTGGCGACCGCGGCCCCGGTGCTGAGCGGCACGCCCGCGCCGGGCCAGGCCCTCCACTGCTCCACCGGGAGCTGGACGCGCTCGCCGTCGGCCTACGCCTACCGCTGGCTGCGGGACGGGGCCGAGCTGCCCGACACCGGCGCCGACCGCGTCGTCACCGCGGAAGACGCTGGGCATCAGCTGGCCTGCCGAGTCGTTGCCTCGAACGTTGCCGGCGCCGGGACGGCGATCGCCAGTGCCCCGCTGGAAGTGGCGGCACCGGCGGCACCTGCGCCGGCACCGGAAGCAGCGACCCCGCAGCTCGCGGCGCCGAGCGTGCCGGCTCCGGCGAAGAAGAAGACCCCCAAGAAGCACCAGGGCAAGCGCAACCCCTGTCAGGGCAAGCACGGCAAGAAGCTCAAGGCCTGCCTGCGCAACCACCGGCCGAGCTGAGCTACCCGGCGGGCGGGGGCACGCAAAAGAGGCCCCAGCCCGCCGGTACCGCCTCTAGCTTTGATCCCTTCATAAGAAGGTGGGCGCCCTGCTCGCGGTCCCAAAGGACCGAAAGACAAAAGCTCCCGAGCCGTTTGTGTTGGGTCAAACGGTGAGACGGCTCTCGTACGGGCTCGAGCCTGTCGGAACCGTAGCACCGAGGCACCGGCTGCAAGCAGCTTCAGTAATCGGAGACGTCGAGGTTGCTGAGATGCATCTCAGCCTCGCTCCAGCTCTCGCCGGGGACGCAGAGGGAGATGTCGCCGTGGCCGAAGCGGTCGAGCGGCCAGTCGGCGGTGAGGACGGCTTCGATGCCGGCCTCGATCAGCGCCTGGTGCCAGGCGCGCGCGGTGCGCACGTCACCGAAGTTCCGCACCACCTCCCAGCGGTCGAAGCGCGGGTCGTCGACGTAGACCGGCGTCTGCCCCGGCCCTAGCCCTGGGCGCAACCTGCGGGGGATCCAGTCCCGCAGTCCCATCTCAATGTCCCGCTTTGCCCCGTTTGTGGATCGCGATCGCGAGCTCGCGCAGCTGCAGCTCATCGACCGGCGCCGGCGCCCCGGTGAGGGGATCGAGGCCGGAGGCGGTCTTCGGGAAGGCGATCACGTCGCGGATCGTCTCGGCCCCGCTCAGCTGCTGGACGATGCGGTCGATCCCGTAGGCGATCCCGCCGTGCGGCGGCGCCCCGAAGCGAAGCGCCTCGAGCAGGAAGCCGAAGCGCGCCTGCGCGGTCTCCTCGTCGATCCCGAGCGTGGCGAAGACCTGCTGCTGGACCGCGGCGCTGTGGATACGGATCGAGCCGCCGCCGAGCTCCTGCCCGTTCCAGACGACGTCGTAGGCCTGCGACAACGCGCTCCCCGGATCGTCCGGGTCGAACTCGCCCTGCGGGGCGGTGAAGGGATGGTGGACGGCGTCCCAGCGCTTCTCGACCTCGTCGTAGAGGAAGAGCGGGAAGTCGACGATCCAGACGAGGCGGTCCTCCGCCTCGTCGATCAGCCCGAAGCGGCGGCCGAGGTCGAGCCGCATCTGCCCGAGCACCGCGTCGGTCACCGGTCGCTTGTCGGCGACCAGCAGCAGGAGGTCGCCCTCCTCCGCCCCGAGCAGCCGGTTCAGCTCGGCCAGCTCGGCCTCGCTGAGGAACTTGGCGGTCGGCGAGCGCCAACCGTCGCCCTCGCGGAACGCCCAGACCAGCCCTTTCGCCCCCAACTCCTGGGCGCGCGAGATGAAACCATCAAGCTCGGACCTAGGCACCTCGCGTTTGCCCGCGTTGATGCCGCGGATGGAGCCGCCCGACTCGAGCACCGACTTGAAGACCTTGAACTCGGTGCCCGCGAGCGCCGACCCGAGATCCACCAGCTCGAGCCCGAAGCGGAGGTCGGGTCGGTCGGTCCCGAACCGGTCCATCGCCTCGGCGTACGGGAGCCGCTGCATCGGCGCCTCGATCTGCGGCCCGCCCGCCGCCGCGAAGACGTGCGCCAGGAGCCGTTCGTTGATCGAGATGACGTCGTCGACCTCGGCGAACGACATCTCGACGTCGAGCTGGGTGAACTCCGGCTGGCGATCGGCCCGCGTCGCCTCGTCGCGGAAGCAGCGGGCGATCTGGAAGTAGCGCTCGAAGCCGCTCACCATCAGCAGCTGCTTGAACAGCTGCGGCGACTGCGGAAGCGCGTAGAAGGAGCCCTGCTGCTGGCGGCTGGGGACGAGGAAATCGCGGGCGCCCTCCGGGGTCGAGCGGGTCAGCACCGGCGTCTCGACGTCGACGAAGCCCTCGGCGCCGAGGAACTCGCGCATCGCCGCGGTCACCCGGTGGCGAAGTTCGAGCGCCTCGCGCATCGGCGTCCGGCGCAGGTCCAGGTAGCGGTAGCGCAGGCGGGTGTCCTCGCCGACGTCGTCGGCGTAGCCCTCGATCTGGAAGGGCGGCGTTTCCGAGTCGGCGAGCAGCTCGGCACTCGCGACAGCCACCTCGACCTCGCCGGTAGGCAGCCCCGGGTTGACGGTCTCGGCGTCGCGCCGCACGACCTTCCCGGCGACGCTCAGCACGTCCTCCGGGCGCAGTTTGTGGGCCAGCTCGAAGGCCGCCCCGGAGGGGTCGGGATGGAAGACGAGCTGGACGACGCCGGTGCGGTCGCGCAGGTCGATGAAGATCAGGCCGCCGTGGTCGCGCCGGCGGTTGACCCAGCCCGCGACCCGCACCTCACCGTCCACGCGGTCGGGCAACACCCGCCCGCACCAGCTGTCGCGGTAGCCGTTCGCCGCGGGGTCGGGCAGCTCGCCGATCCGCAGCTCGCCGACGCTCATGCTTCTCCCCCCGTCATCTCGCTCAGAAGATTGCCGGTGTCCGCAGCGCGCTGCTCACCGCTGGTCATGTCGCGCAGTTGGGCGCTCCCGTCCGCCTCGAGGATCAGCACCCGTGCGGCGCCGATCCGGTCGGCGTGTTTCAGCTGTCCCTTCAGCCCGCGTCCGCCGAGGTCCATCTCGGCCGAGAAGCCGGCGTTCCGCAGCTCGGTCACCAGCGCCATCGCCCGCCCGCGCTGCTCGGGGTCGGCGATCGCGACAAACGCGTCGCGCCCCACCCCCGGCTCCTCCTCGTCCAGGGCCAAGAGGATCCGCTCGATCCCCGCCGCCCAGCCGACCGCCGGCGTCGCCGGCCCGCCGAGCTGCTCGATCAGCCCGTCGTAGCGCCCGCCGCCGCCGATCTCCGACTGCGCCCCGAGCGCATCGCAGACAAAGGAGAAGATCGTCCGGGTGTAGTAGTCGATGCCGCGCACCAGGGTCGGGTCGAGCTCGTAGGCGATCCCGGCCGAGTCGAGCAGCGCCCGCACCTCGGCGAAGTGCTCGGCGTCCTCGCCGGAGAGCGCCTCGAGCATCGTCGGCGCGCTCGCCATCACCCCCTGGACGCCCTCGTCATCGGAGTCGAAGGCCCGCAGCGGGTTGATGTCGATGCGCTCGCGCACGTCGGCGGTGAGGTCGCCCTCGTGTCGGTGCAGGTGCGCCTTCAGCTCCTCCAGGTAGGCGGCGCGCGCGTCGAGCGAGCCGAGGCTCCCCAGCCGCAGCACCACCCCCGGCACGCCCAGCTCCCCGAGCAGGTCCGACAGCAGCATGATCACCTCAGCGTCGGCGAGCGGCGAGGCGGTCCCGATCGCCTCGATCCCGAGCTGGTGGAACTGCCGATAGCGCCCCGCCTGCGGCCGCTCGTGGCGGAAGAACGGGCCGATGTAGGAGAGCTTCACCGGCTGCGCCAGTTTGTGCATTCCGTGCTCCAGGTAGGCGCGGCAGATCGGCGCCGTCCCCTCCGGCCGCAGGGTGAGGCTGCGCTCCCCTTTGTCCTCGAAGGTGAACATCTCCTTGCGGACGATGTCGGTCGATTTGCCGACGCCTCGTTCGAAGAGGTCGGTGTCCTCGAAGATCGGCGTCTGGATCATCTCGTAGCCGGCCCGCTGGAAGATCCCGGTCGCGATCGCCTGCAGGCGCGCCCGCGCGCGGCCCTGGGCCGGGAGCACGTCGAAGGTCCCGCGGGGTGCCTGGAACTTGCTTGCCATCGGTGGCGACCTTAGCTGGGTGGCGCGCCGGCGCGGTTAGCGGGCCGGGGCCTGGAGGAACGGATTGGTCGCCCGCTCGGCGCCGAGCGTCGTCAGCCCCATGTGGCCGGGATGGACGACGGTCTCGTCGCCGTGCGCGTCGAGGAGGCGGGCGATCGAGTCGGCCAGGGTCGGCCAGTCGCCGCCGGGCAGGTCGACGCGGCCGACCGAGCCCTGGAAGAGGACGTCGCCGGAGAAGATCGCGTCCTCGCCGCGGACCGAGTAGGTGACGTGGCCGGGGCTGTGGCCCGGGGTGAAGATGACGTCGAGCGTCAGCCCGGCGAGCTCCAGCGTCTCGCCGCCGGACAAGGTCTCGTCGGCGTCGTAGCTCTCGTACGGACCGAAGCCCTCCCAGGGGACGTAGGCCATGATGTCGGCGAGCACCGGCTTCTCGATCTCCGGCACGTAGACAGGGGCCCCGGTGGCGCGGGCGACGGGCGCGACCGCGCCGACGTGGTCGAAGTGCGTGTGGGTGAGGAGGATCGCCTCGACCTCCGCCCCGGTCCCCTCGACCGCCGCCAGGATCCGCCCCGCCTCGTCGCCGGGATCGACCACGAGGAGCTTGTCGCCGCCCGCCGGCCGCACCAGGTAGGCGTTCTCGGCGATCTGGCCGACGGTCAGCATCTCGACGTCGAGGGCCACGGGCTAGGGGGTCCCTTCGCGGTCGCGGATCCGCTGCCGCTCCCGTTTCCGCCACATGGTCATGTCGATGTAGTAGCCGGTCGGGATGTAGAAGACGAGCATGAAGGCGCCGAAGGCGAGCGAGACGCCGAGCGGCCGTTTGAACAGCACCAGCAGGATCAGGACGAAGATCGCGGCGGCGGCGAGCCCGCGGTAGGCGGAGCCTTTCCAGGTCGGCGGCAGATCGCGTTTTTTCGAGGCGGATTTGCTGCCGCCAGAGCGGGCGCGCTGACGGGCTTCCTGGCGGTTCTGCGGGCGCCCGCGCCGGCCGGTGGTGTCGATGCGACCGCCCTGGGTCCCGCGGCGCTTGCGGCGGCGTTTGTTCTTCGGTTGGGCCATCTCGTCAATTTAGTCGCTGAGCGCCGCGAGCCGTCGCTCGATCACGTGCCGTGCGGGGTCGAAGCCGCGGATCGGCACGTCGGCCGGGTAATCGACGATCGCCGCCGCCGGGATCAGCCCGACCAGCTCCGCCTCGACCGGGCGGGCGCCGAGCGGCCTCGCGAGGCGCCGCACCTCCCCGACCACGGCGCCGAGCGTGGTCGTCAGCGGGTCGTGGACGTTGGTCGACACCTGGGCGCGGCCGCTGGAGAGCATCAGGCCGATCGCCCGCACCCCCCGGGCCCCGCCGCCGGCCTCGCGCAGCTCCGCCGCGACGGCGCGCGCGGTGTCGAGATCGGCACCCTCGAGCTCGACGTTGAAGGCGGCCAGCGGCGGCCGCGCCGTGGCGAGGGTCGCGCCGCCGTGCGGATGCGGCACCGGCGGGCCGAAGTCGGGGCGCAGCTCGCCGCCCTCCATGCGCAGCCACAGCTCCGCCAGGCCGCCGTTGCGGAAGTAGGCGCGCTCGGCGCGGACGGGCTCGCGGGCCAGCTCGCCGTAGAGGAAGACCGGCACGCCGATCCCGCCGATCTGGTTCGCCACCGCGACCGCCTCGGTGCGCGCCGCGTCGCGGTCCTCCTCGCGCAGCCAGACGATCGGGCAGACGTCGAGCGCCCCGATCGCCGGGTGCGCCCCCGTATAAGAGGACATGTCGATCGACTCGAGCGCCTCCTCGGCTCCGGCTACCAGCGACTCGGCCAGCCCGCCCGGCTCCCCGGCCAGGGTGAAGACGCTGCGCCCATGGTCGGCGTCGGTATGGAAGTCGAGGACGGTGCTCGCGCGCCCGAAGGCGTCCGCCAACCGCGCGAGCGCGTCCTCGTCGCCTGCCGTCGAGACGTTCGGGACGGCGAGCAGGACCGGCATCGCGGCGCTCAGATCAGCAGCTCGCCGCCGCCGAGGATCGCCTCGCCGTCGACTTCGACGGTCGGTTCCTTGACGACTACGTCGAGGTGGACCGGCACCTGCACGGTGCCGCCGATCCCGGCCGAGGCGCCGAAGGCGACGTGCGCGGTGCCGAAGATCTTCTCGTCCTCGAGGATGTTCCCGGTCAGGATCGCCTCCTCGTTGGTGCCGATCCCGAGCTCGGCGACGTTGGTCCCGTCCGGGCCGTGCGGGGTCAGCAGTTCCATCAGCCGGGCGCCCTCGTCGCCGGTCGCGCCGGTCAGGTGGCCGGCCTCGACGGTCAGCCGCACCGGCGACTCGACCAGGCCGACGGCGGCGATCGAGCCGTCCACCACCAGCGTCCCCTCGGCCGTCCCTTCGACCGGGGCGATGAACCCCTCGCCGCAGGGGAGGTTGCCGAAGGCGCCCTTGGCCGAGAGTTCGCCCGCGTCGACGATCCCCTCGCGCCCCTCGATCGAGAAGCTCAGATCGCTGCCGTGCCGGCAGGTGATCCGCACCTGCGAGCCGCGGTTCAACGCATTGACGATCGCCCACCCCCGCCGCCGCATCTCGTCGAGGTCGCCGTTCATCAGCCGCGCCAGCATCTCCTCGGTCACCCCCGGCAGCGTCGCGATCCGCACCCCGGCATCACTCGCGGCTTTCCGCGCCGCCGTATGCGACAACGACTGGATCGTCGGCGCCAGCACCACGTCGGCGGCGGCCATCGCCGCGGCGACCGGCCGTGGCGGCTCGGCCGCGTGGGTCTCCCGCTCGGAGATCACCGCCAACGTCGCATCAGCCCCATCGCCCTGCGCCTCGATCCGCATCAACGCCCCGATCTCTTCCGTCACCGGGTTGCAGACCACCAGCACCTCCTCGCCCGCGGACACGCCCATGCACTGCCGGACCACCGTCCGCACCGCGCTGTCGAGGTCTGCCCCTGGCATCGGCCCAGACTAGCTCGCCCGGTCGGCGCTAGCCCGCCCGCTCGTCGTCATGCCGGTGGCGGATCGACCACCCCATCATCCAGATCAACCCGACCAGCACGATCCCGAACCCGATGAACGGCGGCAGCCACCCTTTGTGCCGCCCGATCCCCAGCAGCAACACGATCCCCGCATCGACCACCAGAAGGATCCCGACCAGCACCGGCCGCAGCGCCGCAAAGCCGATCTGCTCCGTGCCTCGAGACCCGCCGGCCATCCTCCAAGCATGGCATCGCTACCATGCCCTCCCCCGCCGGAGTAGCTCAGCTGGTTAGAGCAGCGGAATCATAATCCGCGTGTCGGGGGTTCGAGTCCCTCCTCCGGCATCAGGTGTAGAGCCAAGTTCACTCGCTCTCACATCGACCGACACACCGATTGGGCAACGGATAGGGCAACAACCTGGGTTACAGGGCAGCTGCGGCTGTTGCTGAGCGTGACCCCATTAACAGTCGCGCCAAACGACGGGAGAACTCTACGAGTCGGAATCGAGCGGCTTGGTGCGCGCGTCCAGCGCAGCTAGAAACTCGTCGTCGCTCGAATACGTGGCTCCGCGACCGGCGGCAATGTCGTCGTCCGCCTCGCGCTCTTTTGCTTGCCACTCGCGGGTCCAGAACCAAGCCTGCTCTGGGTCGATCCGGCCGTCGGTGATCTCCTGAAGGAGGATCGCGGCGCCGTCAACCGCGCCGTCGGGGAGGCGGTCGACCAGCTCATGGAGTTCGGCCTTGGTCATACGGTCGAGTGCAGGTTTCGAGAAGGCACGTTAACGGCAAGGCCAGGCTGTCTGAGCAACGATCTTTTAAGGCTCAGCTGGGATCGTTACCCGCTCGTACTCCCTGCTGATCGCGGGACAGATGTGGATGAAACTGGCGTCGGTGGCCAGGAGAACCTCATCCTCAGCGCACTCCAGTGCGATCAGCAGGTCGCCTCCGATCTGGTTTTTGCCATGACACGCTGAGCCTTTCGTGCCTTCGTCATTGCCATTCTCGAGTGCCTTCAGCGCCTCGGCGGAGTTTTTCCCCATGCGCTGATGTTGCTCGTCGTCGGAGGACTCAAGTGCAGCCGCGGCAGCCTTCGCACGCTCGATCTCCTCGCGGAGAAAGGCGGGCTGCACACAGATGCTTTCTCCCTTCTTGCAGGTCGCTTGGTATTTCCACGGCTTCTGGGATTTCCCCGTTTCTTCCAGGCTGCGTTTGGCGACCCCGCACTCGGTTGCATCGCGGATCGTCTCAATGCCAGACTTGAAGAGCATTCGGGTCCGGATCCTCAAGAAGTCCTCGGCCCGCTTCTCGGCCACCTCTAGATTCGTCGTTTCGGAGTTGGTGATCCAGTGCTGAACCTGCCAGTTCCGAGAAGGCGTCCCTCCGAATCCTTTCCGGAGTTTCGCGACCACATCAGACCAATCGCGCGCCGTGGCAAGTGCATTCCGAAACGCGGCGGTGCCCTCAAGGACGATCCGGTTCCACTCTCTCAGCACCTGGGTCGAGGTGGCGTGCGCGCCCGGCATCGTCTTGGCCTTCAGAATCCTCCGGAGCGGTTCCTCGCCACCGGCGCGCCCGAAGATCGCGCTCGTGTCGAGGTAATAACTCTTGGTCACGCGGTCAGCGGCTGAGTATCGGCCGCGGGAACCAGATTCCAGCCGTGCTCCAAGAGGTCCGTCAAGAAAGCTTCCTCGTCCGGTTCGCTCAGAAACGGTTCCGTCAGAAGCGCGATGCTTCGACTCAAGGTCCCGGCCTGAAAATCGAGAGTCGGATCGTCCGGCTCCGTGAACGTCAACGCGTCGGACATCGCGAGTAGCACCGACGCGTGTCGGGACATCGTCTTGCGAACTCGAACAGCATCGGACTTCAAAACCCTCGCCGCTTCTATCCAGACGTCGGTTTCCTGGCCCGCGCGTCTCAGTCGGGTGAGGGCCTTGATTGAGCTGCTGAAAGGCCCAGCGGCCAGATCCCCATTCCTGCTGCCGCCGAGATTGAAACTTCCGAGCGTGGCTCCCTTCTCACCTTCTTTAGGGGCGCCATTAGAGGCCTCTTCGGGAGCCGCAGCCAGCCGGACCTGGAACACCCCTGTCTGACTTGGCTTTATCGAACCTTCTGATCGTCCCGACGTGGGTTCCGCGATCGCCGCCGGGGGCGTGGGTAGCTTCTCGGGTGACTCCGGTGGCTTTTCGATCAGGGGGGTCATCGGACCACGGAGTTCAGCCATTGCGACGTCCGTTCGGTGAGCCCGACGTGGGAATCGCGGGACCGCGCCCAATGTTCAAGGATCTCCGAACTCGACGGCGCGTCGCTCACTCGGGATTCGGTCAGCAGGAAAAGCATCTCTGGCGGGCCAGCCTTCTCGGTCATCTCAAGCCATCCCCTTAGCTGGTCGTCCTTCATCGGACCAAACTGTAGCCGGTGAGTAGTGCTCCCGGACTGAGATTCGAGTACCCACCCAGAGTCGGAGACGCTCGTTCCTAGAGCCTTGCGAAGACCGTCCACGTCGCCAACAAGCCGATCGTTCATGACGTCCCTGAGTTCCTCGAACGAACTCGTCGGGGCGGCGGAGAGAGTCCTGAACGTGAACGTGTCCACCGTCGGCTTCAGGAACTCGATGGCGAACTCGAGGAAACCTCGGATCCGCGCCATGGCCCCATCTGCGTCCTCGAAGGCGCTGATTTGACCGTAGATCTGCAAAAGCCCGATGCGGAATTTTTCGTCGCCCCGCTCGGAGGTCAGTTCCGCGGCGGTTGGCTCAAGGTTGAGTTTGTTCAGGTCCAGATGCTCTCGCATGCGCTGAGCTGCTTCGCCTCGCCTGTCGACGATCAGCGGCACCGGGTCGCTTTCGAACCCAAGGTGCCAGTAGAACTGGACCGGAGAAAACTCTTGGAGTTCCACGGGCGCGCGATTGTACCTATCAAGCCGAAAGGAGTCATCGGGTCGGCCGGCGGACCATCGGGAACATGGTGGTCCCTGCGACAGAGCGGTTGGCCGTTTCAAGCTGACCTTCTCACGACCAAAAGGCGCTCCTTGCTTAGCGTGGCAGGGGCGTCGCTCCCACCACTAGGCTGCTCCCGATGCCGACCGACCCAAAGGAGTCCCTGCGCGCCTCCGTCCGCACGGCCCAAGAGCAGTATGAGGCCGACACCGCAGCGACTCGCGAAGCACGCCGCGAAGCCTTTGCAAAAGCTCAGCGGGAAGGCCTCTCACTCCGTGAAATAGCTGAAGAGGTGGGCCTACACCGGAGTCGAGTGGGCCAGATCCTTGAAGGGAAATAGTCTCCGCTAGATTTTCTAGACACTGGCTGATAGCCTCAGCGGAGCAGACAAAAAGCGCCCCCGCGCTGCGCAAACAGCCGGGGGCATGGCACAGGAGGTTTTGACTCCCATGCACCCGCAATGTAGTCCGGGAGGCGCCGGCGCGCCCCCTTCTCGTCCCGATCGGGACCCGCAGGAGGTCTACGAGGCCGATCAGCGAGGCCTGCTCGACCTGTTGCTCGCAGAGTTCCCCGGCGTCCTCACCTACCGGGAGGCGCTGATCGCCCGAGTCATCGATCCGGATGACTTCGGGGAGGTCGACCGTTTCTCCGGCGCCGTCCACGGACTCGTAGCCGCCGGCCTGGTGGTCCGCCAAGGCGAGCTTCTCCTCCCCACCCGGCCCGCACGACAGATGGTCGGGCTCGGATTCATCCTCGGCTGATGGACGCCTCGGCGAAGCAGGTTGCCGTGATCGTCGGACCGCGGATCAGACGGATACGGCGCGGCCTCGACATGAGCCAGGAGAACCTGGCCGACAACGCCCAGATCCACCGGACCCAGATCACCGCGATCGAGTGGGGCGAGCAACTGCCGCGCATCGACACCTTGATCAGGCTGGCCGGCGGGCTCGGTGTCTCGCCATGCGTACTGATCGACGGCCTCGCCTGGGAAGTGCGGGGAAGCAGACCGGGACGGATCGTCGAGGTCGGGCGGCACGCCGATGGCTGAGGGCGCCCACCTTCTCCCGGTCTCCAAACGCTTCGCGGCCAACCTCCGACGGTTCCGCGAAGCAGCCGGGATCTCACAGGAAGACCTCGCCTTCGCCGCCGAGATCCACCGCACCCAGATCAGCCTGATCGAGGGCGGGCACCGGATGCCCCGGCTCGACACGCTGGTCAAGCTCGCGGGCGCTCTCAGTGTCACCGCGAACGATCTGCTCGACGGCATCGCCTGGGAGCCCTCGGTGCTTAGACCTGGAGCCTTCAAGATGGCCTCTCCCGACGGCGATGTATAGCGCCGCCTCGGTGGCCGTCGCCGAGCGCTTCGGCGGGAACCTCCGGCGGGTCCGCCGCCGCGAAGGGCTGTCGCAGGAACAACTCGCGACGCGGGCCTCGCTTCACCGCACCGAGATCGGGCTCCTTGAGCGCTCCGGCCGGACCTGTCGGATCGACACCCTGATCAGGTTGGCCGGGGCGATGGCGATCCGCCCGGAGGAGCTGCTCGACGGGATCGTCTGGGTCCCGGCACCCGAGACCGACGGGACGTTCACCTTCAGCTCAAGATCATCCAGCCAACGATTCAGAAAGGCAGAGAGCCAGTAGGCAAAAGGCGAAGACGAGAACTCAAAAACCAAGGCCAAGAGACGACCACAGCCAACGAGCAACCAGCCAGCACAGCAAGGCAAATCAACAGGCCACAACCACCAGCCATAACGACAACAGCAGAACCCCTCACGCCCTATCACCCGGTGGTGATCCCGTCGAAAGAAGCCGGCGCCAATCCAGGGCCGCGAAAGCTCCCGGATACAGCGGCCGGTCCCGACGGACATACCGGCCGTGACACTTCCCCCCGACCCGGTGCAACAGGTCCGCCCGCGGGTCTATGGCGGCGTGCAACCGGTGCAACAGCCTCCCTGGCAGGCCAGTCCACCTATGGACCCGGCCCGCGACGGATCGACCCGTCCCGAAGGACATCCCTGCTGATGCTCTCCATCGGCAAGCTCGGATCCGGCCAGGAGACCTATTACCTGGAGAAGGTCGCCGAAGGCGCCGAGGACTACTACTCGGGCGAGGGCGAGGCGGAGGGCGAATGGATCGGCAGCGCCGCCGCGCAGTTCGGACTCGAAGGCAAGGTCGAGCCCGACCAGCTGACCGCGATGCTGACCGGCCGCAACCCGGTCACGGGCGAGCCGCTCGGCCTGAAGTCGGCGCCGGGCCGCGAGCCGGTCCCCGGCTTCGACCTCACCTTCTCGGCGCCCAAGTCGGTCTCCCTGACCTGGGCGCTCGGCGGCCACCCCGTCTCCGGCCAGGTGATGGAGGCCCATCGCGCCGCGGTCGAGGCGGCCCTCTCCTATATGGAGCGCTCGGCCTGCTGGGCTCGGCGTGGCAAGGGCGGAAGAACCTTCGTTCCTGGCGCCGGCTTTCTCGCCGCCGCCTACGTCCATCGCTCCTCCCGCGCCGGGGATCCTCAACTCCACACCCATGTCCTGGTCGCCAACGCGACCCTCGGTCCCGATGGTCGCTGGACGCGCCTCTACCACCCGGCGATCTACGAACACGCCAAGACCGCCAGCTACCTATACGAGGCTCATCTTCGCCACGAGCTGACGATGCGGCTCGGGGTCGAGTGGGAGCCCGTCGTCAAAGGCATCGCCGACATCCGCGGCTTCTCCACCGAGGAGCTGCGAAAGTTCTCCACCCGCCGGGCCGAGATCCTCGCCGCGGTCGGTGAGGATGCCTCGGCCCGCGCGATGCAGGTCGCCGCGCTTGAGACGCGGAAGGCCAAAGACCGGGACCTCACCGACGAGAGCCTCCGCGAGGGATGGCGGGTGAAGGCCGCCGAGATCGGGCTCGACCGCGAGACGATCGCCCGGCGTCTCGGCCACGAACGGCCGGGACGGTCGGTCCTCAGCGCGCAGAAGATCGAGCGCGCGGTCACCGAGCACGTCTCCCACTTCGATCGCCGCGACGCGATCCGCGCCATCGCCGACAACCTGCCCCACGGCGCACGCGTCGACGAGGTCGAGCGGCTCGCCGACGAGTTTCTCGCCTCGGGGTCGGTGATTCGGATCGCCGAGACGCCGCGCGGTCCCCGCTTCACCACCGAGCGCATCTGGGAGCTGGAGCGTCGGGCGCTGGCCGCGGCGGAAGAGATGTCCGGTAGCGGCGGCTTCGCGGTCGCCGACCCGATCCTCGTCTCCCGCGTGCTCGCGAGCCGTTCGACGATCAAGGCCGACCAGCAGGCGATGGTCGCACGGCTGACCCGTGGCGGCGAGCAGCTCGTCCTCGTGGTCGGCGAGGCAGGGACCGGCAAGACCTTCGCCACCGTCGCCGCCGCGGAGGCGTGGGCCGCCTCCAGAGTCGATCTGCGGGTGGCGGCGCCGACCTGGCGCGCCGCCAACGTCCTCGACTCGGAGGGCCTCGACGCAGTGAGCGTCGCGCGGCTGCTGATGCAACTCGACGGCCGCGGCCGCCCGCTCCGGCGTGGCTCGGTCCTGATGGTGGACGAGGCCGGGATGCTCGACTCGGCAACCCTGGCTCGGCTGATCGACCACGCCCGCGAGGCCGACGCCAAGTTGGTGCTGATCGGCGACCCGGCCCAACTCGGCGAGATCGAGGCGGGCGGCCTCTTCGGCTCGCTCGTCTCGCGCACCGATCCGGTCCCGCTTGACGAGGTGATCCGCCATAAACACGACCTCGACCGCGAGGGCGCAAAGCGCATTCGTGAGGGCAGAGGCACCGAGGCCGTGGAGATCTATCGCTCCGAGGGTCGGGTGGTGGTCTCGCCCGATCCCGAGATCCGGCGCGAGGAGATGGTGCGCGACTGGTGGCGCTCCTACCAAGAAGGCCAGGACGCCCTGATGATCGCCAAGCGGAACGCCGAGGTCGCGCGCCTGAACGCCCTGGCGCGGGAAGTGATGAAGACCGAAAGCCGGCTCGGCGATACCGAGTTCGAGGTCGGCGGCACCCGCTTCGCGGTCGGCGACCAGGTGATCACGCGAGTCAACGACCACAAGGCAGCGGTCCACAACCGCGAGCGCTGGCGGATCGATGCGATCGACGCCGAACGCGGCGGTGTCGGGCTGGTCGGGATCGACTCGGAAAAGCGGGTGGTGGTCGATGGCGAGTACCTCGCGCGGAAGAATCCCAACGACGGATCTCCGGCGCTCCAGTACGCCTACGCCGCGACCACCTACCAGGCTCAGGGCTCCACCGTCGACCGCGCCTACGTGATGGCCGACCCCTCGATGGACCGCCAGGAGCTTTACGTGGCGGCCTCGCGTAGCCGACAGGAGACTTGGTTCTACGCGACCTCGGAGATCGACCTCGAGCGCGCCGAGTTCGCCCCGGTTCCTGGCGCCCGCGAGGGCCTCTCACATATCGCCGCCGCGGCGGAACGCGACGGCGCCCAGATCTCCGCCCACGACCAGGCACTGCGCACGAGGCTTGAAGGGCTTTCATCTCCGGAGCTGGCGCGATTGCGCCACGAGATCGCATCGGAGGCAAGCGCCGAGGGCACGGCCGAACGTAAACGCGAGTCGCTCGACCATCGGACGGCGGCGACCGAATCGGCCCTCGACCAGGTGGAGGCCCAGCGGGAGGCGCTCGGCAGTGAACCTCGCTGGGGTCAGGCGAGGCGCGAATACCGGGACGCCCTGGACCAGATCGAAAGGCGCGAGCAGAGCAACCTGCGGGAGCTCGGGCGCCAAGACGTCGAGCGCTCACAACTGCCGGACGTGAGCCACGCCGCACGCGCCGAGGTGGCAGCGATCGACACCGTCCTCGACCGGCGCCGTGACCTCGCGCTCGCCGCGGCTCGGGTGTTCCCACCCGACTACATCGTCGGCGAGCTGGGACCGAGGCCCGACGCCGGGACGCAACGGGTCGCCTGGGACGAGGCGGTGCGCGACATCGAGAGCTACCGACAGCGGCACGGGATCCAGGACCGCGATCGGGCGTTCGGACCCGAGCCGACCGACGAGGCTGCCCGGCGGGAGCGCGAGTGGGCACAACAGGCGATACGGCGGGCGCAGCGCCGACTCGGGATCGAACGGGAGCAGAGGATCCAGCGGGAGCGGGCGATGGAGATCGAGTTGTGAGGCGGTGGGCCTGATGGCGGCGCTTCGGGTGGAGATCGATGAGGAGCTGATCGAGCAGATCGCCCAGCGCGCGGTCGAGCTGATCGGCGAGCGCTCGGAGCGCCGGGACTCGGACGGCTGGCTGAGGGGTGCCGACAAGATCGCCGCCTACATCGACGCACCGCGCTCTCGGGTCTACGCGCTCGTCTCGGCTCGGCGGATCCCGGTCCATCACGATGGGTCGGCGCTGATCGCTAGACGATCCGAGTTGGACGGGTGGCTTGAGGCCGGCGGCGGGCTCAGGACCTGATGCTGGCGAGACCTACCCCTCCACCGCCTTTGCCATCCCGATTGTGGCGCCGGCGGAGATCCCTGCAAGGCCCGGCTGCGCCGGACCTCCTTGCGGCCCTCGGCTGCGCCTCGGGTTCCGGGATCTCCGTCCGGCGCGGTCGGGCGATGGTCAAAGCCGGAGGCCGACGTGACCGCAGGTCGACCAACCGCAATCACGGACAGAGGAGGCAGTGATGCCAGCGATGGAGAAAACGAAGACGCCCGGCGTCTACAGGCGGGGCAACCGCTACGTCGTCACCTGGCGCCACCGAGGCAAGCCGAAGAAGGAGTTCTTCCGCACCTACGCCGAGGCGCGCGAGGCGAAGGGGAAACGGAACGCAGGCGATCGCCGCCCGACCACGAAGGTCCGCTTCGGCACCTACTTCTCGAACTGGATCGACACCTACGCGGGCCGGACTGCCCGTGGTTTCTCGGAGTCGACGCGTCCCGAGTACCGCCGACCGATCGACGATCACGCGATGCCGACCTGGGGGAGGTGGTGGCTCGGCGAGATCGAACCAGGCGACGCACGAGAACTCTTCGGCGCGATGCGGGCCGAAGGTAAAAGCACCTCCCAGATCAAGAAGACGAAAGCGGCCCTCTCGGCGTTGTTCGGTACCGCCGTCGATGACGGGTTGATCTCATCCAACCCCGTGACGGGCGTCCGCATCCCTCCCGCGCCCGATGCCGACGACCCCGAGGAGGAGGGAGGGCCGAAGTCACTCACCCGTGCCGAGATCGGGCTACTGCTTGCCGAGGTCGATCGCCGCGAGACGGAGGAAGAGCGCCAAAGGCTGCCCGGCGACACCAAGCCCGCCGACTGGGCCGGGTTCTTCGAGTTCCTGATCCACACCGGCCTCCGGATCTCCGAGGCGGTCGGGCTGCGATGGGAACACCTCGTGCTGACCGGCGAGCACCCGCGCGTCAAGGTCCGCGAACAGCTCTACAAGGGTCGCCGCAAGAAGCTGAAGAGCCGGAGCGGCAAACGGGACGTGCCCCTCTCCCCTGGCATGACCGCCCGGCTCCTGGCACGCCGCCGCGATCACTACGGTGGCCCGGCCGGCCCGGTCTTCGCGACGGCCACCGGGACGCCGTTGACCCCCTCCAACGTCTACAGCCGCGTCCTCGCGCCGGCCGCCATCGCAGTCGGCCTCTACCTCGAAGTCGAGATCGCGCCGAAGGACGACGGCGCCGAGCCGAAGATGCGCAAGCGCTCGACGGTGAGCTTCCACACGTTCCGCCACACCTGCGCCTCCCTCCTCTTCGACGCGGGTCGCAACATCAAGCAAGTGCAGGAGTGGCTCGGGCACGCCGACCCCGGCTTCACCCTACGCACCTACGTTCACCTGATGGATGAACCGGCGAAGGTGCGTTGGAGGCTGGCCGAGGCAATGTCGCGCGCCCGCGCCGGGGCATACTGCCGAGCATGGCACCTCTCGCGATCTCGACCGGCATCCAGATCGCCTACGTCGTAGGGCTTGTGGTTGTCCTTTTTCTCGGTCCCGTCACGATCGCCGAAATGAAGGGACACGACTACCTCGTCGGCTTCGGCTGGTTGACGTTCGGGGTCACCTGGTGGATCGGCGCCTTCAAACTCGCCCGGCCTGAGTCCTGGTGGGCTCGCCACCTGTATGGCCCGCGCAAATTGGCGCGAGCCGAAGAGCGTTACGAAGAAAACCCGTTCACCTAGAGCGCGTTGCTGTTCGACGCCCCTTTTATCGAGCGGGGTATCCGGTTCTTCGTCGACGCCAAGACCGGATGCACCGGAGTACCCATGCCGAATTGGCGACCCCATCGACCAGGGCTCCAGTCGGATCTGGCGGACGCAGTTGCGCCTCGCAGGTCGACAGCATGCGGTTACCGCTCAGTGAGAGCTGCCCAAGCCGATCTAACGGTCGTCATCATCATCGGAGAATGGGCTGATACTGCCTTCGACCTGGCCGTCCTCGCCCTCAATGATCATCTTTCCCTTGGGCGTGCTTCCCGATTCGTCGATGACGAAGGTCGCCTTGTTGCCGCCGTAGCTTCCCTCCCCGAATGAGAACCCAAGGGAGAGCGGATTCATTTTCGCGTGGGAAAGGGGTACCTCGCCAGCTTCGACCACCGCTTTCGGTTTGACCGAGATCTCCTTAACGCGCCAAAACTGCGGAGGATCGACAACCTCGTTTCGAAGAAACAGAGGCTCGGCGGCACCATCGCGAACGGCGGATAGATCCCCGGTCGTGGTGAGGCGGATCTCACGTTCTTCGGTTTCGGTGACGTTTGCGAGGTCGAGAAAATCGGAAATCAGCTTGAAGTTGCCATCGATGTACGCGTTGAGTGCGCCGGAGATCGACGAGACCAGCGTCCCGTCCGAAAAGTAGAGGTCGGCATTCGCGGCGACCTCGGTCTCGCACTCTTCCGTCTCGCTGGGCGGAATGACGGTCGCGGTCGCGGTCTCGTGGGTGAAGGTGAAGCCCTTGATGTACACCGTGCCGAGGTTGTTGACAATCTTCCCTGCGGCCTCCTCGCCCTTAAGGTCTTCCGATGCGAGCGCAGAGATTTCTTCCGATTTGGCCTTCGCCTTGGCCGCTGGCGTAAAGCTGGCTTCGGAGACGAGGACCAGCTTGTCGGTCGGCAGCGTCGAGTGCTTACCGATCATCGAGTCGACCCAGCCGACATCCGCCGGCGTCTCGGTCGCGGTGGCCTCGACACCGATTCGGATCTCCTGGCCGGCGATCACGGTGGTGATGACGACATCGACCTCGCGATCGGTGCCGGAAGCAGAGTCGGGGAGCATCGCCGATTCCTCGACGGTCGCATCCCCGGCGATGTTCTCGTGAAGCACCTTGACCACGCGCTGGAAGAGGTTCGTCCGCTTCGGCACGCGCGGCAGCCTATCCAGGACCGAGGGCTACCCGGCGGAAATCACGCCGCGAGGTTCGAAATTGGATCCCTCATTTGGTGTGCCGTTCCAAGCGTCGTCGAGATGGGCAACGGGAGGGCAACATGACATCCGGCGAGGGCGGACGATGCTGCTAGCAGGCGCGACCTAGTTCCGCAGCCTAGAGCCAAATCCGACGACAACCGCAAGCCTCCGAAAGCGTCCGCCCGTGATCATAATCCGCGTGTCGGGGGTTCGAGTCCCTCCTCCGGCATGGAAGCAGCAAGGCGTTGGTCGCGACGTGCTCGGGGAGGTCCGCCATGCGGTCGACGCTTACCTATTTGTCGTCGAACGTGAGATGGAGGCCCCCGGCCTCACATTTGGCTCGCGTCAAGGACACGGTGCAGGACGAGTTGTTGCTGAGGGGTTCGGTTTCGATCGTGCAGTCGGCCCGGCCCACCCTTTGTCCTTCGCTGTTCAGAACGTCGTACGTCAGCTCCGCCATGTAGAGTTCGAAGAAGCTGTACCTGAGCTCCCAGTCATGGGTGGCGTCGGGAACCAGCTTCGCTCCAAGTCCGGGGCGCCCGCTGAATTCCATCGGGCATCGAAGGCCCAGGCAGAGCTTGGCGTCGGAGGGGTGGACCGCGGCCAGCCTCAAGGTGAGGTCCTTGCTGTTGTTCTTCAGCAGGAACCCCGCGGCTCGCGGCGCTGGCCGAGGAGGCGAAGAACAGCGCCCCGGCGGGGTTCGTGGCCCGGTCGATTGGGGACACACGTCCCGGGCGTCTCGTGCGGCCCGGGCAGGCTGTGGCCGCCACGAGACGCCCGGGATCGCGAGCCTTCCGGGTGGAATGGCACGGGGATGTGACGCCTGCTGACGCGCGCGGTGCATTTGGGCCCCTATAGGGGCCCAAATGCACCGCGGAGTGACTTGACCTTGCCATGGCAGGGTGAACTCACTCAGCGCGATTTCAGGTCCCGAGGAACCGTGGAGTCCCGCGCGTCCCCGTGACGATCCTCGCGTCCCCGTGACGCCTCCCCGGCGTCCCCCGCAGATCCCCACGAGACCCGGCCCTGTCGGCCGCCGCCCTACGGTTTCGTGCCGAGCGTGACGGTGAGGGTTTGGGTCGCGCCGGCGCTTTCGACTTCCAGCTCCAGCGCGGCGCCGGCGCGTTTGGTCAAGGTCAGGGCGAGCAGCTGGTCGGAGCTGGTCGCTTCTTCGCCGTCGATGGCGGTGATGAGGTCGCCGGCCTCGAGGCCCGCCTGGGCCGCCGGGCCGGCGGGGTCGACCGCGGTCACGCGGAGGCCGGTCGGGGTGCCGTCGGGGCTCTGGGCCAAGGTCGCCTGCAGGCCGATGTAGGAGTGGTTCGCCTCGCCGGTTCGGATGATCTCTTCGGAGACCAGCTTTGCGAGGTCGATCGGGATGGCGAATCCGATGCCGACGCTGCCGGTGCTGGCTCCACCCGCGGTATTGGGCACGGTGGCGCCCGCGGTCGGGATGCCGATCAGCTTGCCATCGCAGTCGACGAGGGCGCCGCCGCTGTTGCCCGGATTGATCGCGGCGTCGGTCTGGATCGCGTCGACCAGCAGCGCCCGCGACGGTCCGTCCGCCACGGAAATCGTCCGGTCGAGGGTGCTGACGATGCCGCTCGTGACCGTGTTCGAGAGCCCGAGCGGGGCGCCAAGGGCGATCACCGGCGCCCCGAACCGGACCTCGGAGGTCTCCCCGAACGAGATCACCTTGGGAACGTCGGATTCGGGGACCTTGAGGACGGCGAGGTCGGTGGTCGGGTCTCGCCCTTTGATCCTCGCCGCGACCGTTTCGCCGTCGTTGAAGACGACTTCGACGCTTCCGCCCGCCGCGGCGCCGGAGATCACGTGGTTGTTGGTCAGCACATAACCGTCGGGGCGGATGATCGATCCCGAGCCCGTGCCCTGACCTCCCGTCCCGGCTGCCTTGATCGTGACCACGGCGGGCAGGTCGCGCTCGGCGACGCTGGTCGCCGCACAGGCCCCGGCCGCATCGGTCGCCGTCGAGTCATCGTCGGAGCGCAGCGCGTTCACGATCAGGCCCCCGACCACCCCGCCGAGGAGGGCGGCGACGATCACGGCGAGGACCGGTCCGAGGCGAAGTTTGGGTCCCTTGCGCGCCATCTTGATCGAAGTTGAAAACTACCTGAGCACTCGACACTCAGTGCTCGTTTGGGTGCTCGAAGTTAAAAAAGGAACCTTCCTCGTTGAAGGTAGGGCCAGCACGCCTTATTGTCATTAGATGAAGAACCTTTCGTCTCGCTCCCGTCGTCTTGTCCCTCTGGTCGTCGCGGCAGCGGCGCTCTTGGTTCTAGTTCTGGAGGTCGGTTCGGGCGCCGCCTCGCCGGCCATCGGCCCGGCGATCGTGCCGCAGACCCCGGCCAACGGCTCGCCCGTCGCGGCGACCGAAGAACCGCTGACGGTCGTCTTCTCCTGTCCGAGCTACGTCTACGAAGAAGGCGAAGTGATCGAACCGGAAGAAGAAGGCGGAGAAGAAGAAGGCGAAGAAGGAACGCCGCCGACGCCGGTGATCGGCCCGCCGGTCCTCGGCGGCGGCGAAGAATACGGCGTCCACTTCTCCACCGCGCCGAGCGTCGACACCGCCGGGCAGCTGACGACCGCCGGCTTCGGCGAAGCGGGCGAAGGCTCCTCGGAACCGATCAAAGGCAGCGCCGGCCTCTGCAGCTCCGAACTCGAACTGCCGAGGACGCCGAACCCGGCGACCCTCTACGAAGGCAAGGTCTACTGGCAGGCCTTCCGCGAATCCGCGGTGAGCCCGGACGGGGTCGAAGTCGGTCCGGTCAGCTCCTTCGTCGTCTTTCCCCACATCGAAGAACCGGAACTCTTCTTCCGCGAACAGGTCTTCGCCGGCTATCTGACGAAGGCCGAATTCGACTACGGAGCCGAACTGGGCGGCGCCGTGGTCCAGCTGCAGATGTTCGAAGGCGCCGCCTGGAAAACGATCGCCGAAGCACCGGGCAGCAACCTTGGCGAAAACGCCTTCTTCTTCAAGGTGAAAAAAGCCGGACATCACCTGTTCCGCGCGCTCGTGCTCGGCGTCGGCGGCAAACCGGACATCGGCCTCGAACCGGTGGTCAAGGTGATCCGGCCGCCGACCAAACTGCGGGTCACGAGCGCGGCCGACGATGGCGCCTACGTCGCCGCGAGCTCGAAACAGCGCGAAGAATGGCCGATCACGTTCACGGTAAAGGGCGGCGGGACGCAGCTGCGCAACCTCCAGCTCGAAGCCGAAACGATCTGCAAAGGGCCGACCAAGTCCCAGGATGTGACGATCGAAATCCCGGCGCACCTGCGCAACGCAAAGATCGCTCCCGACGGGACCGTGTTCGGCGTCACCGCGACCAAAGGCCCGGAAGTGTGGACGGTGACGCTGACCGGCAGCCTCTTCGCCGGCCGCTTCCAGGGCGAACTGTCGATCGCCCACGACAACTGCACCGGATACCGGACGATCGACGCGATCCTCAAGCGCACCGTGAAGACTTGATCCCCTTTAGATAGGAATTACAAACCGCGCTCATGCGCGTTTCTTCCCTTCGCTGTCGATGACTCATCCGTAGTCAGACAGCGAACATAGGGGGACGGGTGCCCTCGGAAAGGTTGGGCGCATGAGCAACCGATCAAAGGTCCTGCGCACGCTCCTGCTGCTGGGCATCGTGGCCGCCATCGCGGGGACCGGCGTGTTCTCGGCATTCTCGAGCCAGACGGAAAATCCTGGCAACACGATCACCACCGGGACCGTGACGATCGAAGACAACGACGGCGGCACCGCCCTCTACACGATGAGCGCGGCCAAACCCGGCGAATCGAAAACGTCGTGCATCAAAGTCACCTATCAAGGCTCGCTGCCGGCGACGGTGAAACTGTTCACCGCGTCGTCGATCGGCGCGCTCGGCCCCTACGTGAACCTGAAAGTCGAAGCGGGCACGCAGACCAGTCCGGGCTTCCCGAGCTGCACCGAATTCACCCCGGCGAGCTCCGGGGCGACGGTCTACGAAGGCACGCTCTCTGCCTTCGCCATCGAACACGCCGCCTACGCCACCGGGATCACCACCAACCCGGCAAGCGCGACCAAATGGGAAACCGGCAATTCGGTGGTCTACCGGTTCACCGCGACGCTGTCGGCGAGCGCGCCGAACTCGGCGCAGGGCGCGACGACGGGCTCCCACGCGTTCACCTGGGAAGCACAGAACCAGTAGCGCTCTGACAACCGTCCGACGCCGCAGGACCGCCCCCAAGAAAGGAGGAGCGCCCGTGACCGGGTCGCAGTCGATCCCACACCAGATCGCCACCGGTGTGGTCTGGGCGATCATGGTCGCGGGCGCCCTCCTTGCCCTGCTGATCGCCGGGCCGCTGGTGTTCGGCGATCACCCCCACACCGACCTCACCGGCTCGATGGAACCGACGATCTCGCCGGGCGACGTGGTGATCGACGAAGAGATCCCCCCGACCGAAGCCCAGGTCGGCGACATCGTCACCTTCCGCGACCCCGAACAGCAGTCGAAAATGCTCACCCACCGGGTGGCGTCGACGCGCACCCTGAAGGACGGGCGGGTCGCCTTCGTCACCCAAGGTGACGCGAACAACACCCAGGAGCGCTGGCGCGTCCCGGCCGACGGGCAGATCGGCCGGGTCATGTACACGGTGCCGTGGGTCGGCCACGTCGCCGTCTTCGCCCGCACGCGGCTGGGCTGGATCCTCCTGATCGGCGTGCCGCTGCTCCTGGTCCTGGGCGAGGAGCTGCTGCGGATCTGGCGCCCGCGGCCCCGACCGGGCGAAGGAGGTTCGGTCGGCGGTGTCGGCTGACCGGGCGAAGAAGACCGCGATCGTCCTGGCGGCGATCGCCGCGGTCGCCTTGATCGCGATCCCCACGGCCCTCGCCGCGTTCACCTCGCACACCGAAAACCCGGGCAACACGGTGACCGCGGTGCCGGACTTCACCGCGCCCGCGATCACCGCCACCGTCGTCGCCAAGACCCAGGGCGGGGTCACCGGCTTCGTCCACAAAGGCGGCACCTACTTCGTCTACGCCAACGTCAGCGCCGACACCGGGAACCCGGCCAGCGGCCTCGCCGCGGTGAAAGCGAACGCGGCCGAACTGACCAGCGGTCAGACCGCGGCGACGATGACCGCAGGCAGCTTCACCGCGGGCGGCGTCTCCTACAACTACCGCAGCTCCGAACTCACCGCCAACGCGGCGGTCGAAGGATCGAAGAACTACTCGGTGACCGCCACCGACACCGCGACCAACGCAGGCACGGCGAACGGTACGGCGACGGTCGACAACGTCGCCCCGACCGCCACCGACATCCAGACCACCAACGTCGGCGGCGGCACCAACGGGCTCGCCGAGCTGGGCGACAAGATCGTCTACACCTACTCGGAGCCGATCGAACCCGAATCGGTCCTCGCCGGCTGGAACGGCACCGCCAGCAACGTCGTCGTCCGCCTGGTCGACAACGGCCTGCTCGCGCTCCCCGCCGGCAACGACGAAGTCGTGATCTACAACGCCGCCAACAGCGCCCAGCTGCCGCTCGGCGCGATCAACATCGGCCGCAGCGACTACGTCAGCGGACTGCTCGGCGGCTCGGTCTACTACGGGGCGACCGGCACCGCCTCCGCGATGGCGATGAGCGGCAACACCATCACCGTCACGCTCGGCACCTACTCGGCCGAAAGCATCCTCGTCGCGCGGGGCACGGCGGCCGGCACCGGGACGATGGTCTGGACCCCGGTGGCGACCCCGTTCGATCGCGCCGCCAACGTGATGTCCACTACCCCGGCGACCGAGTCCGGCACGGTCGACAAAGACTTCTGATGCGCTCGCGACTGATCCCGCTGATCGTCTGCGCCGTCCTCCTCGGTGGCCTGGCGGCGGCCGCGCTCCGCCAGGTCGACAGCCCGTCGCCGGCCCGAGCGGCGGCGGTGCACGCGACGGGCTCCTTCCAGATCTCGAACTCGGACGAAGGGCAACCGATCTTCGCCGCCGACGGGCTCGCCCCGGGGGGCTCGGCGCGCGGGAAAGTGACGATCGAAGACAGCGGCTCGGTGGCTGTGGCGCTGAAGCTGGCGCACGGCGAGCTGACCGACACCCCAGGGGTCGGCGGCGGCATCCTCTCCCGGCAACTGTGGCTGGCCGTCACCGACATCACCTCACCCGGAGCTCCGCGGACCCTCTACTCCGGGCCGCTCGCCACGATGCCCGAACAGGACGCCGGCTGGCTGAAACCCGGCGACTCGCGGACCTACGAATTCGTCGCGACGCTGCCGGACGGCGCGCCGAGCGCCCAGAACGGGCTGCAGAGCGCCTCGACCACGGTCGCCTACTCGTGGAGCGCGGAAGAGGTAAGCGATGGCGGCGGTGGTGTCGAGAACCGCGGTGTGCCCCCGGCCGGAGCGGGCGGCCCAGGTGGTGGCACGGTCCCCGGCCCGCAGCCGGGCCCGGCGCTGGACCTCACCGTGCCGAAGATCCTCCCGAAGCTGACCGGCGGCAGCCTCGTCACCTACGTCAACTGCACGGCGTCCTGTCGGATCTCCGTGCGCGGCAAGCTGCGGGCGACCGCCCACGGCCATCACCACACGGCAAAGGTCCACTTCGACCCGAAGCGGACCTACACGCGCGGCTTGAAGAAGATGCGGATCCCGATCCCGCGTGGCCTGCGCAACTGGCTGCGGCGGATGCCGCCGCCGCAAAAGCTGCGGGCGAAGCTGCGCTTCGAAGCGATCGGCACCGCGGGCGGCCAGGACGCCGTCAAGAAGACGGTCCAACTACGCGTGCCCCACTAGAGTCGCCCGCGTGATCCCCGAATCGGTCGACTCCTCGCAGACCTTCTACCTCCTCGGCACGATCGTCCTGATCATCGGGGCGCTCGCCGCCCTCGCCTCCCTGGCGATCAGAAGGCGCCTCGAGGAGGAGCACCGGGACGAGCGCTACGTCCGCGAGCGACGCGGTGAGGACGTCGCCCCCGTCGAGCACCCCCGCATCGTCGGCTTCCTCCAATACACCGGCCTCAGCATCGCGGCGCTGGGAATCCTGTTGCTCGTGGCCGGTTGGACCCTCGCTCCGGGCTCGGGCTGACCCCCGTCGCCGGTGGACTCATCTACCCCGCCGTCGCGGCGAGGATCGCCTCGGCGACGGGCTCCGGCTCCTGGGCCATCACCGCGTGGGCACAGGCGGGGCGGATCTCCACCGTCGACCCTGGGTGGACGCGGGCGAGGACCTCGGCGTTGCCGGGCGGCACCACGGTGTCGACGCCGCCGTGGACGATCGCGGTCGGGACCGGCGGGTCGAGGACCGGGAGCGGCTCCGGGCGACCGTGCCAGGAGCCCAGCGTTTCCTCCTGCATGAAGAGCACCCGCTCGGGGAGCGCGGCGCGGGCGGCGGCGACGATCTCGCCGAAGCGCTGATCGAATTCCGGGGCGACCTCGGGCGAGAAGAGCAGCGAGATCAGCCGCGAGGCCTGCTCGCGCGGCGTGCCCGAGTGGTCGACCAGTTCCCGCGCGACCTGCGGCTCGCCGTTGACGCAGTCGGGACCGCCGGTGTGGGTGGCGATCAGGCCGAGCGCCGACACCCGCCCCGGCTCGCGCCGCGCCAGCGACTGGGCGACGAAGCCACCCATCGACCAACCGGCGACCGCGGTCCGCTCGATCTCCAGCGCGTCGAGCAGGGCGACCATGTCGGCCGCCATCCCCTCCGCCCCGCCGACCACCTCGTCGTCGGAGAGCTCGGAGTTGCCGAGCCCGGCGTTGTCGGGGCAGATCACCCGGTGGCGGGCGGCGAGCAGGCCGAGGAAGCTCGGGTCCCAGTCGGCGCCGGTCGCCGCGTAGCCGTTCACCAGCAGCAGCGGCGGGCCGTCGCCGACGGCGGTCCAGGCGATCGTCCGTCCCGGCCGGACCTCGACCACGCCGTTGTCCGGCCCACTCACGGCTCGACCTCGACCATCACCGTGACCGGCCCGTCGTTGATCAACGCAACCCCCATGCAGGCACCGAAAACGCCCGTCTTGGCGTTGGTCCGCTCGCAGAAGCGGTCATACAGCGGCTCGGCGACCTCGGGCCGCTCCGCCTTCACATAACTGGGCCGCGTCCCCTTGCGCGTGTCCCCGTGCAAGGTGAACTGACTGACGCAGAGGATCTCCCGCTCCGGCCCGAGCGGCTCGTTCATCTTCCCCTCCGCGTCGTCGAAGATCCGCAGCGCCAGCACCTTCTCGGCGAGCCGGTCGCACTCCGCCTCGGTGTCGCCGACCCCAACCCCGAGCAACACCACCATCCCCGCCTTGATCTGCGCCACCCGCGTCCCCTCAACGTCGACCGCCGCCTGACTGCACCGTTGGACGAGCGCTCGCATCCCGCCGAGAGTCTAGGGACGACGCGACCCACCGGGTCCGCTCAGGCAAATATGCTGCGCTCATGGGCGGGGGCACCATTCTGGAGATCGAACGCCCGCGCTCGGCAACCGAGCTGATCGGTGCGACCTTCGCCCTCTACCGGCGGTACTCGTGGCTCTTCCTGATCCTCGCCGGGGTCGTGGTCGTCCCCTATGAGCTGATCTCCCTGATCAGTGCCCCTGGCGGCCCCCTGCATGGGATAGACCGGGTGCTGGTCGACCTGGCGCTCGAAATCGGCAACTTCGCCTTGGTCCTCCCCCTGATCTCGGTGCTTCATCTGTACGCGGTCGAGGACTTGCGGGCGGGCCGGGAGCCGGACCTCGCCTCGGTTGCCCACCGCGGCGTCGCCAGCCTGCGGGTGGTCTCGCCGGCGGTCTTCCTCAGCTGGCTCGGAATCTTCGCCGGCTTCATCGCACTGATCGTCCCCGGGGTCTTGCTGGCGCTCCGCTGGGCGGTCGTCGCGCAGGCCGGTGCGCTCGAGGCGACCAGCTGGCGCAACGCACTCGATCGCAGCGCCGGGCTCACCGATAGGCACCGAGGGCACATCCTCGCGCTCTTCGCCTTGGTCTTGCTGATCACCACGATTCCGCTTGGAATCCACCTCGCCGTCTTCGGTGCCTCGACGACCGTCGGCTCATTCGTCGTCGGAACTGCATTCGCTGTGGTGACCAGCTCCTTCACCGCACTCGCCACCGCCTTCCTCTACTTCGACCTGAAGACGCGGTTCCGCACGGATCCGGCGCGAGGGTCCGTCCCGAGCCGGCCCCAAACCTCCTCCGGGCGGGTCGTCCCGCCCACCGGCCATCCGCTCGATCCGGAGAGCTATAGCGACGAGGACCGTCCGCGCGGCTGGTACATCGATCCGGTCGAACCAATCCGCATGCGCTATTGGCCAGCCGGCCACGAGCCGCAATGGAGCAAGCGGCGGGCGCGAACGCCGAACAAGACGTACGACGAATGGACCGCGTACCGCAAACAGGCGAAAGCGGCGGAACGCCCCGAAGAGCCGGTCTAGGCCCGACTACTTGTGGTGCCGTTTGTGTTTGGCCGCTTTGTGCAGCCGCACGCACTTCGCCTTGCCGCGCACCTTGCGCTTGGCGAAGCCTTTCCGACACTTGAGGACCTTCGGCTTCGGCTTCGTCGGCACCTGCTTGGATACCGGTGGTGGCGACGCCGGCGGCGTGGTCGGGACGACGGGCTTCGCCGGCGGCGGCCCGAGGCTGCCGTCGATGCCGCTTACCGTGCCCGGGGGCGTCACCGGGATCGGCGTCGCGGCGGCGAAGGTCGCCTGCCCGTTCCACCACTGGGTCGGAAAGGCGTCGACTTTCGCTTCGGGGTCTTCGATGTCGTTGGCTTCGGCCGAGAAGACGATCTTGTAGGCCTCGTTCCGCAGGCCGTAGAACCGGTATCCGCCCGAGGCGGGCGAGGTCAGACAACCGAGCGATTCCAGGAACGCAGATTCGACCAGGCAGACCCGGACGCCGGCCAGCGGCGCCCCGGTGGCCGCCAGGCGGACGGTCCCGGTGATCGCGCCGCCGGGGCGCAGCGCCGCGTTGATGCCCGTCTGGACCGCTTCCGCGGCGAGTACCAGCACGTCACCGGTTTCGATGACTTCGTGGTTGTTCCAGACCTGCGCGAGCAGACCCATCCCGTTCCCTTCGGGGTAGAAGAAGACGTGGTAGGAGCCTTCCCGGAGCCCGATGATCGTGTAGTTGCCGGTCGAGTCGGTCAGCGCGCAGCGGTAGCTCCCATCAGTGGTCGGGAAGGCGCAGACTTCGACTTCGGGGGCAGACAGGCCGGTCGCCGCGGCGGTCACCCGGCCTTTGACCTGGGCGCCTTTGACCAGCGCGGCGTCTACTCCGGTTTTCGTCGTGCCACCGGTGACCACGACCGGCGTCGCCGTGCCGAATTCCTGCGTGCCGCCGTAGTACTGCCAGACGTAGTTCTGCGGGCCGGGCCAGAATTCGACCACGTATTCGCCTTCCGGCAGGTTCGGGATTTTGTAGGTCCCGCCGACACCGCTCACTTCACAGCCCCAGTCTTCTTCGTTTCCTGCCCGCGACCAGGCGCAGACTTCGATGTTGGCGAGGCCGCCGCCGCCCTGGGCGCTCACGGTGCCGGAGATCGCACCGGTACCCGCCGCCAGGCCCGAGGCGGGCAGCGCGAGGGCCGCCAGGGTGACCAGCAAGGGGGTCAGCCAGGCGACGACGAAGGTCCGGTTCGGTCGAAAGCTCAAGGGACCGGGAACTATATGAGTGCTGTCAAGTAGTCGGCGCGCCGAAGAAGGAGAGGGCGCGGTCGGCGACCAGGTCGGGGGCCTCGTCGGCGATGAAGTGGCCCACCCCTTCAACTAGTTCGAGGCGCATGTCGTCGGCGTGGTGCTGCCAGCCGGCCAGCATCTTCGGCCGCAGGGCGGCGTCGTCGGTGCCGTGGAGCTGGTAGGTCGGCACGGTGAGGCGCTGGTGGGCGTAGCGGCCGCGGATGAGCTCGGGCTGCTCGCGCAGCTGGAAGACGCGATACATCTGCACGCAGGCGCGGGCCCGGTCGGGCTCGGCGAGGTTGTCGCTGAAGATGTGGACGGTCTCGCGGTCGAAGTTCTTGCGCACCACCGAGGCGCCGAGCAGGACCTTCGGCACCAGGGTCCCGGTCGTGTGCAGGCGATAGCCGAGCAGGGGCGCGGCGATCGCCAGCTGGTAAGTGAAGCGCCACGCCTCCGGCAACACCATCCGCGGCTCGGTCCACGGGGTGAGGATGTTCAGCGCCAGGTACTGCTTGAAGCGCTCCGGCGCCCGCAGACAGAGCAGGTAGCCGGTCCAACCGCCCCAGTCGTGGCCGACCAGGCGAACCTGGTCGATGCCCTCGGCGTCGAGCACCGCCAGCACGTCGCTGGCCAGGTTCTCCTTCTCGTAGCCCTCCCGCGGCGCGTCGCTCCAACCGAAGCCACGCAGGTCCATCGCCACCGCCCGGTACCCGGCCGCCGCCAGCCGCGGCAACAGGAAGCGCCACTCGTACCAGTGCTGCGGCCAGCCGTGCAGGCAGAGGACGACGTCGTCGCCCTCCCCCGCTTCGGCCAGGTGGAAGCGCAGCCCGCGCGCCTCGACCCAGCGATGGCGGACGCCGTCTACCTCGGGCGGCTCCGCCATGCGCCGGGCCTCGGCTCGTCGGGGCTCGGTTCCTCGGTCCTACTAGGCGACCGTCGCCGCGGTGCGGCGGAAGTCGTCGAGCTGGGCGCCCATCGCCTCGAGGTTGCAGGCGACCATTTCCGGCCAAGCCTTGTCCGGGTGGTCCTGGATCGTCTTCAGGCCGTTGCCGCTGATGATCGCGACCACCGTCTCGTCCGGGCCGATCTTGCCCTGGGCGGCGAGCTGGCCGACCGCGGCGATCGTGGTGCCGCCGGCGGGCTCGGTGAGGATGCCCTCGGTGGCGCCGAGCAGGTCGATCGCCTCCCAGATCTCCGGGTCGGTCGGGGTCGCCGCCGAGCCGCCGCGGGTGCGGACGGCGTCGACGACCAGCGGGCCGTCGCCGGGAGCGCCGATCGCCAGCGAGTGGGCGGCGGTGTCCGGGGACTGCGGCTCGATCTCGCCGCCCTCGAGGATCGCCGTGGCGATCGGATCGCAACCGCCCGCCTGGGCGATGTTGATCTTCGTCCCCGAGGTCTCCGCCAGGCCGACCGTCTCCAGCTCGTTCAGCCCCTTGTGGACGCGCGAGGAGAGCGTGCCCCCCGCGGCCGGGATGACGAAGTGGTCGGGCGCGTTCCAGCCGAGGTCCTCCACCACCTCGAACGCCATCGTCTTCGCCCCCTCGGCGTAGAACGGCCGCAGGGTGATGTTGGCGAACTCGATCCCGCTCGCCAGCGAGAGCTCACGGCAGGCGCGGTTGGCCTGGTCGTAGTTGCCGTCCAACTGACAGACCTGGGCGCCGAGGGCGCGACAGGCTTTCGCCTTCCCCTTCTCCATGTTGCCGGGGTAGAAGACGTAGGCGGTGGCGCCGGCCTTGGCGGCGAGCGACGCGACCGCGGTCCCGACGTTGCCGGTCGAGACGCAGCCGACCTCGTCTTTGCCCAGCTCCAGCAGGCGGGCGATCGCCATCCCGACGACGCGGTCCTTGTAGGAGAGCGACGGGCGGTTGGTCGAGTCGTCCTTCAGGTAGAGCTTCTTCAGGCCGAGCTCGGCACCGAGCCGGTCGGCGTGGATCAGCGGCGTGTGGCCGGCGTACTGCCCGACCCGCGCCTGCGCGTCCGCCGATGTGATCGGCAGGAGCTCCTCGAAGCGCCAGATGTTCCAGGGACGCTCGGTGAGCCCGTGCTCGGCGATCGCCGCGGTGGCGCGCTCATAGTCGTAGTCGATGTCCAAGCCATCGCCGCAGGCGGGGCACTTGAAGGCCCGCTCGTCCAGCGCGGTGCGGTAGCCACAGTCACGACAGACGAGTTCGGTCGCGCAGGACCTGGTTCGCCGGCCGATAGGCCCCCCCAGATGCTGCGTGTCGTCACTCATTGCGCTTCCTTTCTGGCTCCGCCGAAGCGGTGTTTGGTGCCGCCGAGGCGGCTGATTAGGTCGTACGTCTATAACACGGAAGGTGACAACGATCAACGCTTTTCGCGTAAAGATCCCGTCAACCCGCAATTTCCACGCACATCACGGTAGCGAACGCACGGGCGTACTCAAGCGAGAGCGGCCTTTTGTCTGTGGAACGATTGTCTGCGGACGGGGACGATAGGCCGGTGACCCCAAAGGAGCGCTTCGCCCACAATCTCCGCCGCCGCCGCGTCGCGGTCGGCATCTCGCAGGAGGAACTGGGCGAGCGGACCGAGCTGCACCGGACCGAGATCTCGCTGCTCGAGCGGGCCGGGCGCGAACCGCGCTTCGCCACCATGCTGAAGCTGGCGGGAGCGCTGGGGACGACGCCGAACGCCCTCTGCGAGGGGACCGGCTGGGACCACGAGCGGCGCCGCTTCACGGTCGAAGAGCCGACCGGCGACTGACGGCCGCGCCGCGGGCGCCCAGCGCGGCGGGGCCTCCACCCCGTTCGCGCATGCTTCTCGTCACGGGGGCCCCGGTCCCGTGACGAGAAGAGAGTTGAGGCGGGGCGGCACCGACTGCGCATCGGCGCTCTTCGAGGGGCCGGGCCGTGACGAACGCGACCCCCGCTCAGCACCAGGTCCTCCTTTGCCACCCCAAGGCGGTTTCCCCGTCTGAGTAAGCCCCGCCTCTCTGTCGGTTGATCCGCCGACAGGGTGACATTCATAACAGACTCAGTTATAGCAATCAAGGCCACCTGAACATAAAGATCGCCTTGCGTTTAGGTACGAACGGAGCACCTTTGAGGCTCTGCCCGGCGCAATGCGATGTCGGCGAAAAACCAGCCTCGGGAGGTATCTACCCGTTTCCGAAAGATTCCCAAACTGGTACCGCGAAATTGCAAAAAGTTCGTGACCGGCGCGGCCGGGGTCGGCGTGGTCCGAGGCCCTGGGGCCGGGGACGGCGCGATCCGGGGCCTGGTCGATTGGGGACGGTAGCCCCGGGCGTCTCGGAGGCGACCCGGGCAGGCTGTGGCCGCCTCCGAGACGCCCGGGTCGGGAGGTCCGCGGGGAGGGCGGGCACAGGGACGGTGCGTTCGCACTTTGCCGTACATGGCGCGGCAAAGTGCGAACTCACCCGGGGGCCCGCGGGAGGGACGGGGCGCCCCCGGGGGAGATGCCGGGATCCCGTGAGGCAGACGGGCGGGGTGCGTGACGGAGATGCCGGGGACGTCACTGAGGCGTGCGCCTTCGCGGGTGTCCTGCATCGGCCCGCGGAGCGCGTTCGTCGCTTGACCGCCATAGGGCTACAAGCGACGAACGCACCGAGGGGGCCCGGGCCTTCCGTGACCTCTCCCTCACGTCGGCGTGACGTTCCCGGCGTCTCCCTCACGGCGCCGTGACGTTCCCGGCATTTTCCCGACGTCCGCGTGGCGTTCCCGCCGTCTCCGTCACGGACCCCCTCGCCCGAGCGCGCCCCGTCCCCCGCACGCGCCCCGCACCCTCTCCGTCCCCCCGTGACCCGGCCATCTCGCGGCGGCCACAGCCTGCCCGGGCCGCCGCGAGATGGCCGCGTGCCTTGCCCGTCCCTTTGCCCGTCCCCTCCCCAGCCTCCCCACCCTCCGCCGTTCCTTATCCCCGCATATGGGAGATAAGGAACGGCGGAAGCAAGCTGGCGCCTAGCTAGGAGGTGGCGCCGGCCATCGCGTCGTCGACGGCCACCGGGATCGCGGCGGCGTCGGGCCAGGCGCCCGGCAGTTCGTCGGAGGTGAAGCGGCCGGAGTTGAGCAGGATGCCCTCCGCCGCGTGCGGAGCGAACGGTTGCAGGGCCTGGGCCAGGAGCAGGATCGCGACGACCAGCGCCTCGGCGTCGGCCTTGTCGAGCTGCCCCCGCTTCTTCAGCTGCTTCTCGTACTGCTGGA
This sequence comes from Solirubrobacterales bacterium, assembly GCA_035281725.1. Lineage (GTDB taxonomy): Bacteria > Actinomycetota > Thermoleophilia > Solirubrobacterales > 70-9 > VAYN01. The sequence continues at coordinate 44,301 of DATEDJ010000061.1, forward strand.
TCCGCTCGAAGAGGCGGGTCAGGTTGCGGATCGACTTGTGCATCTGCAGGTCGGCGGTGTCCTCGGCGACCCGGGCGAGCCCGTTCTCACACCAGCTCCGCAGCTTCTCCCGCTGCGCCTCGGTCTCCGCCGCCTTCGCCGGATCGTGCTTGGCGCCCTCCAGCTCGACGAAGCGATCGTGAGCGTAGGTCCAGAAGCCGCGCAGGAACTTGTTGGCGAAGCGGATCGCCGCGTCGGACCAGTTCAGCGTCTTCGCCGGGCCTGCCGCCCAGAGCACTGCGACCCGCACCGTGTCGGCGCCGAACTGCTCGACCAGCGCGTCGGGGTCGACGACGTTGCCGAGGTGCTTGCTCATCTTGCGCCCGTCGGCGATCACCATCTCGTGGAAGAGGCAGCCCTCGAACGGCTCGCCGTCGGTCATGTAGGCGAACTCGCCGTGGTCGCGAAGCGCCTTGGTGACGACCCGCTGGTCGAAGACGAAACCGCCGGAGTCGCCGCCCGCGACCAGCCGCTCGGCGGGCAGCCACTTCTTCGACTCGGGGTGGGTGAACATCTGCGTCGCCCGGTCCTCCGGCGGCATCGTCGCCGGGACCCAGAGGAAGAGCGCATCGAAGTGGCAGTCGAGGGTGTCGGTCTCCCGCTTCGCCGCCGTCCCGCATTTCGGGCAGTCGACGTCGACGAAGTCGGGGCGCTCGGCGAGCGGATTCCCTTCACCGGTCGCGACCAGGTCGCGCGGCAGGACGACCGGCAGGTCGGCCTCGGGCACCGGGACCGGGCCGCAGTCGGGACAGTGGATGATCGGGATCGGCGTCCCCCAGGAGCGCTGGCGGGAGATCGAGAAGTCGTTGGCGCGATAGCGCTTCGTCGGGCGCGCGGCGGCGAACAGCTCACCCGGCGCCTCCACCCCACCCTCGGCGGCGTCGTCCTCATCGCCCTTTGCCGGGGGCTCCCAGTCGATCCGCTCGATCCGTACCGCGATGTCCGCGTCGGCCTCGTCGACCGCGGGGATGCCGAGCGCCGCCGTCGGCCCGAACCGGGCGTCGACCAGGGGCGAGACGAGGACTGGCAGCCGCGCCGCGCCGCCCGCCGGCAGGAAGCCCTCGGCGGCGATCGAGAGGCCGGTGTCGATCACCGGCACCGAGCTCGCGTCGCGGGCACTCCGCTCCCAGCCACCGGAGCGGAGCTGCTCGAGCTCCTCGCGCACCGTCTCGCTCTCGACCCACAGGTCGATGTCGGGATGGCGCGGGGAGAGCAGGACGAAGAGCGCCTCGGTGACCGCACCGCGATCGGGCGTGAAGACCGTGAGGGTGCGCTCGTCGCCGTCGCCGCTCGGCCCCAGGTCGATCTCGACCCCGTCGCTGCGGCCGAGGATGTAGCGCTGCGTCGCCAGCGCCATCTCGTCCCACGGCTGCTGCTCCAACAGCGGCATGTTGGCGTCGTTCTCCTCCAGGTAAGGAGTGATCTTCAGGAACCAAGTCGGCCGGCGGATCAGCCGCACCTCGTTGTGGCAGCGCCAGCAGGTGCCGCCCTCCTCGACCTGGATCGTCGCCAGCGTCGTCTGGCAGGTGTCGCACCAGTCGACGGTGGCGTCATCGAGGTAGATCAGCCCCATGTCGTAGAGGGTCAGGAAGAGCCACTGGGACCAGCGGTACTGGCCCTCGTCGGAGCTGTAGAACACGCGGTCGTAGTCGAAGCTGTAGCCGAGGCGCTTCATCTGGACGAGCATCCGCTCGCCGCACTGCTCGACCCACTCGGCGGCGGGGATCTGGCGCTCGATCGCCGCCAGCTCGGCGGGCAGCCCGAAGGCGTCGAAGCCGAAGCCCATCAGCACGTCGCGGCCGCGGGCGCGCTGGAAGCGGGCGTAGGCGTCACCGATCGTGTAATCGCGGACGTGGCCCATGTGCAGGTTGCCCGAGGTGAACGGGCTCGATGACTTCACATAGACCCCGCGCTCGCCGTCGGGCGGCGGCGCGGGCGCGTCGTAGTCGCCGCGGCCGACCCAGGCGGCCTGGCGCTCCGGCTCGATCCGGGCAGCGTCATAGGGCGGCTTGCGCACGTTCTCGCTCATGCCATCAACGTTAGCTGAGCGGCCAAGAGGAACGACTCGGTGGCGGGACAACGCATGGCGCCGGCGGATTGATTCGCGGCCCGGGTGGCCCGGGACGTGAGCCT
>DATEDJ010000062.1:0-5882 GCA_035281725.1 Solirubrobacterales bacterium
CTGGAAGATGGACACCGAGGGCAAGCGCGCCGCCCGCCAGTCGATCTCGGCGATCAAGGTCGTCGCCGCGAACATGGTGATGAACGTGCTCGACCGGGCGATCCAGATCCACGGCAGCCTCGGCATGACCGACGACACCCCGCTCGCCCCGATGTGGCGCTTCAGCCGCATGCTGCGCCTCGCCGACGGCCCCGACGAGGTCCACAAGATGGTCCTCGCCCGGCGCGAGCTGAATCGCTGGTCGAAGCGCGCCGAGGCGGAAGAGAGCGGCGAGCCGCTGGAGCCGCGGCACGCGGCGCGGATGGTTTAGACCGTCGATTCCCGGCCGCCCGGGCCGCGAATCTAGGCCGGCACGGCCTCCGTGTGCAGCAGGATCGCCTCGGTGAGGAGCGGCCAGAGCGGTTCGGGACGGTCGTGGCCCATGTCCTCGACCAGCATCAGCTGCGCGCCGGGGACCAGCTCGGCGGTCCGTTCGCCGCCGTCGGGTGGGATCAGCTTGTCGTCGACCCCATGGATCACCAAGGTCGGCAGGTCCAGGGCGCGGAGGCCGTCGGCGCGCGAGCCGCTCGCCAGGATCGCGGTCAGCTGCCGCGTCACCCCCTCCGGGTAGAAGCAGCGGTCGTAGCTCGCCGCGGCGAGCGCTTCCAGGCGGGCCCGATCGCCGTAGCGACGCGAGGCCCAGATCAGGCCCTTGCCGGCCGAGGCCGGGATGTAGGCGTCGCGCTCCGTCGGCGAGGGGGTGAGCAGCGCCTCGAGTGCCTCCGGGGCCGGCTGGCCGTACGCGGGCTCGCCCGTCGTCGACATCATCGAGACCAGCGAGAGCAGGCGCTCGGGCCGCTCGATCGCCAGCTGCTGGGCGATCATCCCACCCATCGAGGCGCCGAGGACGTGGGCGCGCTCGATCCCCAGCGCGTCGAGGACGGCGAGGCAGTCGTCGGCCATGTCGCTCAGCGTGTAGGGGACGAGCTCACGGGCGCGGTCGAGCTCGCCGGCCCCGGCGGCGGCCATCACCGCCTCGGTGTCGACGGTCGATCCGTCGAGCTTCGAGGAAAGGCCCGAGTCGCGGTTGTCGCACTCGATCACCAAGCGGCCGCCGGCGGCGAGCAGCTCGGAGAAGCCGCGCGGCCAGGCGATCATCTGGCTGCCGTACCCCATCACCAGCAGGAGCGGCGGGTCGGCGGGCGAGCCGATCGTCTCGTAGTAGAGGTCGATCCCGGTGGGCGTGGTCGCAATCGGCATCGCGGCAATGTCGCACACCCGGCCGCGCCGGCGAAGCCGGGGGCCGAGTCGGGGCGGTCGTGCTCAGGCGACCGAGCGCAGGGGGGTCGTCGCCCGCTCGGCGTCGAGGTCGACGATGACGTGGGTCATCGGCAATTCGACCTCGCGGCGGGTCCTCTCGACGACTTCGTGCTCGAGCCAGCGCGACTGCTCCGGGGGCAAGGTGGAGATGATGATCTCGTCGGCGGGGAAGACGCGGAGCGCGTCCTCGATCGCCATGTTCGGGTCGGGGTCGCCGACCTCGGCGTGGACCTCGATCCCGATCCCGCGCAGCGCGGTGACCGAGCGGGCCATCCGCTCGCGGGCGAGGTCGAGGCCTTCGTCGACATCCGAGGCCCAGTGGGCGGCACGGGAGCCGACCAGCGCCGGGGAGACCAGCATCACCTCAGACTTCCGTCCGCGGCAGCGGTTGCCGATCTCTTCCAGCAGCTCGCGGCCCGCGGCCGTCTGGTTGGCGACGACGAGGATGCGCCGGGTGTCGTCGGCGACCGGGTGCGCCTCGACGCTGCGTGGCTCGCTGCCCCGGGTGACCCGCCAGGCGAGGCCGATCCCGATCCCGATCAGGAGGGCGGCGAGGAGCACGCCCCAGATGGACTTGGTCAAAAGGGTGAGGGCGACCACGAGGGCCGCGGCGGCCACGAAGACGACTACGAGGCGAAAGACATCCGCCTCAGAGCGAAGCGGGTTGTGCATGTGGCGATTGTAGCTCGCGTCACGAGCTCTGGGCACCGACCTGCACCCCGGCCTGATCGCCGACCTCGGTAAGGGCACTACTTACGGGTAGGTGACGGGGCCTTCCGGCTGGACGGGCCCAGGAAGGGAGCTGCATTGGGCTGGTCCATGGTCGAGCAGCACTTCGTCGGTGCTGTTCAACTGCGCGACGAAGCGCGCTTCGCACTTTTCCTTGACCTTCTTCGCCGGGTCCCATTCGACGATCGCTTCGATTTCGAGATCGTTGATCCGGTCGGCGAACGCGATCGCCACCCCACGGCTCGCGAGTTCTTCGCCCGCCTTCTGGATCACCGGAATCGCCCGGGCGAAGGTCAGGAGGAGCAGTCGTTCGGACCGGCACGTCGCGCGCAGCTTTGCCTGGGCGTGGCTGCCTTCGCCGCTGACGACGACGCGGATTTCACAGCTGTTGCTGACCATGTTGGTCCGGCCGCTGCCGTGGAAGGTGCAGTGGATCTTCTGGCTCGAGGTTCGATGACAGCCTTCGAAGCTGACCTGGCTGATCAGCCCGCTGCGCTGGTTGTAACCGCGCGCCTTCGTCAGGGCCGCGCTGCGCGCCGCCGCCATCTTCAGGGCAGGCGACTTGCCGGCCCCGTCCGCCGCGGCCGCATTTGGCGCGCCTGCCAAGCAGATCACGATCACGGTGCCCAGGACGAGCACGGCCCCCCGCCACTTCTCCATCTGCACAGCATAATTCGCCTAAGCCATGACCGCCGTCGCCCCGCCGTCGACGGCGACGTTGGCGCCGGTCATGTGGCTGGAGCGGGGCGAGGCAAGGAAGGCGATCGTCTCGGCGATCTCGGCCGCCCTCGACGCGATGATCGACCACGTCGCCGAGCTGCTGGCCAGCCGTGCAACGGCGGGGGAGTAGCTTTGGACCGATGCAAGAAGTCCGCGTCGTCCGCCTTGAACCGTTCCCCGACCTCGACGACGAGGTCGTGTTCCCCCGCCTCTCGGAGAAAAAGCTGCAGTGGCTCGGCAAGCGCGCCGAGCGCCGCAGCTTCGAGGAGGGCGAGGTCCTGTACGAGCACGGGGTGCGCGACGCGCCGTTCTTCGTCCTGCTGAACGGGCGGGTCGAGTTCGTCGACCGCAAGCCGGGCAAGGACGTCCACGTCGCCGCCGCCGACGGAGGCACCTACATCGGCGACATCGCCGCCTTCACCGGCGAGCCGACGATCAGCGCCGCGGTCGCGGTCGAGCCGACCGAGGCCCTCGTCTTCCCGCGCACCAAGCTGCGCAAAATGGTCGCCGACTGGCCGGAGTTCGGCGAAGGGGTCTTCCGCACGCTGCTGGCGCGACGGGCCTGGCACGAAGAAAACGGCTACGGGGTCATGCGGCTGATCGCCCCGCAGGCCTCGCGGCGGGCCTTCGAAGTGCGCGACCTGCTGGAGCGGAACCTCCTCCCCGTCCGCTGGTACGACGTCGACAACGATCCCGAGAGCGACGAGATGCTGCGCTGGCTCGAGGTGCCGCGCGAGGAAGCCCCGGTGCTGGTCCACGCGCGCCAGGTGCTGCGCAACCCCTCGCCCGCCCAGGTCGCGCGCGGACTCGGGCTGCGGGCCGAAGTCGACGGCGAGCGCTTCGACCTGGTCGTGCTCGGCGCCGGGCCGGCCGGACTGGCGGCGGCGGTGTACGGCGGCTCGGAGGGGCTGCGGACGCTGGTGGTGGAGTCCTGGGCGCCCGGCGGCCAGGCCGGGACGAGCACCCGGATCGAGAACTACCTCGGCTTCCCGACCGGGATCGGCGGCCGCGAGCTGACCACCAAGGCGACCCTGCAGGCGCGCCGCTTCGACGCCGTGCTCTCCAGCTTCCACCGCGCGGTCGAGCTTGCCGACGGGCCGGAAGGGCTGGTCCGGATCGACCTCGACGACGGCCAGCACGTGCTCGCCCGCTCGCTGGTGATGGCGACCGGGGCGCGCTGGCGCGAGCTGAAAGCCGAGGGGATCGACCGCTTCCGCGGCGCCGGCGTCTACCACGCGGCGATGGCCACCGACACCGAGCGCGCGCGCGACAAAGACGTGATCGTGATCGGCGGAGGCAACTCGGCCGGACAGGCGGCGGTGAGCCTGTCGCGCAAGGCGCGCAGCGTGCGCGTGATCGTGCGCGGGAAAGCCCTGAAGTCGACGATGTCGCGTTATCTGGTCGACCGGGTCGAACGCTCGCCGCGGATCGAGGTCATGACCGAGACCGAGGTCGTCGCCCTGCACGGTACGGCGGTGGTCGAGTCGGTCACCTTGCAGTCGGCCGACGGGGCGCGCGAAGACGTCGACACCAGCGCCGTCTACGTGATGATCGGCGCCGATCCCTGCACCGAGGTCTCCGACGGGATGCTGGCCACCGACGACGCCGGGTTCCTCCTCTGCGGCGACGGCGCCCACAACTGCGAGGGCCACATCGCCTGGCCGCTCGCCGATCGCGAGCCGGCGCTGCTGGAGACGGTGCGACCGGGCGTGTTCGCCGCCGGGGACGTGCGCGCCGGGGCCTCGAACCGGGTCGCGGGCGCGGTCGGCGACGGCGCCCTCGTGGTCCGCTTCGCCCACGAGCTCCTCTCCGACGAAGCCCCGGCCAACGTCGGCGCGCCCAGCTAGGGCGCCCCGCGGGGGGATCAGGCGCGCTCGATCACGACGATCGGGATGACCCGGTCGGTTCTCTCCTGATCGGCGTCGTAGTCCGGCCAGGCCCTGATCATCTTCTGCCACATCCGCGGCTTCTCCTGCTCGTCGCCGAAAAGCTCCGTTGAGGTAGTCATGGCGACAAAGCCACTCGGGGCGTACCGCGGCCCCCCACGGCGGGCGGCTACTCGCCGTCGGGGTTTTCGATCAGGCGGCGCGGCGGGGCGCCAGGACGGAGCTTCGAGGCGCACTCGGGGCGCAGGCCGTCGAGGACGATGCCGAGGTAGCGCTTCCAGAGGTCGGGGCGGAGGCCCGGGAAGGGGACCTCGCTGACCGAGGCGACGGCGCCCATCAGGAACATCAGGTCCTGGCCGGCGACGTCGTCGCGGAGGACGCCCGCGGCCTGGGCGCGCTTGACCAGCTGGGCGGTGAGGTCGAGGACGCGGCGGCGCTCGGAGGCCAGCGCCTGCGAGGCCATGCAGCGCTCCTTGTTAGCGTCGGAGATGCCGTGGTCCTGGGAGGCGCGGTCGGCCATCTCGTAGAGGAAGCGTTCGACCCCGCGCCAGGGGTCCTCCTCCTCGAGGCAGGAGGTGGCGAGAGCGGCCGCTTCCTCGAGCATCATCGAGATGATCGCCTGGATCAGGTCCTCCTTGGTCGGGAAGCGCCGGAAGAGGGTCGCCTCGCCGACGCCCGCGCGGGCGGCGATCTCCGCGGTCGAGGCCTCGTAGCCGCGCTCGGCGAAGAGTTCGATCGCGGCGTCGAGGATCCGCTCGCGGTTGCGCGCCGCGTCGGCACGCAGTGCGGTCGGACTCTCCACCGTCGCCATCGGGGGAAGCGTAACCGCCGCGGCCGGGGAATCGGAGGCGACCACTAGGAATCTGTCTCAAGACCCGCGTGTGCGACTGGCCAGTGCCGGACCGAGCGGGGGTAGGACGCAGGGAGGCCGAATGGCAGAGCCATTTGACCGACCGAGGACGACGCCCCGCGAAGTGTGTCCGGTGCCGCCAGGCGTGCGCGGGGGTTTTGAGACAGGTTCTTAGGGCGTGACCGGGGCTCACGGCGTCCTCCGGCGCCTGCCGAAGATCGCGGTGGCCGCAGTCACCAGGGCGATGGCGGCGATGACGAGGGCGGCGATCGCGAGGCCCTTGTCGCCGGAGCCGCCCGAATTCGACGATTCGCCCGCTTCGTCGGCGCTCGCCGAAGAGCCGCTGCTCGTCGTCTGCGCGCCGGTCGTCGTCCCCCCTTCCTCCGGCGCCGTGACCA
>DATEDJ010000063.1:0-22120 GCA_035281725.1 Solirubrobacterales bacterium
CGGCGCGTGCTGCGATCCGCCGCAGCGGCAGATCGTCGGCGTTGCCGGCCCCGAGCACCGCGACGCGCATCCCCGGATCAAGGTGGGGATCGACGAAGCGCCAGAGCGCGTCCCGAGCCCGCCCCCAGCGCCGCCGCCGGCCCGGCTCCGCCCCCGCGTTGCGGCCCGCGTTCGCGACCAGCGAGGGTCCCGCACCCCGATGTTGATGGGCCGAAAACTCAAGCAGGGCTTGAGTTTTCGGCCCATCAACAGGAGGCATCGGGGGCGGCGGGGTCGTGGCGCACGGTCTGGAAGGACTGCCAGGTGATGCGCAGGATCACGACCGTCACCAGCATGCCGATCAAGGGGTCCGCGATCCCGACGCCGAGGGCGACAAACGCGGCGCTGGCGACGACGGCGAGGCTGACGATCCCGTCGGTGCGGGCGTGATAACCGTCGGCGACCAGGGCCGGGCTCCGCAGTCGCTTCCCCGCCCGCAGTCGCACGAAGGCGGCGGCCTCGTTGCCGAGGAAGCCGATGACGCCCGCCCCGGCCAGCGCCCAGAGGTGGGTCAGGTCCTGCGGGTTGACCAGGCGCTCGATCGACTCGCCGAAGGCGACGCAGGCGCTGACGAAGATCGTCGCGACGACGAAGTAGCCCGCGTACTTCTCCGCCTTGAAGGAGCGGATCAGGAACGCGACTCCCAGCGGGACGGCGGTGAGGGCGTCACCGACGTTGTGGATCAGGTCGGCGAGCAGGGCGATCGAGCCGCTGAGGACGAAGACGAAGATCTGCGCCGCCGCCGTCGCGCCGAGGATCAGGAGGCTGAGGAGGACCGCCTCGACCCCCGCCCGCGAGCGTTTGATCGAGGCGTCGACCAGCCCGTGGCTATGGCCGTGGTCGGCGCCGTGCGAGTGCCCGTGGGCGCTCATCCGGCGACCGCCGACTCCTCGCGCCGCGCCCCGTCGGCGAGCCCGAGCCGCAGGTGTTCGACGTGCGACATCGCCTGCTCGAGCAGCTGCGCCACGTGGTGGTCGTAGAGCGAGTAGTTGACCCGCCGGCCATCGCGCTCGCCGGTCACCAACCCGAGGTGCCGCAGGATCCGCAGCTGGTGGGAGACCGCCGAGCCGTCCATCCCTACCGCGGCGCTGATCTCGCTCACCGACCGCGGCCCCTCGTGCAGGCAGGCGAGGATCCGCAGCCGGCTCGGAGTCGCCAGCGCCTGCATCGTCTCGGCGACCTGCCCGGCGGCGCGGGGGTCGAGGAGCTCGCCTGGGTCTGGGGTGGCGCCGTGGCTCACGGCGACACACGATACCTGAAGAACTGTTCAGTCTTTACAGGTGTTGCTCGGCGACGCTCGCCCGCACCGCGGCGAGGATCTCCTCCGAGAGGTCCTCGTCGCCGACCGCCCGGGCGATCAACAGCGAGCCGACCATGGCGCTGACGGCGGCGATCGCCCGACGCCGGACGTCCTCGTCCTCACCGGCGAGCAGCTCTTCCAGCTGGGCGATGTAGCGCTCGACCTGGCCGGTGTAGGTGGCGCGGACGCGCTCGTCGGCGCGCGCCGCGTCGGCGCCGAGGGCGACAACGGCGCAACCGGTGCCAGGCTGGTCGCGGTGGGCGGAGGAGAGGTACCAGTCGACGAACGCGGCAAGCGGGTCCTCGGCGCCCTCGATCACCTCGGCGGTGCCCTCGCGGCTCTGCGCGACCGCCGCTTCGACCGCCTCGACGACGAGATCGTCGCGCGAGTCGAAGTGCTTGTAGAAGCCGCCGTGGGTGAGCCCGGCCGCCTTCATGATCTCGGCGACCCCGGGGCCCTCGGTCCCTGATTCGCGCATCTTCTGCGCGGCGATCTCGACGATCTGCGCGTGGTTCTTCTCTTTGTCTTTTTGCGAGTGGCCCATGCCTGGAGTTTAGATGACGCGCGTCATCTTGTTAGGATGATGATCATCATCCAGATTTCAACTCACCCAGGAGGCATCAGATGAAGATCGAGGGAGCAACCGCACTGGTCACCGGCGCGAACCGGGGGATCGGCAAGGCGTTCGCGGAGGAGCTGCTGGAGCGGGGCGCGGCGAAGGTCTACGCGGGCGTCCGCGACGTGGGCAACGTCACCGATCCACGGCTCGTCCCGGTCCAGCTCGACGTCACCGACGAGGCTCGCGTGCGCGAGGTCGCCGCGGAGCTGACCGACGTCGACCTGGTCGTCAACAACGCCGGCACCGGCCTGCCGGGGCTGCCGCTCGCTGCCCGCCTCGACGACGCCCGCTACGAGCTCGCGCTGAACTACCTCGCCGTCGTCTCGATGACCGAGGCCTTCGCGCCCGTCCTCGCCGCCAACGGCGGCGGCGCCTTCGTCAACATGCTCTCGATCGTCTCCTGGCTGGCGGCGCCGAACCTGGCCACCTACTCGGCCTCGAAGGCGGCCGCCTGGTCCTACTCGAACGCCGCCCGGGTGCAGCTGAAGACCCAGGGCACGGAGCTGGTCGGCGTCCACGTCGGCTACGTCGACACCGACCTGATCGCCTCCTTCGACGTCGACAAGATCGCCCCGGGTGGGGTCGCCACGGCGGCGCTCGACGGGCTCGAGGCGGGCGAGCCGGAGGTCCTCGTCGACGACCAGACCCGCGAGGTCAAAGCGGCGCTGAGCGACGACCACCGGCTGATCTACCCAGGGGTCGAGGAGCAGTTCGCCGCCGCGAGCGCCGCATAGGCAGCGCACAAGGTGAGTTCGCAGAAATGGCCGCTATGGGGCCATAAGTGCGAACTCACCTTGGGGTTGCGTGGCGGCGCCCCGCCAGCGCCAGCCACATCGACGCCAGGTAGCCGGCGCTGACCACCGCCATCGGCAGCTGCAGAGAGAGGCCGGTGCCCGCGGCGAGCAGCGTCCCGAGCAGGGCGACGCCGAGTGCGCCGCCCGCCTGCCGGGCCGCGTTCTGCACCCCTGAGGCGAGGCCGATCCGCTCGCGCGGCACGTCCTCCATCGCCAGCGCGGTCATCGCCTGCATGGTCAGGGCGATGCCCGCGAAGGGGATCGAGAGGAGGATCGTCGCGGTCACCCCCGCGTCGCCGAAGATCGCCATCAGCGCCGCGCCGCCGGCGCCGAAGCCGATCCCGATCATCACCGCCGGCCACTCGCCGAGCCAGGCGATCAACCGGGCGGCGGAGAGCGCGATCACGCCGATGACCAGGTTCATTGGCAGGAGCGCCAGGCCGGTGTCGAGGGGGGAGAGGCCGAGGCGCTCGTGGAGGTAGAGCGAGAGGCAGAAGAGGGTGCCGTAGAAGCCGAAGTTGTAGAGCCCGGAGACGACGACGAGGCGGCGGAACTTGAGGTTGCGGAGAAGCGCAGGCGGGATCATTGGCAGCGGCACGAGGCGCTCGACCCGGGCCAGGGCGAGCGCCGCCGCCACCCCGGCGACGAGCAGTGCGATCGTCCCCGCGGCGGTCCAGCCGAGCTCGCCGGCGAGGATGAACCCGCCGCTGAGACAGCCCAGCGCCAGCACCACGAGCACCTGGCCTGGCAGGTCGAAGGGATGACGGTGGCGCGTCGTCTCGGTCACGTAGGCGGAGATCGCCAGCCCGGCGAGCACGGCTACCGGCAGGTTGATCAGGAAGATGAAGCGCCAGCCGACCCAGTCGACCAGGGCGCCGCCGAGTACCGGCCCGGCCGAGAGCCCGATCCCCGAGATCCCGCCCCAGGCCGCCAATGCCCCGCGCCGCTCCGGCCCGGCCGGGAAGATGTGGATGATCAACGCCAGCGAGCAGGGCATCAGCAGCGCCGCGCCGAGGCCCTGCGCCGCCCGCGCCGCGATCAGCGCCTCCATCGAGGGCGCCGCCGCGCAGCCCGCGCTCGCCACCCCGAAGACGCCGAGCCCGATCAGGAACGCGGCCCGCGAGCCGATCCGGTCCGCCCAGGCCCCGCCGCTGAGGAGGAAGGTGGCGAAGACCAGCGTGTAGCTGCTGACGATCCACTGGGCGGCGGCCAGCGAGCCGCCGAGGTCGGCGACGATCGGGCCCAGGGCGACGTTCACGGCCGTCGTGTCGATCGTGATCATCAGGAAGCCGAAGCAGATCCCGGCCAGGCCGAGCCGCCGCGCCCGCGCGCTCGGCGCGGCGGGCTTCGTCTCCCGGGTCAGCAGGGCGCCGCTCACGCCCCGGATACTGCCGCGCCGGGGCGCGCGGCAGCGTGGTCACCGCGGTGGTGGTTCAGTGCCCCCAGCCGGGCGGCGGCGAGTGCACGCCGGGAATGATGTTCCAGTACTCGACGTTCTTCGACGCGAGCCCGCCCTTGACGAAGGTGACGACGTTCGTCTCCAGCAGCGTGATCATGCGGTTGCCCTTCGGGTTGTATTCGGGATCGCGGAAGGTGACCCAGATCTCGATCGAGGCGCGGTCGCCGGTGACGATCGGTTCGCCCTGGACGGCGTGGATCTTCGACTGTTCGCGGGTCACGTCGAACCAGTACTTGTGGATCGCCGCCCGCCCGACGAAGGTTTCGCTCCTGACGCCGGGGATCGACTGGTAGACGCCGCTCGCGGTGAAGAGCTTTTCGACCGCGTCGGCGTCGCGCGTTTCCCAGGCGTCGAGGTACCCGGCCATCCATGCGGAGGCGGTCTTCTTGGTGACGGTGTAGCCGGCGGCCGCGGAGGCGGCGGTGCCGAAGATGAGGACGAGCGCCGCGAGCAGTGACAGTACGGCTACGGGCTTCAGACGGGAGGGGATCAAAGGGCCTCGATTCCAGACTTTGGGGTGGGGGGTGACCGATCCTTGTCCCGGCACCCCTCCATGTGTATGTCCCGGTGGCCAAATGTGAGCGATTCCACTTCGCCGGCCGCGAGCGACGCGTAGGTTCCGGCGATGCCCGCCGAGCAAGCCAAGCCCGTCGATCGAAAGCTGATCGCGCTGCTCGCGGTCGGTTGCGGCGCGACCGTCGCCAACCTCTACTACGCGCAGCCGCTGCTCTCGGCGATCGCCGAGCGCTTCGGCATCTCCGACGGCACCGCCGGGCTCCTCGTCACCGTCTCCCAGGTGGCCTACGGGCTCCGCCTCGTCTTCCTCGCCCCGCTCAGCGATCTGGTCGACCGCCGCAAGCTCGTCGTCACCCTGCTGGCGATCACCTGCCTCGCCTCCGCCGGAGCGGCGGCGGCGCCCCAGTTCGCGCTGCTGGCGCTGGCGATCGGCGTCGCTTCGGCGACCTCGGTCGTCGCCCAGGTCCTCGTCCCGTTCGCCTCGACCCTCGCTCCCGACCGCGAACGCGGCCATGTCGTCGGCCTGGTGATGAGCGGCCTGCTGACCGGCGTGCTCCTCGCCCGCACGCTCTCCGGCCGGGTCGCCGGGCTGGCCGACTGGCGCACGTCTTCGCCCTCGCCGCGGTCGGGATGGCGGCGCTGGCGGTGGCCCTCTGGCGGGCGATGCCGCGCAGCCGGCCCTCGACCTCGCTGCGCTACGGCGCCCTTCTCGCCAGCATCGGGGCGCTGATCCGCCGCGAGCCGGTGCTGCGCCGGCGCATGCTCTTCGGCGCCTGCGGCTACGCCGGCTTCAGCCTCGTCTGCACGACCCTCACCTTCCTGCTCTCCGACCCGCCCTTCGACTTCGGCGAGTCGACGATCGGCCTGTTCGGTCTCGCCGGCCTCGGCGGCGCCGTCGCGGCGATGCGGATGGGCCGCCTCCACGACCGCGGCTACGGCCGCATCGCCACCGGGGCGGTGCTCGCCGCGATCCTGCTCAGCTGGCCGATCCTCTGCCCCGGCCGCGAGAGCGTCCCGGCGATCCTGCTCGGCCTGGTGCTGCTCGACTTCGGCGTCCAGGGGCAGAACTTCCTCAGCCAGGGGGCGATCTACGCGCTCGGACGCGAGACCACCGGCCGCGTCACCACCGCCTACGTGACCTCGAACTTCAGCGGCGGGGCGATCGGCTCGGCGGCCGGGGCGATCGCCTGGAGCGCGGGCGGCTGGCTGCCGGTCTGCGCGGTCGGCTTCTGCTTCGCGGCGACGGCGCTGCTCGCCTGGCTGACCGAGCCACGCCCGCGGCCGAGACGCCGGGGGCGACGGGGTCCTCTTGCCACCGTCGCCCGCGTGGCCCTCGATCAGTGACCTGTCAGTGCCCGAGGAGGCGATCGCCGACAGCGCGAAGACGGCCGCGAGCACGGCGGTAAGGCGCTGCCTGTCATCTCGTTCCCCTTCTCAGTTGTTGGACGAGACTGCGTCGCCAACGTAGGAAGGGGAGTCGTCCTCTGATGCGGGCAAGCTGTTTCGACGGTGTGAAGGTCTCGTGATCGGCGTGCCGTCGTTTCGTCCGCCGCGGTTGCGCCGGCCCATGTCGGCGAGCCCGAGCGCGCCGAGCAGGAACGGCACCCCGGCGTGGAAGGTCCGGTAGAGGAGGATGCCGCCGGCGCTGAGGCTGAGCGAGGCGCCGTAGATCGTGAAGCCGCCGACCAGGCCTCCCTCGGCGCTGCCGGGCAGCGGCACGATCGCGCCGCCGTGGCCGATCGTGTAGGCGAGAACGAAGAGGCCGAGCGCCGGCCCACCACCGCCGAGCGCCTCGAAGGCGGCGCCCATCGAGGCGACGTCGAAGGCGTAGTAGCCGATCGAGCCGGCGATCAGGAGCACTTCGCGGGAGGCGATCAGCTCGAGGCTGGTGTCGACCGCCTCGCGCAGCCATTCCTGCGCCGCCGCCGCACCGCGGCGGATCCGGCCGCCGCCCTCGGCGTTGATCTGGGGGATCGCGCGGGGGAGAACGATCACCGCCGCCATCACCAGCGCCGCGCCCGCCGCCGGGACCAGCGTGGCGACCAGGGCGGCGTCGCCGGGCAGCAGGTTGATCGCCTCGGCGGTGCCGAAGACGACCAGGGCGCCGAGGCTGACGCCGCTGGTGACGAGGAAGAGGACCGCCGAGCGGCTGACCGCGAAGGCGGTCGGGATGCCGGAGCGGATCAGGATCACCGCGCCGAGCGCCAGCCCGCCGCTGCCGCCGCTGGGGAGGAAGACGTTGGCGCTCTCCTCGACCACGCCGACGTCGAAGGACTCGCGCCAGCTGAGCCGGCGGTCGAAGGCGCCGCGCAGGGCGACGACGAAGCTCAGCACCGAGAGCAGCTGGAGGACGAAGGAGGCGACGACCCAGCCAGGCTGGGTGTGGGTGAAGCGATCGCGGATCGGCTCCAGGAAGGGGACCCAGATCACCGCCGCCGCGGCGAGCACCGCGAGGCCCGCGGCGATCAGCCCGTTGACGAGCAGTGTGCGGGAATCGCCGGATTTCTCCAGCGCCGCCTCGGCCTCCTCGACGCAGTCACCGCGCCGACGCCGCTCCGGGTCCAGGCAGGGATCCGGTTCGCGAGCAGGGGAGGACGCTACAAAGCCGGGCAACGGTAGATCCTTTCCGCTCCAAGCATTTACGAAGTTTTCAGATTACAGAGCGGCCGGGACCGGTCCGGAGGCGGCCTCCGGAAGTGGGGGGGGCGGTGGGTGGCGCGGGAGCGGGGGTTCGTGGCCCGGGCGGCCGGGGACGGCACGACTCGTGGCCCGGTCGATCGGGGACGGCGAGTCCCGGGCGTCTCGTGGCGGCCCTGGCAGGCTGTGGCCGCCACGAGACGCCCGGGACGCGACCCGTTCGAGGGGAAGTAACAGGGACGTGACCCCTCGTCGACGCGGTGTGGAGCCCTATCGTCCCTATGCCGCGGAAAGGCTCCACACCACCCGGGGCCGTGGCTGTGGAGCCTTACTCTCGTATAGCGAGAGTTTCTCTCCACAGCATGAATCTGACCGGTGGGGAGACCGCATCAGATCCCACGTCCCGGTGACGATCCGCGCGTCTCCGTGACGATCCGCGCGTCCATGTGACGCCTCCCCGGCGTCCCCCGCACATCCCCACGGACCCGGCCCTCTCGGCGGCGGCCTCAGCCTGCCCGGGTCGCCGCCGAGAGGTCCGGGTCCCTAGCCGTCCTCCACCCGCCCCCGTCGCCCGCCCGCCCGCCGCGTCCCTTACCGTCGGCCGTCAGTCCCCGCCGACAGCCCCCCGCGGCCTGATCAGCTAGGTAGCAGTTTCGCTTTCGCCTGCTCGTACTCCGCCTGGGTCAGCGCGCCTTTCTCCACGAGTTCGTGCAGTTTGTGGAGTTCGTCGGCGGGCGAGGTCTGGGCGGCGGCGCGGATGTAGTCGTCGGCCGCGTGTTTGGCTTCCGCCTGCGCGCGCAGCTGTCGTTCGCGCATGTCGGTCCCGTAGACCACTAGGTAGATGAGGGCGGTGATGTACGGGATGAAGATCAGGAGGAAGATCCAGAGCGCCTTCAGCCAACCCGACATGTCGTGGTTGCGGAAGAGGTCGGTGATGATCGTGAAGAGGATCCAGACCCACACCACGAAGAGGAAGATCTCGAAGACCGTCAGGAGCATGTCTCCGAAGGTGATGTCAGCGAGTGGCAACTTGATTCCTTTCTGTCAGGTCAGCTGCGGAGCTCGTCGAGCGAGTTGACCTCGAGGTCGAACGGCTCGTCGGCGGAGCGGCGCCGGCGGTACGGGGAGACGGTGACGCGATGAACATCGCCGCAGGCGCAGGGGACCTCGATCGGACTGGTGTCCGAGGCGGGGTCGGTGGCGACCTTGAGGCGTTTGAGTTCGCCTGTCTCCTTGCAGCCGAAGGAGATCACCCAGCCGTAGTCGGGGCGCTCCTCGCGGCGTGGACGGGACGGACTCATGCGCCCATCCTGTCATGGACGGAGGCGGGTCGGATAGGGGTCATTGACCGAAGTCGACGACCTGCAGGTTCAGCGGCAGCTCGGCGTGCTTCGGCCCGCGCGGCGCGCCGCTCAGCTGCGCCTTCTTGCCGAGCACGAAGAAGTATGGCCCGTTCGTCAGTTTGCCTTCGGCGGTGAAGGAGGAGAAGGTGTAGGGGATCCCTTCGGAGCCGAGCGGCGACGGCCCGTCCATCAGTTGGAAGTGGAGATGGGGGGCGTTCGAGTTGCCGGAGTTGCCGAGCAGGCCGAGCGTCTGGCCGACCTTCACCCGCTGCCCGACCTTGACCATGACGCTGCCCGGGATCATGTGGGCGTAGAAGGCGTAGCGGCCGCCGCCCATGTCGACGACCACGTGGTTGCCGCCCGCGTCGGCGGCGAAGGGGGCGGAGAGGCTGCCGAAGTTGATCTCGCGGTCGGGCAGATTGTCGACCACGCCGACCACCTTGCCCGCCGTCGCCGAGAGCACTTCGTCGCCGTAGAAGGGGTAGTTGGCGACGACCTGGTTGGACCCTTCGGTGATCAGCCCCGCGGGGGTCATCTGGACGAAGTCGATCGCGTAGCGCTCGCCCTCGTTGAGCCGGCCGTTGATCGCCAGCAGGCTGTGGCGGTGGGCGGTGTTTTCGTCGCAGCAGCCGTTGATCACCACCCAGCCGGGGCCGCGCAGTGGCGGTGCGATCACCGGCGCCTTGCGGTCGACGACGGCGGTCGGCGCGGCGTCGAAGCGGGTCAGTTCGTTCTTGCTTTCGGGGTCCGGGGCGACGACCAGTTCGTGGTCGAGCCTGCGCGGCGGGCGCTTGCCCGCGGGGTAGGTGACGTCGATCAGGACTTTGGCGGTGGCGCCGGGCTGGATCGTCGTCCGCGGCGTCTTTTCGGTCACCTTCCCGAACGGTTCCATCATTTCGGTCAGCTTCGCCCCGGTGAGGGTGGCGACCGGCTTGCCGCCCGCGGTCGCGATCACCTTCCGCACCACGACCGGGCGCGGGGGGAAGACGCTGTTGTTGGTGAGCACCAGCTCGTAGGCGAGGTGTTCGCGGCCGTCGCCGCCGCGCACCGGTTCGGGCGCGTGCAGCACCCGCGCGCTCAGCGGCGTGAAATTGTCAGTGGTGGCCGAGGCGCTCGCCGGCGCGATCAACGCGATCGCCGCGAGCGTCCCTAAAAGGATCGAGATCTTCGAGCGGTGGACGATCGCGGCATCCTAGCCGCGGTCGCCCACCGCTGGACGCTTAGCCGAGCCCGCCCACCGGGATCGTCTGAGGGCATAACTGCGCTACCGGCGATCCCGATGCGGCAGAATTCGCACCAGATGAGCACCGAGTTCCCGCCCCAGTTCCACGACCTGCTCGAGGCGCAGTTCGCCACCTTGGCGACGATCGGTAAGGACGGCGGGCCGCAGCTGACCGAGGTCTGGTTCCTGTTCGAGGACGCCAAGGTGAAGATCTCGCTGAACGACTCGCGGCTGAAGACGAAGAACCTGCGGGCGCGGCCTCGGTGCAGCCTCTTCATCCTCGATCTCGCCAATCCGTTCCGCTATCTCGACCTGCGTGGGACCGCGGTGTTCGAGGACGACGACGACTACGAGTTCGCCACGCGGGTCGGGGCCAAGTACGGCGCCGACCTGAAAGAGCATGACGGTCCAGATGACCGCCGGGTAGTCGTGACGATCGAGCCGACGAACGTGTTTGCCGTCGACATGAACGCCTAGGTTTTTCAGTCGATGCTCCGTCGGATCGGCCTCGCCCTGTGCCTCGCCATGCTCCTGGCGGCGATCGCCGCGACCGAGACGAGGGCGGAGACGATGGAGCCGGTCGACGTGGTCGGCCAGGCGGCGCCGAAGCTGGTCCCGAACTCGAAGCTCCCCGGCCCGGGCGCCTTCGAGGGCCCCGTCTACAAGCTCGCCGTCAACGGGATCGAAATCGGCTACCGCCAGTTCGGCCACGGCCCCGACCTGATCATGGTCACCGGCGACACCGCTTCGATGAGCCTCTGGATGCCTTACCTGCTGCGGCCGCTGGCACGCAGCTTCAGGGTGACGATCTTCGACAACCGCGGCGTCGGCTACTCGAGCGACGACCTCTCGCGGCCGCTCACGGTGCCGTTGATGGCGCGGGACACCGGCGGGTTGATCGAAGCGCTCGGGCTGGTGAAGCCGACCTTGGTCGGCTGGTCGATGGGAGGCGAGATCGGGCTCACCCTGGCCGAGCGGGAGCCCGCGATGCTGGGCGCGCTGGTCACCACCGGCGGGGACGCCGGCAGCTCCCACACCGTCCCGCCGCCGCCCGGCCTGATCCGCAAGCTGGCCGCGCCGCACCCGAGCACCGAACTCTTCCTCGGGCTGCTTTTCCCGCCGACCGAGATCGGGGTGCAGGCCACGGCCCGCTTCATCGGAGGCTTCGAGGCGATTCCGCAGGAGAAGGTCGCGCCGCGCACGCTGAAGCGCCAGGAAGCGGCCGAGGAAGCTTTCCTCCGCTATCCCGGTACCTGGCGCGGCCTGGCCGGCATCACCACGCCGACCCTGCTCACCAACGGCGCCCTCGACCGCGGCGTGCCGCCAATCAACGCGCGTCGCATGCACGCCCGCATCCCCGGCTCGTCACTCTCGATCTACGCGGGTGCGGCCCACGGGATGCTGTTCCAGGACGCCGAACCCTTCGCCGCCCAGATCGCCTCGTTCAGCGCCCAGGCGCGCTAATCGCCCGCCTCGCGCGGCCGTCTCCATCGCCACCACTGTGCCATTCGACGACCGTGCGCAGCGCCGCGGCCACCCGCGGGTCGAACTGGGTGCCCGCACCGCGGGCGATCTCTTCCAGGGCCCGGGCCGGGTGCATCGCGACGCTGTAGGGACGGTCGCTGGTCATCGCGTCGAAGGCGTCGCAGCAGAAGACGATCCGTGAGCCGAACGGGATCGCCTCGCCCGCGAGGCCGTCGGGGTAGCCGGCGCCGTCCCAGCGCTCGTGGCTCGAGCGGACCAGGCGGGCGATCGGCACCAGCGCTGGCGCCGCGGCGATGATCCGCTCGCCGATCAGCGTGTGCTTGCGCATGAACTCCCACTCGGCCGGGTCGAGCGGCCCGGGTTTCGAGAGGATCGCGTCGGGGATCGCCATCTTGCCGACGTCGTGGAGCTCGGCGGCGCGAGAGATCTCGTCGCGCTCCTCGCCGTCGACCTCGAGGTGGTCGGCGACCGCGACGGCGAGCTCGGCGACGCCGCGAAGATGCTGGTGGAGGTCCGGTTCGCTCTCGCGCAGGGCGGTGAGGAGGACGTCGGTCGACTGCGCCCCGGCCGAGGACCGTTCGCGGCTCTTGTTCGCGTACATCCGCCGGTCGGCGAGCTGCAAGACCGTCTCGCGGGTGTGCGCCTCCACCGGGATCAGGACGCTGCCCTGGGCAGCGGTGACGACGAAGCCGTCGCCGCGCTCGCCGAGCGACGCCGCCGCCCCGGCTACCAGCCCGTCGACCTGTACCGCGCTGCACTCGGCCAGCAGGCAGAACTCGTCGCCGCCGAGCCGGTAGGCGCCGCCGCGATCCTCGACGAAGGCGGCGAGGCGCTCGCCGAGCCGGCGCAGCAGCGCGTCGCCGGCCGGGTGGCCGTAGGAGTCGTTGTAGGCCTTGAAGCCGTCGAGATCGAAGACGACCATCAGGCAGACCTCGCCGGGGCGACGCGGGCGCTCGACCGCCTGGTCGAGCTCGGCGATCAGCCGGCGGCGGTTGCCGAGCCCGGTCAGCGAGTCGGTCAGCGCCTCCTGGGTGGAGACGGCGAGGCTCGCCTCGTTGTCGCGGAAGGAGAGCGCCATCCGCAGGACGACGGCGAGCAGGGTGAGCAGCGAGAGGACCGTCGCCGCCGGCGGCACGGTGGTGAAGCGTTCGGCCGCCTGGACCCCGATCGCGACCAGCGCCCCGGCGGCGGGGATGATGATCTGGCGCGTGCCGACCGCCTCGGCGGACGACGCCGGCGGCAGCCCCGACGGTCGCAACCAGGCGGCGATCCCGATCAGGAGGGCCCCGAGTGGCCAGGCGGCGTCGAGCAGGCCGCCTTCGACATAGGTGCCGTCGGCCGACCGCAGGAGGAAGATCGTGTCGGAGATCGCGAGGACGACCAGCCCGGCGGTGAGCACCAACCAGCGGGTGGCGAGCCGCCAGCGGTCGAGCGCCGCCGCGGTCGCGACCAACGCCAGCAGGATGAGGTCGCCGATCGGGTAGGCGAGGTTGGTGGCGACGGCGAGCGTGTCGCCGGACCTGGTGCCGGCGTCGACGATCGGCCCGAGGGCGAGCGCCGCGACCAGCGCCGCGACGGCGGTGCCGACGATGATCCCGTCGAGCCAGCGGGCGGTGCTGAAGGAGTCGAGCCGGCCGCGGACCAGGACGATCAGCCCGGCGTAGGCGATCGGGTAGAAGAGCAGGTTGGCGGCGTCGGCGGGGGAGGGGACCGGGATCGAGGCGGCGCCCGTCAGCACGACCCCGTAATAGATTTCGCCCGCGGTCCAGACGGCCAGCGCGAGGCCGAGCAGCACCCAGCCAAGCCGCTCGTCCTTGACCCGCCGCGCGCGCACGAGGCAGGACCCGGCCGCGGTCAGCATCAGCGCGCCGTAGAGCCAGTCGCCAACAGTCACAGATGGCACATCGGCAGGACGCGGCAGTTCCCAAAGATCGGGACCGAAAGTTGGGAAAGCCTGATCGCCGACTCTGGACTGGAGCCAGGGCCGCATTACAGGTAGGATGCCGCGCTTCCGGTCCCGGAACCCCTGCCCCGGACTCCCATGCGCAGAACCACCCTTGCCATCGTCTCCATCCTCGCCCTCGGGCTGGCGCTGCTCGCCGGTTGCGGCGGCAAGAAGTCGAGCTCCTCGTCGGGCGGCGGCGAAGGCGAAGGCACGACGGCCACCGCCTCGGACTGCACCCCGTCGAAGATGCAGACGCACTCCGCCGGTGAACTGACCGTCGCCACCGACAAACCGGCCTACCCGCCGTACTTCGAAGAAGACGAACCGGCCAACGGGGAAGGCTTCGAGAGCGCCGTCGCCTACGCGATCGGCAAGCAGCTCGGCTACCCGAAAGCGAAGATCAAGTGGACCGTGGAGCCCTTCGACTCCTCCTACGCGCCGGGCCCGAAGGATTTCGACTTCGACGTCAACGAGATCTCGATCACCCCGACCCGCGAAAAGGCGGTCGATTTCTCGGTGCCGTACTACTCGGCCAACCAGGCGGTCGTCGCGCTGGAAGACTCGGACGCGGCGAAGGCCAAATCGCTGGCCGAACTCAAGGACACCAAGATCGGCGTCCAGATCAACACCACCAGCCTCTCCGCGGTCGACGAAGAAATCGAACCGTCGAGCAAACCGGAAGTGTTCAACGGCTCCGGCGACGTGGTGACGGCGCTGAAGAACGGCCAGGTCGAAGCGGTGGTGGTCGACCTACCGACGGCGCTCTACCTGACCGCCGCGCAGGTCGAAAACGCGACCATCGTCGGTCAGTTCGGCAAGGCCGAAGGCGAAGAATGGGGCGCCCTCTTGGCGAAGGGCTCGCCGCTGACCGGGTGCGTGTCGGGGGCGATCGAAGCGCTCGAAGAATCGGGCGAACTGGAAAAGATCACGCAGCGGTGGATGAGCCAGGCCGCCGAAGCGCCGCAGCTCCACTGAGCTGCCGGATGAGTAACTGCGGCGGTTGACCGAAGCCGCCGCCATCAGTCCCGGCGATCGTCCCCAGGGCGAGCGTCGCCGCGAACGCGAAGAAGCCAAACGGGCCAAGGCGCGCCGCAACGCGCTGATCGCGGCGCTCTCCTCGGTGATCGTGATCGGCGGCCTGGCGGCGCTGGTGCTGACCAGCCCGGGTTGGCCGACGGTCCGCGAAACGTTCTTCTCCTGGAGCGAATTCAAGAACGCCTTCCCGGAAGTCCTCGACGGCTTCTGGCTCGACATCAAGGTCTTCATGGTGGTCGAGGCGGCAGTGCTGGTGATCGCCCTGGCGATCGCGCTGATCCGCGTCAACCGCTCGCCGGGCCTCTTCCCGGTGCGCATCCTGGCGACGATCTGGGTCGACGTCTTCCGCGGCGTGCCGACCGTGCTGCTGGTCTACCTGGTCGGCTTCGGCATCCCGGCGCTCGAACTCGAAGGGCTGCCGACCAGCCCGGTGGTGCTCGGCGGCATCGCGCTGACGCTCTCCTACAGCGGCTACGTCTCCGAGGTCTACCGGGCCGGGATCAACTCAGTCCACCGCGGCCAGACCGACGCGGCGCTCTCGGTCGGCCTGACCCAGACGCAGACGATGCGCCACGTGGTTCTGCCGCAGGCGATCCGCCGCGTCGCGCCGCCGCTGCTGAACGACTTCGTCGCCCTGCAGAAGGACGTCGCGCTGATCTCGATCATCGGCCCGCAGGAGGCCTTCCGCGTCGCCCAGATCTTCCAGGGCGAAAACTTCAACTACACGCCGATCATCGCCGCGGCGATGCTCTACCTGGTGATCACGATTCCGTTGGCGCGGATCGTCGACCGCATGGGCGGCGCCGGGGGAGTGCGCTGATGGCGGGCGGGGCGCCGGTGATCGAGGTGAAGGGGGTCACCAAGGCGTTCGGCGAGCGCGAGGTCCTGCACGGGGTCGACTTCGACGTCGCCGACCACGAGGCGGTGGCGCTGATCGGTGCCTCGGGCTCGGGCAAGTCGACGCTGCTGCGCTGCATCGACCTGCTGGAGGAGATCGAC
This sequence comes from Solirubrobacterales bacterium, assembly GCA_035281725.1. Taxonomy (GTDB): domain Bacteria; phylum Actinomycetota; class Thermoleophilia; order Solirubrobacterales; family 70-9; genus VAYN01. Next base: position 15,394 of record DATEDJ010000063.1, read on the forward strand.
GACGGCGACATCTTCCTCGACGGCGAGGTGATCACCGACCCGTCCGTCCCGCCGGTCGCGGTGCGGCGGAAGCTCGGCGTCGTCTTCCAGGCCTACAACCTCTTCCCCCACATGAGCGTCCTGCAGAACGTGGTCCTGGGACAGATGCGGGCGCAGAAGGCGGGGCGGCGCGAGGCGGAGGAGGAAGGGCGGGCGCTGCTCGCCCGGTTCGGCCTCGAGGGGCGCGAGGGCGATCGGCCCGACGAGCTCTCCGGCGGCCAGCAGCAGCGGGTGGCGATCGCCCGCGCCTTCGCCGGCAAGCCGCGGGCGCTCCTCCTCGACGAGGTGACCAGCGCGCTCGACCCGGAGCTGGTCGGCGAGGTGCTGGAGGCGGTCCGCGACCTGAAGTCGGCGGGGATGACGATGGTGATCGCCACCCACGAGATGACCTTCGCCCGCGAGGTCGCCGACGAGGTCGCCTTCCTCCACGAAGGCCGGATCGTCGAGTCCGGCCCGCCGCAGCAGGTGCTGGGCGAACCGCGCGCGGAGGAGACGCGTAAGTTCTTGGCGCGGTTGCTGGAGGCGGGGCGGGCGTACGGGGACGACGAGGGCTCGTGGCCCGGGCGGCCGGGGACGGCGTGATTCGTCGCCCGGTCGATTGGGGACGGCAAGGGTCCCGGGCGTCTCGTGGCGGCCCTGGCAGGCTGTGGCCGCCACGAGACGCCCGGGACGCGATCCTTTCGGGGGGAATGGCACGGGTTCGTGACTCTTCCGGGGACGAGTGGCCGTCCCGGGCGTGGGTCCGCGTCCTTGGTAACCCTGTGGGCTACCAAGGACGCGGACCCTGTGACGGCTATGCAACGGAGCCCGAGATCACGCCGCATATCCGCCGAGTTCCGCACGTCTTCGTGACGAACCTCGCGTCCCCGTGACGCCTTCCCGGCGTCCCCCGCGCATCCCACGAGACCCGGCCCTCTCGGTGGCGGCCTCAGCCTGCCCGGGTCGCCGCCGAGAGGGCCGCGTCCCTCGGCGTCCTCCACCCGCCCCAGTCGGCCGCCCGCCCGCCGCGTCCCTTGCCGTCCCCCTACCCCTGGCAAAGGGACCGCAGCATCAACACCGGGACCGAGGCCTTGTGCAGGACCCGCTGGGAAACCGAACCAAGCAACGCCCGGTGGACCCGACTATGTCCGTGTGAGCCCATCACCAGCAGGTCGTAGGTCTCCGAGGCGACCAGCTTCAGGATCGTGTCGGCGATCTCGCCGTGCTCGAGCCGCGTGGTGACGCCGATGTCGCGGGGGATCTCGGCCAGCGCTTCCTTGATGATCTCGTTGTGGGACTCGTCGGTCTCCGGCGGTGGAGCGACGCCGGGGCCGACCGGGGTGGGGGTGTGGGGCACGACGGTCATCAGGGTCAGCTTCGCGTTCTGGTCGCGGGCCAGGGTGACCGCGTGACGGAGCGCCGTCTTCGAGTCGGCCGACCCGTCGAGCGCGACGAGTATGTGGCGGTAGATGGTCACTTCACGGTTTTGTCATTGGTTGATGACAACTCTTCACAAAGTTACATGGCCCTTCCCACGGGCCGCCCACGGCCCCACGCCGCGTTCGCAGTAATCCCCGGATAGCGAGGATAAGTGCGAACGCACCGGCTGTGGGGTAGTGGTTTATGCGTCGTTTGCGGGCGATTAGTCAAATCGCTTGCGCAAATCAAATGCCGTGTTATGCTGCCGCACGAATCGAGCATTCAGGGAACTCGATCCATGGGGTGGACACCGGGGACTCAGGGCTCGTTCGCATAGCCAGCACCTGTGCCTTAATCGGTTAAAGGACCGGACTTGTAAGCCGGTGATCCGGGTTCGAGCCCCGGCAGGTGCATTCCGTAAACGGGAGCGTCCGGGGGGACGGGGCTATGGCAGGGAATCTTTTCGACAGCATCGACGGGGTCGCCGCGGGGGACGATCAGGCGGCTCCGTGGGCGGCTCGCTCGCCGTTCCGGCCGGAGGTCGATCGGGACCTGATGCTGGTGCCGCGGGTGCGCGGAGATTGGACCGGCGACGCGCGGGCGCGGGAGGCGCTCGCGCGGATCGCCGCCGATCCGGCCGTCGCCGAGGTCCGTGAGCACGCGAACGGCGTCGACGTCCGCCTCGACGACGAGTGGATCGAGGCGCGCGGTGAGGCGCTCGAGGAGGGCGCCGATCCGCAGGCCGACGCCGACCTCGCCGCAGGCGAGCGCTACGCCGTCTACTTCTGGGGCGCCAATACGACCAAGGCCCTCCACGTCGGCCACCTGCGCAACCTGGCGCTCGGCAACGCGATCGCCGCGGCGCTCCGTGTCGGCGGCGCCAAGGTCGAGAACCGCAGCCTGATCTGCGACGTCGGCCGCAGCATGGGGGAGGCGATGGCGGGCATCGTCGCCTCCGGCCGCGCCGACGACGAGCTCGGCGCCGAAAACGGCGAGAAGAGCGATCACTTCGTCGGCCTTTGTTACGCCGACTACGTCCGCGCCGGGCGCGAATCGCTCGACGAGGACGGCGCCGAGGACTCGGTTGCCCGCGAGTCCGCGCTCTACGACGACAAGGCCGATGAGCTGATGATGCGGGTGCTCGACGGCGACCAGCGGGCGCTCGAACTGTGGTCGAAGACGCGCGCCTGGGTGATCTCCGGACAGCGCAAGACGCTCGCCCGGCTCGGCGTCCCCTTCGACAAGGTGATCTTCGAGTCCGACTTCCTCCCCGAGGTCGCCGAGCTGACCAACCTCGGCCTGGCGCAGGGGACGCTGCGGCGGCGGCCCGACGGGATGGTGATCTACCCGACCCAGCGCGAGGAGCTGGAAGAGATGCCGCTGGTCCGCGGCGACGGGCTGCCGACCCAGCACATGCGGGCGCTCGCCTACTGGGCGGCGGCGCCGGAGCTCGACGACGTCACCTCCCTGCAGGTCTGCGGCACCGAGTGGTTCGCCCACGTGACCTGCCGGCGGCAGCTGCTCGACGTGCTCGCCGCGACGAAATCGGACGGCCATCCGAACCCGGTCGCCAACGGCAACGGGTCGGGCGGGCCGCCGACCCACGACGTCTTCCACGGGATGGTCGCGCGGCGCAAAGAAGCGATCAGCTCCTCGAAGAAGGGGGCGCTCCTGATCGACGACATGGTCGAGTGGGCCGACGAGCGGATCGCCGCCGACCCGGAGCTGGAGGAGGTGCGCCGGGCGCACCCGCATCCCGACCGGGTGGCGGCGCGGGTGGTCCTCGGCTGGTTCCTGCTGACGACGTCCTCGAAGGGGGTCGAGTTCGAGCCGGAGCTGTTGTTCGAGACCGAGCGCAGCCTCGGCTGGGACATCGTCGTCGCCCAGGCGCACCGGGCCGGGGTGGCGGTCGGCGCCGGGGCCTCCGGCGGCGTCGCGGTGGCGACCGGGGACGGCTCGGCCGGCGGCGCCGAGGACCCCGACTACCGCTTCGCCGTGGTCCAGTCGGAGCTCTTCCGCCGCCACCTGCGCAGCGCGGTCGCCGACCTCGACCCGGTGCCGCTCGCCCGCTACCTTTCGCACTTCGCCCGCTGGTATCGATCATCTGGCGGCCCAGTTGCGCCACGGGTCGAGGCGGTCGCCCAGACGGTGCTCGACCGGGGAGTCCGCGGGCTCGGGCTGGAGGCGGTGTGATGCGCACCCTCCTGGTCGACAACCACGACTCCTACACCTACAACGTCTTCCACCTGCTGGCGGCGGCCTCCGGGGAGGAGCCGACCGTGGTGAACAACGACGCGGTCAGCTGGCGGGTGCTGACACGGTCCAAGTTCGACGCCTTCGTGCTCTCGCCGGGCCCGGGACGACCGGAACGATGGCACGACTTCGGCGTCTGCCGCGACATCCTCCGCTACAGCGAGGTGCCGGTGCTGGGGATCTGCCTCGGCCACCAGGGGATCGGCAACCTGCTCGACGGCGGCGTGGCGAGCGCGCCGCAGCCGATGCACGGCCGGCTCAGCCACGTGAGGCACCGGGGGACGGGGATCTTCACCGGGGTGCCCCAGGACTTCTCCGTGGTCCGCTACCACTCGCTGGCGATCACCGGCCCGGTCGGCCCGGAAGGCCACGTGGTCGCCTGGGCCGACGACGGTGTGGTGATGGGGGTCGAGCACGACACCCGGCCGATGTGGGGCGTCCAGTTCCACCCGGAGTCGATCGCGACCGAGTTCGGCGACCGCATCGCGCGCAATTTCTTCGAGCTGGCGGAGCGCTCCGCCCGGCCCGAGAACCACTACGTCAAAGCTTCCGCGCGCCGTTCCCAGGGCCCCCGTCGACGGGCCGAGGACCTGACCGTGAGTCCGGTTCCCGACCCCTCGGCGGGGGTGGCGCGCGGATGGACTGTGCTGTCGCGGACGCTGGAGGGGGCGGCGCCAACCGAGCACCTCTACGAACGGCTCTTCGGCGATGCCGAGACCTCGTTCTGGCTCGACTCGGCCGACGCGCCGACCTGGCTGGCCCAGTGCTCATATATGGGGACCAGTGCCGGGCCGGGCGAGCGGCACCTCTCCTATGACGTCGACGCTGCGGCGACGACGATCCGCACGCCGGCCGGCGAGGAGATCCGCCACGGCTCGATCTTCGAGCTGCTTGAGCACCAGATGGAGGAGATCAAGGCGGAGGCGCCGATCGGCGTCGAGCGCGGGCTGATGGGCGGTTACGTCGGCTACCTCGGCTACGAGCTGAAGGCCGACTGTGGCTCGCCCAACGTGCACACCTCCGACCTGCCCGACGCGGCGCTGATGCTCGCCAACCGCATCGTCGCCGTCGACCACGCGCGCGAACGGACCCACGTCTTCGCCCTCTGTCGGGCCGAGGACGCGGCCGAAAGGGGGGCGGCGACGGCCTGGCTCGAAGCGGCGACGCGGCTGGCCGCGGCGGCGATCTGCGATCCGCCGACCGAGCGGCCGCTCGACCCGCCCGCCGAGCCCGGCGCCCACGTCGGCTTCCGCTGTGGCCGCGGCCGGGCCCAGTACCTCGCCGACATCGAACGCTCGCAGGCCGAACTGGCGGCGGGGGAGTCATACGAGGTCTGCCTCACCGACCAGATCTCGACCGACGCGAGCCCCGACCCGTTCGCCCTCTACCGCCGGCTGCGCCGCTCCAACCCGGCTCCGTTTGCCGCCTTCCTGCGCTTCGGCGACACCGCGATCGTCAGCTCCTCGCCGGAGCGCTTCCTCTCGGTCGGGCGCGACGGGGCGGTGCAGGCGCGGCCGATCAAGGGGACGATCTCACGCGCCGACGATCCGGCCGAGGACGCCGCCCGCAAAGCCGAGCTCTCCGGCGACGAAAAGACCCGCGCCGAGCACCTGATGATCGTCGACCTGCTGCGCAACGACCTCGGCCGGGTCAGCGAGATCGACTCGGTCCGCGTGCCCGACCTGATGGTGGTCGAGCCCTACGCGACCGTCCACCAGGTGGTCTCCACGGTGACCGGCCGGCTGGAAGACGGGCGCTCGCCGGTGGAGTGCGTGCGCAACTGCTTCCCCGGCGGGTCGATGACCGGGGCGCCGAAGGAGCGGACGATGGAGATCATCGACGAGCTCGAGGACGAGGCGCGCGGGGTCTACTCGGGGGCGATCGGCTACTTCGGCGTCGACGGGTCGGTCGACCTCTCGATCGTGATCCGGACGATCGTGATCCGGCCGGGACGGACGACGATCGGCGCCGGCGGGGCGATCGTGATGCAGTCCGACCCGGAGGAGGAGTTCGACGAGATCCTGCTGAAGGCGCGGGCGCCGATGGCGGCGATCGCGCGGACGGTCACCGGGCGCGCCGACGAGGGGGCATGGAGTGTCGAGCTGGAGCCGCGGGCGGCGAGGAGCGCCGAGGCAGCCGCCGGCAATGGTGGCGCAAGGAGCGCGAACGTCGCATGAACGGTGTGGCGGCGCAGAGCCCGGCCGCGCGGCCGGGGACGGTCGGCTGGGAGGTTCGCCCGGCCCGCGAGGACGACGCGGCGGGCGTGGCCGCAGCGGTGGCGGCTCTGGTGGCCGAGTTGGGCGGATCACCGCCGCCGCGCGCCGCGATCGAGGCCGAGGCCCGCGCCCACATCGCCGACCCGTCGTTGGGCATCGTCCTCGTTGCCGCCACCACCCTCGACCCAGGGTTGAGTTCGCAGAAATCCTCGGTATCCGAGGATTTCTGCGAACGCACCGGTGGCGGGGAGCTGGTGGGGGTGCTGACGGCGAGCTGGGCGCGGGCGATCCAGGTCGCCGGGCGGCTGTTGACGATCGAGGTGCTGTGGACGCGGCGCGAGTGGCGCGACCGCGGCGTCGGCGCGGCGCTGGTCGAGGCCCTTGCCGCGGCCGCCGCCGCCGAGGGCGCGGGACGGGTCGAGGTGGGGCTGCCGCGGGAAAGCTTCGCCGCGCTGCGGGCGACCGAACGCTTCTACCTCGCCAACGGCTTCGAACGGCTCGGCCCGCGGATGCGGAGGTCCGTCCCGTGAGGGCCGCGCGATGAGCGAGCTGGTGATGGTCGAACAGCGGACCAACGGGCTCGACGCGGGCTCGGTCTGGATCCGCGAAGGCGACGAGCGGCTCGAAGGCCAGGACTGCGACGCGCGGCTGATGGCGCTGCGGGTGGGGTTGCGGCGCCACTTCGCGGTGCGTGCGGTCGGCGCCGCGGCGGGCGACGAGGACGTCGACCGCACGCTCGCCACCCTGCACGGGTCGCGCCATCTGGAAGCGCTGGCGGCCGCCGGGGAGGAGGCGACGGTGATGCCGGAGCTGGCCCCGCC
>DATEDJ010000064.1:0-33039 GCA_035281725.1 Solirubrobacterales bacterium
CGACCCGGGCAGGCTGTGGCCGCCTCCGAGACGCCCGGGACGGTCCATTTCGGGAGGGGGACACACTTCGGTGCGCGTCCCGGGAGGTCGATCCCGCGCTGCAAGCCCTGATGTCGCTATGGCCACATCAGGGCTTGCAGCGCGTATCCGGGGCCGAGGTAGGAGCCCGAAGGCGCACGTCCCTGCGCCAGAAGGGCCCCGCTTCCTCACGGGCGCCCCTCGGAAGTCCGCACCCCCCACGGACCCGGCCCTCTCGGCGGCGGCCTCAGCCCGCCCGGGCCGCCTCCGAGAGGGCCGCGTCCCTTGCCCGTCCCTTGCGGTCCCGCGCCCACCTCGTGTGACGGAAAGCACTTTGTAACAACGTGTTACAAGCTGCTACCGTCGGGCCATGGCTTGGAACATCGTCGTCGCCGGAGGTGGTTTCGGAGGGCTTGCCGCAGCGCGGGAGCTGGAGAAGGTCATGCCGAAGCAGTCGGCGCGGCTGATGATGGTCAACGAGACGAACTTCTCGACCTACTCGCCGTTCCTGCCCGAGGCCGCCGCAGGGACGTTGGAGCCGCGCCATGTGGTGACGCCGCTGCGGGACATCCTCAAGCGGACCTACATCCGGCTCGGCGAGATCACCGGGCACGACCCGGTCGCCAAGACGGTCGAGCTGGCGCCCAAGAACGGCGAGGTCGAGACGGTGCCCTACGACCAGCTGCTGCTCTCGCTCGGCTCGGTCTCGCGGGTGCTGCCGATCCCCGGCCTGACCGAGTACGCGATGGGCTTCAAGGGCCTCGCCGACGCGATCGTGCTGCGCAACCGGGTGATCGAGAACCTCGAGGCGGCGAACGCGACCGCCGACCACCAGCGGCGCGAGGAACTGCTCACCTTCGTCTTCGTCGGCGGCGGCTACGCCGGGCTCGAGGCGCTGGCCGAGCTCCAGGACTTCGCCGCCGACGCGATGGACAGCTACCCGCGCGCCCGCCTCCACGGGATGCGCTGGATCCTGGTCGAGGCGGCGCCGCGGGTGCTGCCGGAGATCGACCAGGACCTCGCCGACTACGCCCTGCGGGAGCTGCGCGGCCGCGGCATCGACATCAAGCTGGAGACGACGCTGAAAGAGGTGGCGAAAACCTCGGCGACGCTCTCGACCGGTGAGACCGTGCCGACGACGACCGTGGTCTGGACCGCGGGCGTCGCCCCGGCGCCGATCCTCAAACAGCTGCACCTGCCGCTGGACGAGCGTGGTCGGGTGCCGGTCGACGACCACCTGCGGGTCGAGGGCCTCGACTCGGTCTGGGCGATCGGCGACTGCGCCGCCGCTCCCGATCCGCGCGGCGGCATCTGCCCGCCGACCGCCCAGCACGCGGTCCGGCAGGGCCCGGTGGCGGCCCGCAACATCGCCGCCGAGCTGGGCATCGGCGAGGCCGAACCCTTCACCTACCGCAGCGAGGCCTCGTTCGTGAACCTCGGCCGCTACAAGGCCGTGGGTCGGATCGGCGAGCGCAAATTCCGCGGCTTCCCCGCCTGGTTCCTCGCCCGCAGCTACCACATGAGCCAGATCCCCGGCTACGCCCGCAAGGCCCACGCGATCCTCGACTGGACGGCGAGCATGCCGTTCAAGCGCGACCTCGCCGAGCTCGGCTCGGTCACCCGTCCCAAACGACTCGGCTAGCTATTCGACCGTGAGGTCGAATTCCATGCCTTCTTCGGCATGGTGGAAGAGCGTGCACCACATCCGGTAGCGGCCGGGCTGCACTTCGACCGAGCCGGTGCGCTGCTGTTTGGAGGCGGTTGCCGGGATTTCGGTGACCGGGCCTTCCGGCGTTTCGCCGGGGCCGATCCGCTGGATCGCCATCGAGTGCGGATCTTCGCCTTCGTTGATCAGCTGCATCGTCAGCGTTCCCGACTTCACCAGCGTGCGGGTCGGTTCGAAGCTGAAGTGTTTGTTCGCGTCGCGGGCGACGACGCCGATCGCGTTGGCCTCCGGTTCCGGTTCGGGTTCGGGTTCGTAGCGCGGCTGAGAGGGTGCCGCCGCGGGCGGGGTCGATGCAGGAGGGGTCGAGGCTGCCGGCTCGACCACTTCCGCGCAGGTCCACCAGTGCTTCAGGCGAGGGACCCGCACGCGTTTTCGGTGGCGGATCACATAGCTGAAGACCCACTTGGAGTGCCTGGTGCAGACGGACGCCGCGTGGGCATCCTCGGTGGGCCGGCCGCCCGCGAGGAGTAACAAGACCAGGGTCGCCGCGATCGCGGCCGCGAAGATACGACGCAGTTTCCGGTGGTCATGCATGCTCGGCATGCGTCGCACTCCCACTACGCCTTCACCAACTGCGGCCGAACGAAGCCCGACGCGCCCGGGATCACCTGGGCCGAATCGAAGCCCAGCCACTGCTCCAGCAGCGAGCAGTACATGCCGCGGAAGTTGCTCGTCACGCGCAGGTTTTCGTCTTCGTCGAGGTTCGTCAGGCCGGGGAATTCGCCGACCATCTGGCCCTGCGATTTCGAGCCGATGACGAAGGCGCAGCCCGCGGCTCCGTGGTCGGTACCGGCCGAGCCGTTCTCCTCCGGCCGGCGCCCGAACTCGCTCCACATCTCGATCATCACCCGGTCGTCGAGGCCGCGCGCTTCCAGGTCGCGTTGGAAGGCGAGGATCCCGGCGCAGGTTTCGGTCAGGTAGGTCGCCAAGTCTTCGGCCTGGCCGGAGTGGGTGTCGTAGCCGCCCGCGGCGCGGATCGTCACCACCCGCACCGGCAGCCCGCGCTGGATGTAGTTGGCGAGCCCGGCGAGCTTGTGGGCGAATTCGCCTTCCGGGTAGGCGACCGGGCTTTCGACTTTGCCGACGCCGGTGAGTTCCTCGCGCACCTTCTCGGTCTGCGCGGTCGCCCGGCGGACCTGGAGGAGCGCCGGAGAGTCCGACGGCAGCGAGCCGAAGGCGGCGAAGCTTTTGTACATCTCGGCGTCGATCGGCGCCCCGACCGGCGACCACATGTCGTAGCTGTCGACGCTCGAGATCGCCGCCACCGGCTTCTGCGCGGTGGCGATCATCGGCGAGAGCGTGCCGTCCATCGAGAGTCCCTGCAACGGGTTCTCGTCGTCGCCGACCAGGTCGAGGTACCGGCCCAGCCAGCCCGCGTGCTGGCCGATGTCGAGCTCGCCGATCTCGTAGTAGTGGCGCGAGGTGAAGTGCGACTGGTCCGGGTGTTCGTAGCCGATCGCCGGGAAGGCGGCGACCTTGCCCTCCCCGTGCAGCGTCGCCAGGTCGGCGGCGCCCGGGTGCCATTGCAGGCGGGTGTCCTCGGTGAAGGTCGGGCCGTCGCCGAGCGCCTGCTTCAGGTTCGGCCGCAGCGAGGCGTAGCGTGGGTCGCCGACCGGGGCGAGCACGCTGAGCGCGTCGATGCCGCCTTCGAAGAAGACCGAGACGAGGACTTTTTCGCCCTGGGCCGCCTCGGCGATGCCGCGGTCGAAGGCCGAGATCGGGATCTTCGAGGCGCCGTAGACGGCCAGCGCCAAGCCGGCGCTGCGGGAGAGGAACCGGCGCCGGGTCAGGCCGGTGCCGGCGGGCTCCGGCATCCCCGGCTCGATCGCGGGCAGGCCGCGGCCCGCTTCGGCGGCGGCGCCGCGCAAAAGCTGGGCGCGGGTGAAGTCGTCGCAGCATCCGTGGCTCATCGGTGTTCCTTCCGGGTCATTGCAGGAGCAGGTCGGGGCTGATGCCGATCAGCTGGAGGACGGCGTTCTGGCGCAGGTTCCTGTAGGGGGCTCGCTGCCATTTCGCCGTGATCAGGGCTTCGGCGCGCTGGGCGAAGGCGAGCAGCTCGGCCCGGTGTTCGGGCCGCAGTTCCGGGTTGCCCCAGGCGGCGAGCGCTTTCTCTACTGCTTCTGCGGCGGTCTCGGTTTCGCTGTATTCGGTATCCCAGTATTCGCCCGAGATCCCGTCGAGGACGAAGTCGACCACGTTCCAGCGGGCCCGCATGCGCGAGGTGTCGAGCCAGTGCGCGTCGTCCCAGCCCGCCACGTTCGGCGGCCAGAAGAGCTGCTGGCCGGCTTCGTCGCAGAGCCAGGTCCAAGAGTCCGTGTCCACATAGCGACCGGTCGCGCGCATCATCGTCGCCAGATGGACGACCGGTGGCTTCACCATCGGCGGGCCTTCGTAGAAGTCAGGACTCATCAGGATCGCCTCCAGCACCGGTCGGATCTGCAGGCCGGAGCCGAGGTAGGTCGCTTCAAGGGTCGCCCGGGTCGCTTCCGAGGGCGGCGCGCCGACGAAGTAGCTCCACAGCTTGCCGACGAAGAAGGAGGGGTGGTAGGGGTTTTCGGTGCAGAGCCGGCAGGCGTCTTCCCAGTTCCAGTTGCCCGCCTTGCCGAAGACCGTCTTGATGCCGGTGTCGTGGCGTTTGGGGTTGAAGTGGAAGTTGTGGCTGCCGAGTTCGGCGGACCATTCGTAGTCCCAGCCGGTCAGCGCCCGTGCCTGTTCGCGGATGTCGTCCTCGGTGTAGGCGCCGCGGTCGGCGCCGAGCGAGAAGAGCTCCATCATCTCGCGGGCGTAGTTCTCGTTCGGCGCGTCCTTCACGTTTTCGGCGCCGTTCAGCCACTGCAGCATCGCCGGGTCGACCGTCACGGCCTTGAAGAGGTCGAGGAACGAGCCGAAGCAGTAGGCGCGAAAGAGGTTCGACTGATCGATCATCTGCTGCGCTTTTGACACGCCTCCCTCGGAGGTTGCGAACCAGTCATGGAGGACGAGCGCCATCCGCTCGACCAGCGGCTGGCTGGTGCGGATCATCCGGTCGAGCCACCAGACGTGGTCCTGGCCCCAGATGTCGGCGGGGGCGAGCGGGTCCCCTTCGTCGTCGGTCGGAGCGGGGCCGGAGAGGACGGCGGCGCCGCTCGGTCGGGTCAGCGACTGGACCGCGCCGACGAGTCCCAGCGAGGCGAGCTGCTGCGCCTGACCGGGGCTGGGGCCGAACCCGGCGCGATTGAGCAGCCGGGTCGCCTGGGGCACGCCGAAGGTGCCCCCGAAGGAGCCGGCGGGGCGCTGTTCTCCGGTCGGCGCCGCGGCGATGGCCGCCGCCACCGACTTGGCGCGGACCGGCGGCTTCGGCCCGGGGCCGCGGAAGTGGTGCTTGGGCGGCTTGTGCTTGTGGTGGAAGATGTAGCCCTGGACGCGCCAGTCGCCTTCCGGCGTTTCCACCCAGCGCCAGTGCTCGTCGTTCCAGGTGCCGTGGTGCTTCTTGTGGCGCTTATCGGCGCCCTTCCCCTTCTTGTGCTTCGTCGCGTTCCTGTCCGCCCGGTGCCTGCCGCCGGTTTTGGTCGAGTCGAGCTCGGCCTGCGTGGGGGTGATCTTTGGGATCGCCATGGACGAGAGCGCGCACCGCTCCTCCACCTGTTTTCGGCGCTTGCAAAGCCATACTTGACGGGTGGTGGACGTTCAGGCATCGCGACCCGCCACAATTGATGTCGATGGGTCTCGAGTACCTCTGGATCATCTTCTTCTTCGGCCTCGCCACGGCGATCATCGGCAAGGCCAAGGGCAGCTCCTTCTGGATCTGGTTCCTGGTCGGCGCGGTGCTGCCGATCCTCGGCCTGATCGCGGTGATCCTCTCCCGTCGCGAGCGCGACGAACCGGAACGCCAGTGTCCGAACTGCCTGAAGCCTTTGAAGCTCTACGTCCAGGTCTGCCCGCGCTGTGGCACCGAGCTCTACCTGCCCGACCCGCGCGCCGTCCGCCACCCTGGCGTTCGCAGTTAGCCCCGCTATCCGGGGAAAAGTGCGAACGCCGTCAGCGCAGCCAGGTACGGACGATCGCGTTGGCGAAGCCGAGGCCGTAGCGCATCACCGCGGGCTTCTTCGAGTGCCCGTGAAGGCGCTGTTCGACCGTGATCGGAACCTCCTTGGCGGGGATGCCGCGCTTGATCGCCTCGATCATGAACTCGGAGGTGTGGAACTGCTCCTGGCGCAGCACCAGCTGCGGCAGCACCGTGGTGCGCACGGCGCGGTAGCCGTTCGAGCAGTCGGTGACGTGGGTGCGGGTGATGAAGGAGACGAGGCGGTTGAAGAAGACGATCCCGAGCTCGCGGGCGCGGGTGTTGCGGTCGGCGTGGCCGAGGACGCGCGAGCCGTGGGCGACGTCGACTTCCCCGCTCAGGACCGGCTCCACCAGGCGCGGCATCTCGGAAGGGAGGTGCTGGCCGTCGGCGTCGAGGGTGACGACCACCTCGGCGCCCGATTCGACCATCAGCCGGTAGCCCGTGCGGAGCGCCGCGCCGCCGCCGCGGTTGGTCACGTGGCGGGCGACCAGGGCGCCGTGCTCGGCGGCGACGTCGCCGGTCCCGTCGCGGGAGCCGTCGTCGACGACCAGGACCTCGGTGCGCACGCCGCAGACCTCGGCAGGCATCTGGTCGAGGACGACGCCGATGTTCTCCGCCTCGTTGTAGGCCGGGACGAGGATCGCGACCTTGCCCTTGAAGCGGTCGGGAAGGCCTGCCTGGCGGAACTCCTCCCAGGCGAGCCCCTCGAGCGCCGCCGAGAGCTGGCGCGAGTTGCGCGCCCCGACCGAGAGCGCCCGCAGGGTGATCAGGAAGAGGATGAAGATGGCGAAGACGGCGAGGCCGAGGATCCGCCCGCCGTTGCCTTTTTCGAAGGAGAAGGCGGAGAGCAGGCCGTTGACGACTTCGGTCCCGGTGACGATCGCCAGGGCGACGCCGGAGACCAGCAGCAGCAGCACGTCGGCGTTGCGCAGCGTGTGGCGGCGGACGATCGCGTAGACGATCAGGATCAGCGCGATGGCCAGGCCGACGCCGCGGAGTGCCGTCAGTTCGGCCGGCAATATGCCTGCTAGTGGGACCATTTCCGGCCTGAGGATAGGGCTGCGGCGGCGGTCGAGAGCGCCAGGCCGGCGAGCGGGAAGATCAGCGTCATCAGGATCTCGTTGCGGCGGGGGGCGGCGAGGCTGACCGCGCCGACAAGGGTGACGAGGACGATCGGGGCGGCGAGGCAGAGAGTCTCCCACCAGCGGCGGGCGAAGCCGAGCAGCACCAGGCCCGCGATCCCGAGCAGGACGAGGGCGATCTGGATCACCCGACCGAGCGTCGTCGCGATGAATTCACCGACCCCGTTCGACCACATCCGGCCGATCTTCCGGACGGTCATGCCGAGGTAGCCGAGCGGGTCTTCGCCGAAGTACTTGGAGAAGTTTTCCTTGCCGATCTTGCCGAGGGCCGAGTCGCGTTCCAGTTCTGGATAGCGCGATTTCCAGACGTGGTTGAAGAGTTCGGTCGGGTTCACTTCATTCAGCGCCTGGGAGTTCGGCGGCAGGCTTTCGCCGGTTTCGCGTTGGTAGAGGATCGCCTTCACCCGCTGGTATTCGCCGTCGGCGGGATAGAAGGTGCCGACGTAGAGCGCCTTGCCGCCGCCGGTGGAGATCGGCACCAGGCGGTCGAGGACGACGATGTTGCGGATCGTCCAGGGCACGATCGGGAGGAGCAGGGCGACGAGCATCAGGCCGATCGCGGCGCCGCCGAGCCGCCACTCCCGCTCCCAGGCCCAGCGGACCGCGGCGAAGACGACGAAGGCGCCTGCGACCAGGGTGTACTCGGGGCGGAACATCGCGGTGATGCCGAAGAGGAAGCCGGGGAGGAGCCAGGCCCACGGACTGCGGCGGTCCCAGGCCCATAAGAAGGCGAGGATCGCCGCGGGCAGGGACAGCATCGCGGGCGGCTCGCTCATGATCTCGCCGACCGAGTGGATGAAGGGCGGGTAGATCGCCACGCCGAGCGCGCCGAGGAGCGCGGGCCAGCGCCCGCCAAGGCGCCAGCCGAGGAAGAAGACGACGAGGATCGTCCCGACCCCCATCAGCGCCTCGAGGATGCGGATCGACCCTTCGCGCGGCCCGCCGGTGACGACGAAGAGGCCGGCGTAGAGCCAGGGCGCCCCGGGCGACCAGTCGCTGGTCGCTTCCGAGTGGAATTCGGGGCCGCCGTAGCTGCCTTCGGTGTAGAGCGACTTGGCGAGGGCGTAGTAGGCGTGCGAGTCATCGGCCGGATCGGCGACCGGGTGGACGACGGCGACCGCGCGGAAGGCCAGCCCGAGTGCCGCGATCAGCGCCAGCGCGATCAGCGTCCGCCGCCCGTAGCGGGCGGGCAGGGAGCGGAACCAGTGGCGGAGGGCGGTCAAGGGCGCGGGTCAGGCTACTCGCGCCGGGGCAGGAAACCGGGGGCAGGCGCGGAAAAGCCCGGCAAACCTTAGGAAAGGAAGCTTTATGAAGCGTCTGTCCCTGGCCCTTGCGGCCGCCCTCACCTGCCTGCTGGTCGCCTCGGTCGGCACGGCCTCGGCGATGCCGACCGAAGGCATCGTCAACACCTCCTGCACCACGAGCTCGAAAAACGTGATCGGCAACAAGGTCACGATCACGGTCGCCGGCAAGAACGTCGCCCCGACGCAGATGGAATTCGCCGAATGCAAGATCGTCAAGAAGGTCGCCAACAAGATGCTCTCGCTGCGGATCGAGAAGCCGAAGGTCTTCGAAGGCTTCCGCTGCACGCCGACCGTGCTGACGGGCGGGGAAGGCACCGTCGAACCGCAGAAGGTCAGGTACAACTGCCTCTTCCGCGGCGCCGACACCGCGACTGAAATCCGACTGAAGTTCGTGGTTACCTACAACACGGACTGAGCAGGATCGAGCAAACCTTGGCGAGCCCGGCCCTTCCTTCATCTGGCGGTTAGGAAGGGCCGGGCTCGCTTTTGCTTGCGGTGGTCGCGAGCCAGGCCAAGGCAGCTCCGGCGCTGGCAGACAGGAGGGGAATCAGGACGAGGACGCGGCGGGGGGAGGCGACCAGGAGGGCGCTGATGATCGTCACGGCGAGGAAGGCGGCGCCGATCAGTAGGGCCTCCCAGCGACGGAGATAGGCCAGGAGTCCCAGGCCCAAGAGCCCTAGGCCTAGCAGGATCCAGTGGAGGGCCTCCCAGACCGGGGTGCGCATGATGTCGCGGGGGCCGTGGGACCAGATGCGGCCGATCTTGGCGGCGACGAATTCGACGTATTCGCCGAAGTGGTGGGTGATGTCGGTGCGGAGTTGTTCCTTGCCCATCTTCGAGAGGGCCTGGTCGGGTTCCATTTCCGGGTAGCGGGCTTCGGCGAGGCGGGCGAGGATCTGCTCGAGGCGGATGTTTTCGACGGTGTGGGGGCCGAAGAGTTCGGGGTTTTCGGCGACCACCGCGGCGCCGACCTTTTCGGGGTTGCCGTCTGAGGGCAGGTAGGTGCCCGCGTAGAGCACCTGGCCGCCGCCGGTGGAGACGGCGACGAAGCGGTCGAGGGCGATCGCGTTGCGGATCGTCCAAGGCGCTACGACGACGACGATCCCGAGCGCGACGACGACCCCGGCGAGGACCCCCCGCCGCCCCCATCCCGGCTGCCCCCCCTCGGTGCGTTCGCAGTTCTCCCCGCTATCCGGGGATTTCTGCGAACGCCACTCGTGGCGGGGGGCGAAGCGCTCGTGGAAGAGGACGAGGACGGCGAGGAGGAGGCCGATTGCGAGGTACTCGGGGCGGACCAGGGCGAGGGCTCCGAGGGTGAGGCCCGGGACCAGCCAGCGCCAGGCCGCCGGGGCGCCGGCGCGCTGGGTCCGGTCCCCGGCCCAGAGGATCCCCAGGATCGCGCCGGACAGGAGCGTCGCCGCCAACGGCTCCGTCATCAGCATCCCCGTGTACTCGATCGTCGCCGGATAGATCGCGACGACAAGCGCCGCGATCAGCGCCGCCACGACCGCGGCGCGAGGGGGTCCATGACTTTGGTCGCCCTGTGGGCTACCAAGGACAGGGACCCTGTTACGGAAGAGTGCCGCCGCCAGGCGGAGGGCCAGGAGGTAGGTGAAGAGGACGGCGAGGGTGCCGATCAGGGCGAGGACGACGCGGGCGAGGCGTTCGTGGACACCTCCCGTGACCTTGTAGAGGCCGGCGACGAAGAGGGGGAGACCGGGGGAGTAGTCGGAGCTCGGTTGGGTCGCGTTGGGGCCGACGGTGAAGCCGTTGCCTTCGTCGAGGTTCTTCGCGATCGCCGCGTAGGCGGCGGCGTCGAAGACCGGGGCGCGGCCGTCCCAGGCTTCGCCGACCCGCAGGCCCGCGCCCAGCAGCAGGATCGCGACCAGCGCCGCGAAGCCCCATCTGCCGCCGTTTCGCGCCACCAGAGCGTTTGGCATCGGCACGATTCAACTAACCTTGCCGGTCTATGCGGATCCTCATCCTCGGTGGCGACGGCTACCTCGGTTGGCCGACGGCGCTTCGTTTCTCCGCCGCCGGGCATGAGGTGGCGGTGGTCGACAACTTCAACCGCCGGCGGTGGGTCGAGGGCGCGGGCTCCAACTCGCTGACCCCGATCGCCGATCTGGAGACGCGGATCGTCGCCTGGGAGGAGAAGAGCGGCAAGCGGATCGCCTCCCACATCGGCCCGATCGAGGACGGCGACTTCATCGACGGCGTGGTCGCCGAATTCCTCCCCGACGCGGTCGTCCACTACGGCCAGCAGGCCTCGGCGCCGTACTCGATGATCTCCCGCCAGACCGCGGTCGAGACCCAGTACGCGAACACGATCGGCAACCTCAACCTGCTCTTCGCGCTGCGTGACCACGTCCCCGAAGCGCACCTGGTGAAGCTCGGGACGATGGGCGAGTACGGCCAGCCCAACATCGACATCGAGGAGGGCTACATCGAGATCTCGCACAAAGGGCGGGCGGACACGCTGCCGTTCCCGAAGCTGCCGGGCTCGCTGTATCACTGCTCGAAGGTCCACGACTCGACCAACATCCACTTCGCCTGCCGCACCTGGGGCCTGCGGGCGACCGACCTGAACCAGGGCGTCGTCTACGGGATCGAGACCGAGGAGACCGCCGGCGACGAGCGGCTGATCACGCGCTTCGACTACGACGAGCTCTTCGGCACGGTGCTGAACCGGTTCTGCCTGCAAGCCGTGATCGGTCATCCACTGACCGTCTACGGAGAAGGCAACCAGACGCGCAGCTTCCTCAACATCCGCGACACGCTGGCCTGCGTCGGCCTGGCCGTCGAAAACCCCGCCGCGGCGGGCGAGTTCCGCGTCTTCAACCAGTTCACCGAGCAGTTCTCGGTGATGCAGCTGGCGGAGCTGGTGAAGGAGGCGGGGGCGCACCTCGGCTACGAGGTCGACATCCAGCACTACGACAACCCCCGGGTGGAGAAGGAAGAGCACTACTACAACGCGGTCAACTCGAACCTGCTCGACCTCGGCCTGCAGCCGAGACTCCTCGGCGAGGAGCTGGTCGAGTCGATCCTCGGGATCCTCGAGCGCTACAAGGGCCGCGCCGCCGAGGGCGCGATCGACCCACGCACCCGCTGGAACCCGGCAAAGCCGGCCGCGGCCCAGGCGTAAACGACGCCCAGGGTGGCGCCCGCCCGCTGGTAGCATCGAACGTTCGATGAGAGCTGCCGACGCACTGATGGAATCGCTCAAGGCCGAGGGCGTGAAGAACGCCTTCGGGATCCCCGGTGGGGCCAACCTGCCGATGTACGACGCGGTCGTCGACGCCGACTTCCGCCACGTCCAGACCCGCCACGAGCAGGGCGCCGGCCACGCCGCCGAGGGCTACGCCAAGGCGGGCGGCAAAGTCGGGGTCGCCTTCGCCACCTCCGGCCCCGGCGCGACCAACCTGATCACCGCGATCGCCGACGCGATGCTCGACTCGGTCCCGACCGTCTTCATCACCGGCCAGGTGAAAACCGAGCTGATCGGCACCGACGGCTTCCAGGAGGCCGACATCCTCGGCGCCACGCTGCCGTTCGTGAAGCACTCCTTCCAGGTGACCGACGCCCGGCAGATCCCCGAGTACGTCCACGAGGCGTTCCACGTCGCCTCGACCGGCCGCCCCGGGCCGGTCCTGCTCGACGTCCCCTCCGACCTCTTCCGCACCGACATCGAGTACGAGGCGCGCACCGAGCCGGTCGAACTGCCCGGCTACAAGCCCTCGACCGAGGGCAACATCAAACAGATCCGGATCGCCGCCAAAGCGCTGGCGAACGCGCGCCGGCCGATCTTCTACACCGGCGGCGGGGTGATCAACGCGAACGCCTCCGAGGAGCTGCGTGAACTGGCCGCCTCCGACGAATTCCCGGTCACCTCGACCCTGATGGGCCTCGGCGCCTTCCCCGCATCGAGCGACCGCTTCCTCGGCATGCTCGGCATGCACGGCACCTACACCGCCAACACGGCGATGGACAAGGCCGACCTGATCGTCGCGATCGGCGCCCGGTTCGACGACCGGATCACCGGCAAGCTGGACGAGTTTGCGCCCAACGCGAAAATCATCCACATCGACATCGACCCGGCGGAGATCTCGAAGAACGTCGGCGCCCACATCCCGATCGTCGGTGACGTCAAGCAGGTGCTGCCGAAGCTGACCCGCGAGTACCGGGCGCTGCAGACCGACTCCGGTCGGCTGGAGAGCTGGTGGACCCAGATCCGCGCCTGGAAGCAGGACCACCCGCTCTTCTACGAACCTGGCATCGGGCCCGAGATCAAGCCGCAGTTCATGCTCGAGTCGCTCTGGAAGGCGACGGAAGGGGACGCGATCGTCTCCTCCGACGTCGGCCAGCACCAGATGTGGACCGCCCAGTACTACGGCTTCGACAAACCGCGCCGCTGGATCAACTCGGGCGGGCTCGGGACGATGGGCTTCGGCCTGCCCGCTGCCCTCGGCGCCAAGATCGCCTGCCCGGACGAGCTGGTCGTCTGCGTCTCCGGCGACGGCAGCCTGATCATGAACGTGCAGGAGCTGGCGACCGCGGTGACCGAGCAGATCCCGGTCAAGGTCTTCTTGATGAACAACGGCTACATGGGCATGGTGCGCCAGTGGCAGCAGCTCTTCTGGGACCGTCGCTACAGCTCGGTCCAGATGGGCGCCAGCCCCGACTGGGTGATGCTGGCCGAGGCGTTCGGCGCGACCGGCATGCGGGTCGAGGACGCCGCCGACCTCGAGGAGACGATGCGCACCGCCTGTGAGACCGACGGCCCGGTCCTGGTCGACGTCCGCGTCACCCAGGAGGAGAACGTGTACCCGATGATCGCGCCGGGCAACGCGGCCCGCGAGATGGTCGAGGCGCCGGGGTTGGTGAGCTGATGGAGGCCGGGACCCCGGACCTGGTGAAACTCGAGGATCTGCGGATCCCGGGGCAGCTGAGCGGGCGCAAGCACATCCTCTCGATCCAGGTCGAGAACAAGCCGGGCGTGCTGGCGCGCGTCGCCGGGCTCTTCTCCCGGCGCGGGTTCAACATCGACACGCTGGCGGTGGGGCCGACCGACGATCCGAGCGTCTCCCGCATCACCCTCACCCTCGACGGGGCCGTCCACCCGATCGACCAGGTGACCAAGCAGCTGCACAAGCTCGTCAACGTGCTGAAGATCCGCGATATGGAGCCGGAGGAGACGGTGGCCCGCGAGATGGCCTTGTTCAAGGTCTCCGCCGCGGTCGAGAACCGGGCCGAGATCATCCAGTTCGCCGACATTTTCCGCGCCAAAATCGTCGACGTGGCGCGCCGCACGATCACGATCGAGGTGACCGGCTCGGCCGACAAGATCGAGGCCTTCGAGCGCATGATCCGTCCTCACGGGCTGGTCGAGATGGTCCGGACCGGGGAGATCGCGATCGCCCGTGGTCACGAGTGAGTCCCTTCTAGGGGCGCTCGAGCGGGGCATAGCGAGGGGACGGCGGACGCTGGTCAGCGTCACCGCCGCGGTCGAGATCGACGATCCCTGCGCGGCGATCTTTGCCGCGCGGCTGGCGAGCGATCGCTGGTTCTGCTGGGAGCAGCCCGACCGCGACTTCGCCCTCGCCGGGATGGGGGTGGCGCGCGAGGCCGCCTCGCGGGGGGAGCGGCGCTTCGCCGAGGTGGCGCGGACGGCGGGGGAGACCGGGCGCGACGCTATCATCGATGAGCCGCGTGGCCTGCCCGCGGGCGCCGGGCCGGTGTGGCTCGGCGGGTTCGCCTTCGATCCGGAGGGCGGGAGCAGCGCGACGTGGAGTTCGTTCGAACCCGGCTCGCTCTTCCTGCCCGAGGTCTCGATCTGCCGGCGCGGGGAGGAATGCTTCCTCACCGTCAACGCCGTGGTCGGGCCGGGGGACGACGCGGAGCGCCGCGCCACCGAGTTGGGCGCGCGCCTCTCCGGCCTGCGCACCGACGCGGCCCTGCCGCTGCTCGACCCGCACCCGACCGCCCGGCCGGAGATCCGCAGCGCCCGTCCGCCGCGCGCCTTCGAAGACGCGGTCGAGAAGGCGACAGCCCGGATCGCCGACGGCGAGATGCAGAAGGTGGTGCTGGCCCGCGAGGTGATTGTCAGCGCCGCCGCGGCGCACGACCCGGCGCCGATCTTCGGTGCGATGCGCGAGCAGTTCCCGGCCTGCTTCTGCTTCTGCGCCGGGACGCCGGAGGCGGCCTTCATCGGGGCGAGCCCGGAGCTGCTGGTGCGGCGCTCCGGTGCCGGGGTCTCTACCGTTGCCCTCGCCGGCTCGACCCGGCGGAGCTCCGACCCCGCCGTCGACGACCACCTCGGCGAGCGCCTCCTGCGGTCGGACAAGGACCGTCGCGAGCACCGGATCGTCGCCGAGCGGATCGTCCGTCGCCTCCGCCCACACGCGGTCTGGGTCGAGACCGGGCCCGAGCCGGAGATCGTCAAGGTCGCCAACATCCAGCACCTGGCGACGCCCGTGATCGCCCAGATGGCCGCGCCGCGCTCGACGATCGAGCTGGCCGGGATGCTCCACCCGACCCCCGCCGTCGGCGGCGAGCCCTGGCCCGCGGCGTCGCCCGCGATGACAGAGCTGGAGCAGCTCGACCGCGGCTGGTACGCCGCCCCGGTCGGCTGGATGGACTCGACCGAGGACGGCGAATTCTGCGTCGCCCTCCGCAGCGCCCTCCTGCGCGACCGCGACGCCCACCTCTTCGCCGGCGTCGGCGTCGTCGCCGGCTCCGACCCGGAGGCCGAGCTGGCCGAGACCGAGGTCAAGCTGCAGGCCATGCTTCCGCTTGTGAGCGACTGAGCGTTCAGGTAAAACCTTGCACTCGGTGTTCCGTCCTCGCCAGAGCCTCCCGCTGATCCTCGCCATGTTGCTGGGTGTGCTTGCCTGTGTCCCGGCGGCCGGTGCCGCTGTTCCCGCCGGGCCCCGTCTCAGCTTCCTCGACGCCGAATTCTTGCTCAAGGAAGGCAAGGAAGCCGATGTGCCGGAAGCCAAGTTGGCCGCCCGCCTGGTCAGCACCGGCGCAAACGGCCACGACGTGCGGCCCCTGTTGGGCACGTCCTCGGTTGGCGGGGTTGGCCCGCTCGTGGCCTGGAGTGCCGACGGCGGCGAGTTCGCCTTCGTCGGCAAGCTCGCCACGGCCGAATCTGACGAAGGGCGCCTATATCTCGCCCGGGCCGACGGCACCGAAGTCCACGCGATCCCCGGCACGAACGGGGCGAGCGACCCGGTGCTCTCTCCCGACGGTCGCTTGCTGGCCTACTCGCTCACTCGCGAGCACCACCCGAAGTTCGACCCGAGGAATCTGAAGAGTGTCCTCAAAAGCCTGAAGCACAGCTGGAGCAGTACGACGATCTGGATCGTCCCGACCGCGGGTGGAACCCCACGGCGGCTGACGTCCTGGGGCAAAGGACGATCCTCGGAGCCGTCCTCGATCTCCCCCGACGGGAAGACGCTGGCCGTCACCGTGGAACGGCCCGGGTCGAAGCAGGAGGTTGACGCCGTCGACCTGGCGACGGGGAAGGCGCGGACGCTCGAGGTCGACGGCGCCGACGCGGCGTATTCGCCCGACGGTTCGGAGATCGCGTTCGTCAGCTACCGCGACCACGAGTCGGTGCCGGGCTTCGACGAACCTGAAGCGGTGAGTGAGCTGTACGTCGCCGCCGCCGATGGGACCGGCGCCCACCGGATGACCCATACGCCGCACATGCAGGAGGGCGCACCGAGCTGGGATCCCGGCGGTACTCGCCTCGCCTACCTGCGCTCGCCGGGTGGTGGGCTCGGAGTCTTCGAACAGAGCATCGCCGAGTCGAACGCCGACGGAACCTGCGTGCAGTCGATCGTGCCGCCGCCCGCGCGCCACCGCGGCTGGGAAACGCTGATCGGCGCGCCGACCTGGGTGCCGGGCGAAGGCCGCGCGGCCGAACCGCTCAGCTGCTGAGCGCGGCGAGGACGCGCTCGGTGACGCGGCGGTGGGCCGCGACGTTGGACTGGCGGTCGGTGCGGACCTCGATCAGGCCGGTGCCGGCGGCGAGGGCCGCGGGAAGGTCGGCGAGGGACTCGAGGCGTCGGTAGGGGAGGTCGAAGAGGGCTGCGGCGCGCTCGACCGAGACGCCGCGCGGGGTGCCGAGAAGCGCCTCGAATTCCTCGCCCCCCAGCGTCTGCTGCTGGGGCAGGAAGTGGAAGATGCCGCCGCCGCCGTTGTCGATCACGAGGATCCGGACCGGGGTGGAGACGTCGCGGAGTGAGGCGAGGCCGCCGATGTCATGCAGCAGTCCAAGGTCCCCGGTGACGATCGTCGTCGGCCGACCGCTCGCGTGGGCGGCGCCGATCCCGGAGGAGACGAGGCCGTCGATCCCGTTGGCGCCGCGGTTGCAGAGCAGCAACACGTCGGCCCCGCCGGGGGCCAGGAACGTCTCTTGGTCACGGATCGGCATCGAGGAGGCGGTGTAGACGAGGTCGCCGTCGCGGTGGGCTCGACCGAGCGCCAGGTGCAGGGCGGCCTCCTCGATCGCGCACCTACGGGCAGTTCGGTCCGCGATCGAGGAGGCCGCCTCTTGGGACGCTTCCAGCTCCTCAGCTATCACCCGCAGCGCGGTCTGCTCGGCCTCCATCCACGCCTGTGGTGCCCCGCAAGGGGACCCCTGAACGAACCTCCCCGCCGTTCGTGAGTGAAGGGGTCCCCTCGCGGGGCTATCGCCAGCCTGACGTTCGAGCCGCGCCGCCCAGCCGCTTGCGCACTCGGTCGGATCCGCCCGGACGATCGCCGCGGCCTGGTTCGTCGGCTCGTTCCAGCCGCCGCTGGGGTCGACGACGATCTGATCGGCGCCACTCGCCGCGAGCCACTGGCGCAGGGGCTTGCTCGTCGGCATCTCGCCGAAGCGCAGCACCAGCTCGGGGACGACGCCCTTCGCCCAGTGTTCGTCGCGCAGCAGCGTGTCGTAAGTCGTCACCACGTAGGAGCGGTCATGCGGCCCGAGGCGGAGTTGCGAGGTCGGCTCGGCGAGGATCGGGAAGCCGGAGGCGCGGGCGAGGCGGGCGAGGGGCTCACGCAGCTCGGGGTCCGTCTGTCGCCCGGCGACGATCACCCCGGCGATCGCGTCGCCGATGTGGCAGGCGATCTCGTCGAGGATGAACTCGGTCGGCTCGAGGTCGACCCTGGTTACCGCGGTCAGCGGCCGTTCGCCGTCACGGCCGTGCAGGGCCAGCGGGTCGGTGGCGGTCACCGCGCCCTCGACCGGTATGGGGGAGAGCGGCTCCCGCCATGGCAGGTTCAGGTGAACGGGGCCGGGGCGGATCTCTCCTCGCGTCCGAGCCAGGGCCCGAGCGGCCACGGAGCGCATGTGTAAGAGCCCCGAGTCGTCGGCGTCATGCGTGCCGACTTCGCAGAACCAACGCACCGATTCGCCGAAGGTCTTGATCTGGTCGATCGTCTGCCCGGCCCCGATCCCGCGCAGCTCCGGCGGCCGGTCGGCGCTGAGGACGATCAGCGGCAGCGCCGATTCGTCGGCCTCGGCGACCGCGGGGTGGTAGTTGGCCATTGCGGTCCCCGAGGTGCAGAGCAGCGCCGCCGGCTCGCCCGTCGCCTGCGCGGCGCCGAGGGCGAAGAAGGCGGCGGAGCGCTCGTCGACGATCACCGTCACCTCGATCGCGGCCTCCCGCCAAAGCGCCACCGCGAGCGGAGTCGAGCGCGACCCGGGCGACACCACGGCCCGTTTCAGCCCGCCGCGTGCGAGCTCCTCCGTGAAAGCCGAGGCGAGAGCGGTGTTGGTGTTGGTGGGGTCCATCGACGTTGGTGTGGAGCGAAACCGTCGCTATGCGACGCTAAGGCTCCACGGCCAGCTGTGGAGACTTACTCGGTCTATGACCGACTAAAGCTCCACGGTCGGTCAAAGTTGGTGGTGCTTCAGTGAATCCTCGTCGATGATGACGCCCAAACCCGGTCCCTCGGCCTCGTGCAGCAAGTCGCCCTCGAGCCGACACTCGGTCGCGGCGATGGTCTCGGCGAAGAGGCGCTGGGTGGCGAGCCCATGGGCGAGCCGTTCCTCGGCAAAGCGCGGCGAGTCGATCCACTCCGCCAGCCGCCGTGAGATCGCGATTCCCACCGGGCCGTCGAGTGAGCTGGCGACGTAGGAGCGCATCCGCCCCGCCAATTCCCGCCCCAACTCGAACCCACCCACCTTCGACAGCTTCACCCCGGTCACCGAGAACGAGTCGGCACGGATCGCCTCCTCGGCGTCCTCCAACGTGACGATGCTCTCGTCGCCCGCCAGCCAGATCCGCGTCCGCTTCGCCAGCGCACTCGCTTCGCCGATCGTCTCCACCGGCTGCTCCACAAGCTCGATCCCCAACGGTTCGACTGTCGCGAGGATCCTCGCCGCCTGCTCCAGCGACCAGGCGGCGTTTGCATCGAGCCGAATCCGCGCCTCCGGCCCCAACGCTTTCCGCACCGCCGCCACCTGCGCCGCATCGTCCCCGGCGCCGACCTTCAGCTTGAACGTCCCGAACCCATCCGCCGCCCAGCGTTCCGCTTCCGCCGCCACCGCCTCCGGCGACCCGCTCACCAGCGTCGCGTTGCACCGCACCGGTGCGTGCCAAGCCTCATCGCCCTCCCGCTTCTCCTTGAGGTCGATCGCGGCCGTCGTCACCGCGCACAACGCCGGAAGTGAGAGCCCCTCCACAACCTCCGGCGTCTTCGCAAACCTCTCCAATTCTTCGACGACGTCCTCAAGCGTCACACCCCCGCGCAAGCTCAGCGGCACCGCTTCCCCGAGCCCCTCGACGCCGTCCTCGTCCCGAATCCGCAGCAGCACCATCTCCCGCCGCGTCAGCGTTCCGCGCGCCGTGACGTAGGGCTCCTTGAACGGGAGCGCGTAGGGGATTACCTCGACCTTCACGCCGACAGCAGCAGCCCGACCGTCACCAACACGCTGTACACCGCGAGCAGGCCCCCCGTGGCGGCGAGGCATTTGTTCAGCGCCGGGCCGTCCGTACGCGTTTCCATCACCCGGATCGGTTTGATCGCCAGCGGCGCCGCGAGGAGGCCGAGGAGCGGCCACCACTGGCATTCGCCCGCCCAGATCGAGAACGGCAGGATCACGAAGGCGCCGCCGATCAGCAGCCGGTACAGGTTCACCGCGTTGGCGCGGCCCATCCGCACCGCCGAGGTGTACTTGCCCGCGCGCCGGTCGGTCTCCAGGTCGCGCACGTTGTTGACGACCAGGATCGCGGTGGCGAGGAAGCCGATTGCGATCGAGAGGCCCAGCGGCAGCGCGTCGAGTTCCTCCAACTGCACGTAGTAGCTCCCGTTGACGGCGACCAGGCCGAAGAAGAGGAAGACGAAGACCTCGCCCAGGCCCGCGTAGCCGTAGGGGCGCGGGCCGCCGGTGTAGAGGACGCCGGCGGCGATCGAGGCGGCGCCGACGACGAGGATGACCCAGCCCGCAACGATCGCCAGGTAGATCCCGCAGGCGACCGCGACGCCGAAGGCGACCCAGGTCGCGTAGAGGACCCGCTGCGGGGTGACCAGCCCGGCCGAGGTGACCCGCACCGGCCCGAGCCGGTCGGCGGTGTCGGCGCCGCGCCGCGCGTCGGAGTAGTCGTTGGCGAGGTTGGTGCCGATCTGGATGAAGATCGAGCCGACCAGCGCGGCGAGGAAGGCGACCACGCGCGGCAGGTGCCCGGCGAACTGCCAGGCCGCGGCGGTGCCGACGAGGACCGGCGCGATCGCCGCCGGCAACGTGCGAGGCCGGGCCGCCTGGACCCAGATCACCGGGGCCCCCGGTCGCGCTGGTGCATGATGGAGACGATATGAGAATCGACGACTGGCTCGCTCAACGGGCCCAGAGCTGCCCCGAGCGTTGCGCGCTGATCGCCGACGGGGCGCAGGTCACCTATGCCGAGCTGGAGGCGGAAGCGAACTGGGTCGCCCGCCGCCTGTATGCCCACGGGGTGCGGCGCGGCTCGACCGCGGCGCTGACCATGCACCCACGCCGCGAGCAGGTCGTCCTCGTCCACGCGCTGATGAAGGTCGGCGCGGCCCTGCTGCCGCTGAGCCCGCGCCTCACCGAGACCGAGCGGGCGACGATCATCGAGATGGTCGAGCCGATGGTCGACCTCGACGACCCCGGCCTCCTCACCCAGACCGAGGCCGACATGCCGATGCTCGGCGAGCACGACACCGACGACGTCTGCGCCTACGTCCTCAGCTCTGGCAGCACCGGCGCGCCGAAGCCGATCGGCCTCACCTATGGCAACTTCCTCTGGAGCGCGATGGGCGGCGCCTTCAACATCGGCGTCGACCCCGCCGACCGCTGGCTCTGCTGCCTGCCGCTCAGCCACATCGCCGGGCTCAGCATCGTCGTCCGCAGCGCCATCTACGGGACCACCGCGGTGGTCCACGACGGCTTCGAGGTCGAGCGCGTCGCCCGCTCCCTCGCCGACGACGAGATCACGGTCGTCTCGCTGGTGACGACGATGCTCTCGCGCCTCCTCGACGCCGGCGCCGACCTCGCCGGCCCGCGCGCGATCCTCGTCGGCGGCGGGCCGGTCCCGGAGTCGATCCTGGCCGAGGCGCTCGACCGCGGCGCCACCGTCGTCCAGACCTACGGGCTCACCGAGACCTGCTCCCAGGTGACCACGCTCGCCCCCGAGGACGCGCTGCGCAAGCTCGGCTCCGCCGGGCGCCCGCTGCTCTCCAGCCACGTGCGGATCCGCGACGGCGAGATCCTCGTCCAGGGCCCGACCGTGGCCCCCGGCAGCTACGACGAGTCGGGCTGGCTCCACACGGGCGACCTCGGCCACATCGACGAGGAAGGCTTCCTCTACGTCTCGGACCGGATCGACGACATGATCGTCAGCGGTGGCGAGAACGTCGTCCCCTCCGAGGTCGAGGAGGTGCTGCTCGGCCACCCGGCGGTGGTCGAGGCGGCGGTGGTGGGGAGGGAGGACCCCGAGTGGCAGCAGGCGGTCACCGCGGTCGTCGTCCTCGCCCCGGACACCGAAGTCACCCCGGACGAGCTGCGCCACCACTGCGCCGCGACGCTGGCCGGCTACAAGGTGCCGAAGCGGGTCGAGCTCGCCGCGGCGCTGCCGCGCACGCCCTCGGGCAAGTTGATGCGGCGAGCGCTGCGCTGAGCCGGCCAAGCGCTGCGCTGATGATCATCGCGCTCCGCTAGCCTCATCGCCCATGAAAACCGACGACATCTTCTACGACAAAGACGCCGACCTCTCCAAGCTTGCGGGCAAGACGGTCGCGATCCTCGGCTACGGCTCCCAGGGCCACGCCCACGCGCTCAACCTGAAGGACTCCGGGGTCTCGGTGGTCGTCGGACTGCGTCCCGATTCCTCCAGCCGCGCGAAGGCCGAAGAGCACGGCCTCGAGGTTCTCGACATCGCCGACGCGGCGGCGCGCGGCGACGTGGTGATGATCCTGCTGCCGGACGAGAAGCAGGGCCGGCTCTGGCGCGAGGAGATCAGCGCCGGGATCGAGCCGGGCAACCTGCTGCTCTTCGCCCACGGCTTCGCCATCCACTTCGGTGAGATCGAGCCGCCGGAGGGCGTCGACGTCGGCATGGTCGCGCCGAAGGGCCCGGGCCACCTGGTCCGCCGCCAGTACGAGGAAGGCAACGGGGTCCCCTGTCTGATGTCGGTGCACCAGGACGCCAGCGGCACCGCCCGCGACGTGGTGCTCGCCTACGCCTCCGGGATCGGCGGCGGCCGCGCCGCGGTGATCGAGACGACCTTCAAGGACGAGTGCGAGACCGACCTCTTCGGCGAGCAGGCGGTGCTCTGCGGCGGCGCCTCGGAGCTGGTCCGGGCCGGGTTCGAGACCCTGGTCGAGGCCGGTTACGACCCCCGCCTCGCCTACTTCGAGTGCCTCCACGAGCTGAAGCTGATCGCCGACCTGATGTACGAAAAGGGGATCCGGGGGATGGAGTACTCGATCTCCAACACCGCCGAGTACGGCGACCTCACCCGCGGCAAACGGGTGATCGGCGAGCCGTCGCGGCAGGCGATGAAGGAGATCCTCGGCGAGATCCAGTCAGGCGAGTTCGCCCGCGAGTTCATCGCCGAGAACGAGGCCGGCGGGCAGAAGTTCGACGAGCTCCGCAAAGCCGGCGCCGACCACGAAATCGAGAAGGTCGGCAAAGACCTGCGCGACATGATGCCTTGGATCGATCAAGGGTTCTAGGGACGACGGCCTGGTAGTAGATGGAGAAGGGACGAAGGAGTCCCGGCCCGGCGGGTCCTGTCACCGAGGGGCCCCACCATCCTTCCGGTAGCTAAAGCTTCCTCAGGATGGTTCCCCCCTCGGCGCCACCCCCCGGGAGAGGAGCCTGTTCCGGCGAGTCCCGCCACAAGCCCGTCCCTTGGAGCTTTTAAGCAAAGAGGACGCGGGGGCAGCTCTTTCCGGCCCCGAAGGAACAGCTGAACAGCCGCGAACCTTGGTCCCTTCGTCCTATTCCGGCGCGGCGGCCCGGCAGGACGGCCCAAGCAAACTCATCTCCGGCGGGTGGCACCGATCATGAGGGCGAGAACGTATACCTCGCTCGCAGTCCTCATGATCGGGGACAGGACCCGCCGGCCGGGACTCCATGGTCCCTTGTCGTACTACCGATGCTCCTCGCCCGGAGCCAATTTGCCGTCCCGCCCGACGTAGCCGTCCTTGCCCCCGACGATCACATAGACGGCCTCCTCGGAGTCACTCAGATTGCGGACGCGCCGGTGGGTGGGCGCGTCGACCCAGGCGAGCCCGCCCGGCCCGAGCTCCTGCTCGCTCCCGTCGCCGAACTCGATCGCCACCCGGCCGGAGTGGACGAAGTAGAGCTCCTCCTGCTTGTCGTGGAAGTGGCTGCCGGTCGCGTAGGCGGGAGGCAGGACGATCGCGTTGATGCCGAAGGCGTTGACCCCGAGCGCCCCGCGGATCTTGCGGAACCCGGGGCCCTCGCCGAGGTCGTCGAGATTGGCGCAGCTCCAACCCTCGCCGCGCTCCACCTTGTCGGTCTGTGGCTCACTCATCGTCCTGCCTCCCTTTCCCTGCTCGTTAGAGAGTCGGCGGGACCGGGGGCGCCGCAGGCGCCGCGGTCGGGCCGCCGCCCTTGCCTTTCTCCACCCCGACCGGCGGGTACGCGTCGGTCAGCAGCGCCAGATAACCGTACAGCCGCGCGTAGAAGCTGTTGCAGAAGGTCATCGCGCTGTTGACGCCCTCCGGCAGGTAGCCGCGGAAGACGATCGTGCACCAGGCGATCACGGCCAGGAACGTGTGCACGTAGGAGACCGCGTAGGTGAGGATCAGCATCGGGATCGCGAGGATGATCCGGAAGAACACCGTGAGCCGGCTCTGCTTCTCTTCCCGCGGCGGCACCTCGATGCGGATCGGGTAGTTGGGGTCGTCGGAGATCCCGAACGGGGGCCACTCGTCGGTCTGCAGGTACGCCCAGGCAAAGGTGCGCACGTAGTAGCGGACGAAGCCCGCGTTCAGCTTGTAGAGCCCTTCCGGATAGCGCCCCGTGATCACGATCGCCACCCAGGCGAAGAAGATCGTGAAGAGCGCGACGATCTCGTAGACGTAGGCGACGATCAACCACGGGATCGCAAGGATGATCCGGAAGAAGGTCGTCGCGCGATTCTGTTCCGACTGAAAATCGGCTTCATAGTTGACTGGGTACATCTCTCCCCCTAAATGTCTCGGGTCGATAACCGGTCGACCCTCTTGGGTCAATAACCTGTCGCCCCATGGCGACCACCAACACCATCGTCTCCATCCCGTCGGACCTGAAACCGGGGGACGGACGTTTCGGCTGCGGACCTTCGAAGGTCCGTCCAGAGGCGCTCGCCAAGCTGGCCGAGCAGTCCCAGCTGATGGGCACCTCGCACCGCCAGGCGCCGGTCCGCGACCTGGTGCGGCGGGTCCGCGAGGGCCTGGCCGAGCTGCTCGGGCTGCCGGAGGGGTACGAGGTGGCGCTCGGCAACGGCGGCACCACCGCCTTCTGGGAGTCGGCCTGCGCCTGGCTGATCCGCGAGCGCTCGCTGCACCTGACCTACGGCGAGTTCTCGCAGAAGTTCGCCAAGGCGGCCGCCGCGGCGCCCTTCCTCGGCGACCCGATCCTGGTCGAGGCCGAGCCGGGCGACGCGCCCGCGCCGCGCGGCGACGCTGCCGCCGACGTGATCGGCTGGGCCCACAACGAGACCTCGACCGGCGTCTGGGTCCCGGTCGAGCGCCCCGCCGACGCGGGCGACGCGCTGGTCCTGATCGACGCCACCTCGGGCGCCGCCGGGCTGCCGCTGGACGCCTCCCAGGCCGACGTCTACTACTTCGCCCCGCAGAAGGGCTTCGCCTCCGAGGGTGGCCTCTGGCTGGCCGCGCTGTCCCCGGCGGCGATCGCCCGGATCGAGGAGCTCGACGGCGCCGGCGACCGCTGGCAGCCGGAATTCCTCTCGCTCGCGGTGGCGCTCGACAACTCGCGTAAGCAGCAGACCTACAACACGCCCGCGATCGCGACCCTCTTCCTGCTCGCCGACCAGATCGACTGGATGCTCGGCAACGGCGGCCTCGACTGGTGCGTGGCCCGGACTGCCGACTCGTCGGGCAGGCTCTATTCGTGGGCCGAGGCGAGCGACTTCGCCACCCCTTTCGTCGCCGATCCGGCGAAGCGCTCGCAGGTCGTCGGCACGATCGACTTCGCCGACGACGTCGATGCGGCGGCGCTCGCCAAGGGCTTGCGGGCCAACGGCATCGTCGACACCGAGCCCTACCGGAAGCTCGGCCGCAACCAGCTGCGGATCGGGATGTTCCCGGCGGTCGAGCCGGACGACGTCGAGGCGCTCACGCGCTGCATCGACTGGGTGGTCGAGAACGTCGACGGCGTCCGGACGCAAGGGTAGTTTGCCCGGCCCGATGAAGGTCCTGGTCAAGGAGAAGATCGCCGACACCGGCGTCGACCTGTTGCGGTCGAAGTTCGACGTCGACCTCGGGCTCGACATGAGCGACGAGGAGTTCCGCGCCACGCTCGGCGAGTACGACGCGATCCTGATCCGCAGCGCCACGAAGATGACGCCGGAGCTGATCGACCTGGCGACCAACCTGAAGGTGATCGGCCGGGCCGGCACCGGGGTCGACAACGTCGACATCCCGGCGGCGACGCGACGCGGGATCATCGTCGCCAACGCGCCGGAGTCGAACTCGGTCGCCGCCGCCGAGCACACGCTGGCGCTCGCCCTGTCCCTCTTCCGCAACATCCCGCAGGCTCACGCCAGCCTCGCCGCCGGTCGCTGGGACCGCGCCAAGTTCAAGGGCGCCGAGCTCTACGGCAAGACGCTCGGGGTGATCGGCTTCGGCCGCATCGGCCAGCTGGTCGCCAGGCGCGCCCAGAGCTTCGACATGGAGGTCATCGCCTTCGACAAGTTCGTCTCCGCGGAGCGCTTCCGTGAGCTCGGGGTCGAGGGCTGCGACGAGCTCACCGACCTGCTCGGCCGCGCCGACCTGATCACGCTGCACACGCCGCGGACGCCCGAGACGGAAGGTCTGATCGACGCCGAGGCGATCGCCGCGATGAAGGACGGGGCGCGCCTGGTCAACTGCGCGCGCGGCGAGCTGGTGGTGCTCGACGACCTCCTCGCCGGGCTCGAGTCCGGCAAGCTGGCGGGCGCGGCGCTCGACGTCTTCCCCTCCGAGCCTTTCACCGACCACCCGGTGCTCAGGCGCGACGACGTGGTCGTCACCCCGCACCTCGGCGCCTCGACCGCAGAGGCCCAGGATCGGGCCGGCGTCGTCACCGCCGAGCAGGTGACCGAGGCGCTGACCGGCGGGGTGGTCACCAACGCGGTCAACATCGCCGCCGTGCGCCCGGAGGAGATGGAGGCGCTGGCGCCGTTCGTGCCGCTCTGCGAAAAACTGGGCCGGCTGGCGCAGGGGCTGGGCAATGGCTCGGTCGACCGCGTCACCGCCGAATTCCGCGGCCGCATCGCCTCCTACGACACCCGCCTGCTCGGCATCGCCGTCCTGGTCGGGATCCTCTCCGGCAACACCGAGACCCCGGTCAACCTGGTCAACGCGCCGCAGATGGCGGAGGAGCGGGGGATCGAGCTGATCGAGACAAAGGATTCGGCGGCCGAGGACTTCACCGAGCTGGTCACCGTGCGACTCGGCTCGGGCGACAGCGAAGTCGAGGTCGCCGGCACCGGCGTGGGGCCGAAAAACGAGCCTTACCTGGTCTCCGCATGGCGCCAGAGCTTCTACCTGCCGTTCGCCGAGCACATCACCGTGTTCCGCTACGCCGACCAGCCGGGCATGATCGGCCGCGTCGGCACCGCCTTCGGCCAGGAAGGCGTGAACATCATCTCGGCCGCGGTCGGCGCCGAGCGCGGGGGAGGGGACGCCGCCGTGATGGCGTTGACCACCGACGCGCCGGTGCGACCGGACGCGGTGGAGAAGATCCTCGGGCTCGACGGCTTCTCGGTGGGACGCTCGGTCGACCTGTAGACCGCAACTCTCCGTCAAAGGATTGTTAAAAACGGCGATGAAGCGCCTCGGCCTCCTCGTCCTCATGGCCCTCGTCGCGATCGCGACGATTGCCGCCGTGTCCGCCTCCGCCGCGAAGCGGCACCATCCGCTCGCCTACGCGGCGACCGAACACTCGATCAACCTGGTGCTCGCCGGCAGCCCCGGCGAAGACCGGATCACGATCGAACTGAGCGCTGACGGCCGCTCCTACGAAGTCGAATCGGCGACGCCGCTCGAAGTCGGCGGCACCGTCTGCACCCACCCGGAAAAGCGGACCGAAGAGCTGCTCTGCGAAGCGGCCCCGATCGCGGGCTTCGAAATCAACACCGGGGCGGGGAACGACGTCGTCACGCTCGGCCGCGCCGTGCCGGTCCCGGCGACGATCCGCGGCGGCGAAGGGGACGACGTGCTGACCGGCGGCGCCGGCGCCGACAAGCTGATCGGCGGGCCCGGTGACGACGAACTGATCGGGCGGGGCGGCAACGACCTGCTGATCGGCGGCCCGGGCGAAGACAAGCTGATCGGCGGCCCCGGCCAGAACATCCTGCGGCCGTAGGGAGCGCCCGCGGTCGCCGGCGCCGGCGGGGCTAGGTCGTCGCCTCGGCGCGGCGCGCCAAGAGCGATCCACCGACGAAGAGCACGCTGACCGCGAGCCCGACCAGGGCGATCCCGGCGTCGAGCCGGAACCCGGCCTGGAAGCCGTCGATGAACGGCGGGATCGCGCCGGAGAAGATCGTGGTCGTCAATCCCAACCCGATCGACCCGCCGCAGATCTGGAACATGTAGACGATCCCGCCCGCCAGGCTGGAGCGCGATTCGTCGACCGAGGTGACCCCGGCCGTGGTCGCGGTCGGGTAGAAGGTGCCGATCCCGACGCCGAGCACGACCATCCCCGGCACCAAGGCGCCGTAGCCGGCGTTTTCCCCGACCAGCGAGAAGAGGAACGCCGCGGCGGTCATGCAGGCCGCCCCGATCACCGCCAGGCGCTTTGCCCCGAGCCGCGTGTAGAGCGGCCCGGCGACGAAGGAGACGAGGGCGAAGGTGGCCAGCGCGGGCAGCATCCCCAACCCGGCTTCCAGCGGCGAGAAGCCAAGTTCGGTCTCCATGAACTGGGGCAGGTAGAGAAGCGCCGCGAAGAAGGTCACCGACATGCAGAGGATCGCCACGCAGGAGCCGGCGAAGTCGCGGTTGGAGATCACGTCACGGGGGATCAGCGCGTGCCGGCCGGCGCGGCGCTCGAGCGGCAGGAAGGCTCCGACCCCGATCGCGGCGATCGCCAGCATCGCGATCACCCGCGGGTCGCCCCACCCCCAGTCGTCGACCTGGTCGAGGGCGATCAGCAGCGAGACGAGCCCGAGCGAGATCGCGGTGATCCCGGCATAGTCGATCTGGTGGTCTGAGTCCTCGGGTTCGGTGAGGTGGACGCTCGACCAGACGACGGCGACCGCGAAGGCCGCGATCGGCACGTTGAGGAAGAAGATCCAGCGCCAGCTGGCGAGGTCGGTGAGGATGCCGCCGATCAGCGGGCCCGCCGCGTTGCCGAGCCCCGCCGCCCCGATGATGATCCCGCCCGCCAGGCCCGCCTTGTCTTCGGGCAGGATCGCGTAGGTCATCCCGAGGATCGCGGGCCACATCAGGGCGCCGCCGATCCCCATCAGGGCGCGGGTGGCGATCAACCAGGTCTCGGTCGGCGCGGCGCCCCCGGCGGCCGACATCACCGCGAAGATCCCCGCTCCGAGGAAGAAGGAGATCCGCCGCCCGAACATGTCGGCGAGCCGTCCACCGGTCACGATCAGCACCCCGAAGGTCAGCGCGTAGGCGTTCACCACCCACTGGATCGTGTTGATGTTGGTGTGGAAGTCGCCCTCCATCGTCGGCAGCGCGACGTTGATCGCCGAGAAGTCGTTGGCGATCACGAACACCGCCGCCCCCATGGCGAAGAGCGCCGTCCAGTTGATCCCCTTGTTGGTTCCCGCCTCCATCCGGCGGCAGGGTACGTCACCGGCCCGCTGGTGCGCTACCCTCCGCGGTGGAAATGGCCTTTCCGCTGAACAGCCTCGCGCTTCTCCTTCTCCTCCCCCCTCGGGGGGAATAGCGCTGGGCGGCGCGATAGCCGCGAGAGACAAAGGCCAATCAAGATTTAGAGAGAAGGAGAGGTCCCATGGGACCGAACGACACCAATCGCGTCCAGATTTTCGATACCACGCTGCGTGACGGAGAGCAGTCACCCGGCATCTCGCTGAACGCCGCGGAGAAGGTTGAGATCGCGCAGCAGTTGGCGCGGCTCGGCGTCGACATCATCGAGGCGGGCTTCCCGATCGCCTCGCCCGGAGATTATGAGGCCGTCCAGGCGATCGCCCGCAAGGTCGAGGGACCGGTCATCTGCGGGCTGGCCCGCACTCACAAAGCTGACATCGACGCCGCCTGGGGGGCGGTGAAGGATGCCGCGCGGCCGCGAATCCACACCTTCATCTCGACCTCCGACATCCACATCAAGTACCAGATGAACACCGACCGCGAGGACGTCAAGGGGCAGGCCAAGGCGGCGGTGACGATGGCCAAGGCCTACTGCGACAACGTCGAGTTCTCGCCGATGGACGCGAGTCGCTCGGACTTCGAGTTCACCGCCGAAGTGCTTCAGATCGCGATCGACGCCGGCGCGACGACGATCAACGTCCCCGACACGGTCGGCTACACGACGCCGGAGGAGTACGCGGCGATGTGGCGGACCTTCTACGAGCTGGTCCCGGACCTGCACAAGGTCACCGCCTCGGTCCACTGTCACGATGACCTGGGCCTGGCCGTTGCCAACTCCTACGCCGGGGTGATGGCCGGGTGCCGCCAGGTCGAGTGCGCGATCAACGGGCTGGGCGAGCGGGCCGGCAATTGCTCGCTGGAGGAGATCGCGATGTTGTTCCAGGTCCGCGAGGACGTCCACGGCTTCACCACCGGCATCAACAGCCGCGAGATCGCCCGCACCAGTCGCCTGGTCAGCCGCCTGACCGGCTATCCGGTGCAGCCGAACAAGGCGATCGTGGGACGGAACGCCTTCGCCCACGAGTCGGGGATCCACCAGGACGGGGTGCTGAAGGAGCGCACCACCTTCGAGATCATGGACGCGACCGAAGTCGGCTTCGAGTCGAACAGCATCGTGCTCGGCAAGCACTCCGGCCGCCACGCGCTGAAAGACGCCTTGGAGCAGCTGGGCTACAAAGTCGAGGGCGGAGCCCTCAACAAGGCCTTCAGGGCCTTCAAGGAAGTGGCCGACCGTAAGAAGCAGGTCACCGCCCTGGACCTGGAGGCGATCGTCTCCGACGAGATGCGCGACCGCGCCGACGCCCACGAGCTGGCCTCCTTCGAGGTCACCGCGGCCAGCGGGGAGGAGCCGACCGCCAAGATCGCCGTCGTCCTGCCCTCCGGCGAGGAGGTCGTCGGTCAGGCCACCGAAGGCGACGGCCCGATCGACGCCGTCTTCCGCGCGATCCGGGCGGCGACCGGCGTCGAGAGCGAGCTCGTCAAATACACCGTCGAGGGGGTGACCGGCGGCGACGACGCCTTGGGTGAGGTGACCGTGATGCTGCGGACCAACGGCACCCTCGCCTCCGGCTCCGGCGTCGCCACCGACATCATCGAGGCCAGCGCCCGCGCCTACCTGCGAGCGCTGTCCAACAGCCTCGAAGGCGCCGCCACCCGCGAGGCCGAGGCCGCCACGGCGGAGGCGGTCATCGAGCGCACGGGTCCGTAGCCATCCCGCCACAGAGAGTCCGCTGAATTGCCCCATTCCGCGCACCACGTGCGCGGAATGGGTCGCCAGCATCGGGCCCATGCCCGCACCGTCCGCACTAACTCGTCCCCACGACGACTTTCTGCAGACACAACCGGTGGGACCGGCGGTGGCGGAGTTGGCGGGACGGCAGCATGGGGTGGTGGGGACGAAGCAACTTCGTGGGCTTGGGCTCACGAAGGATTCGATTGCGGGCCTCGTGCACCGGGGCGGCCTCCATCGCCTGCACTACGGCGTATATGCGGTGGGGCATACGGCGATCACTCCACGGGGGCGGTGGATGGCGGCGGTGCTTGCTTCGGGGACGGGGGCTGTCCTCAGTCATCGGTCGGCTACGGCGCTTTGGGGGATTTGGGGATCTGGAGC
Organism: Solirubrobacterales bacterium; assembly: GCA_035281725.1. GTDB lineage: Bacteria > Actinomycetota > Thermoleophilia > Solirubrobacterales > 70-9 > VAYN01. The sequence continues at coordinate 30,893 of DATEDJ010000064.1, forward strand.
GGGGGAGGTGCACGTCACGGTGCCACGGAAGACCCGTTCCCAGAGCTCGATCCGTCGCCACTTCGGTGCCCTCCCCGTCGATGAGGTCACGATCCGGGATGGGATCCCGGTGACCTCGGCCGCGCGCGCGGTCTTGGACCTCGCTGCGGACAAAGGTGAGGCGGCGGCGGAGAGTGCGCTCAGGGAGATCGAATACCTCGGGATCTACGGCCCGATCTCGTTGCCCGCGCTCCTAGCGAGGCATCCGAAGCACCCAGGTGCGGCGATCGTCCCCAGATGCCTCGAGCGCCTGAAGGACGACCCGGGCGGCAGGGTGCGGAGCCCATTCGAGGAATCGTTCCTCCCCTTCCTCGATGCCCATCACATCCCACGCCCTCACCTCAACGCTTGGCTCTCCGTCGGCGACGAAAGCTTCCAGGTCGACTGCTTTTGGCCCGACGCCCGCCTCATCGGCGAGCTCGACGGCTTCCAGTCCCACGGCACGCGCCGAGCCTTCGGAGCCGACCGCAAACGCGACCGCCGCCTCCTGACGGCGAGCTACCGAGTCGTCCGCATCGTCCGCACCCAACTACTCACCGAACCCGACGCCGTGGCCGCCGACCTCCGCAGCCTCCTCCCTTGATCGCGGACCTAACTGCCCGTGGTTCGCGATCAAGGGAGGAGGCGTCAAAGCGAGGAGCCACTTTACAACCGTCCGTGATAACGTACGCCATCATGGCAACCGTCGTCCCAATGCAATCCGACCCCATCGCCGCTGTCGGCCCCCGCATCCGAGCCCTGCGCGAGGCCATGTCCCTCTCCCTCCGCGACCTCGCCGACCGCTCGGGCGTCAGCGCCCAGATGCTGTCCCAGGTCGAGCGCGGTGAGACGTCGCCGACCCTCGCCGTCGCCGCCAAGATCGCCGCCGGCCTGGAGCTGACCCTGTCCCAGCTGCTGCGCCTCGACGAGGGTCAGCACGTCGCCGTCTCCCGCGCGGCCGGCCGTCGCTCCAGCCGCCGCGGCGGCCACCTGATCGAGGAGCTGACCCCGCCGCTGCCCGGGCAGCGCGCCGACGTGTCCCTGCACGTCCTCGACCCCGGCGCCACCACCGGCGGCGCCTCCGACCCGCCGATGCACGAGCCCGGCAGCCGCGAGACCGCGGTCGTCCTCGCCGGCGAGCTGGCGCTGGTCCTCGAGGGCACCCGCACCGAGCTTCAGGAGGGCGACAGCGTTACCTTCGACGCCGATCTCCCGCACCACTTCGAGAACGAAGGAAACGAACCGACCCGCTTCATCGCGGTGATAGCCGCCGGACTGAGGAGGAGCTAGCAGTGTCAAGGAATATGTTCGAGAAGATCTGGGAGCAGCATGAGGTCAGCGAGGGGCTGATCTACATCGACCTGCACCTGGTCCACGAGGTGACCTCGCCGCAGGCCTTCGACGGCCTCCGCCTGGCCGGCCGCAAGGTCCGCCGACCTGACAAGACGCTGGCCACCGCCGACCACAACACGCCGACCGACGGCACGATGGCGGCGCGGCTGATCGCCGACGAGCTCTCCCGCGTCCAGGTCGAAACCCTGGAGCGCAACTGCGAGGAGTTCGGGCTGAAGGTCTACAGCCTCGGCTCCGACCGCCAGGGCATCGTCCACGTGATCGGCCCGGAGCTGGGCGTCACCCAGCCCGGCATGACGATCGTCTGCGGCGACAGCCACACCTCCACCCACGGCGCCTTCGGCTCGCTGGCCTTCGGCATCGGCACCTCGGAGGTCGAGCACGTGCTGGCGACCCAGTGCCTGGTGCAGAAGAGGCCGCGCACGATGCGGATCAACTACGCCGGTGAGCTGGGCCAGGGCGTGACGCCGAAGGACCTGATCCTGGCGACGATCGGCAAGCTGGGCACCGGCGGCATGACCGGCTACGCGGTCGAGTACGCGGGCCCCGCGGTCGCGGCGCTCTCGATGCCGGGCCGGATGACGATCTGCAACATGACGATCGAGGGCGGCGGCCGGGCGGGCATGATCGCCCCGGACGAGACCACCTTCGAGTGGGTTCGCGGCCGCCCCGGCGCGCCGGCGGACTTCGCCGCCGCGGAAGCGCGCTGGCGCGAGCTGCCGACCGAAGACGGCGCCACCTTCGACCAAGAGGTCGACATCGACGCCGCGGCGATC
>DATEDJ010000065.1:0-9515 GCA_035281725.1 Solirubrobacterales bacterium
TCGCCGAGGTCGACCGCGGCGGCGGTGGCCGTCGCCTCGCGCAGCGCGGCGCGGTCGTCGCGGGCGGCGAAGGTGAGCAGGCCGAGGGCGATGTCGCGGCCGCCGGCCATCCGGGTGAGCGCCCGCGCCGAAGTGTCGGAGGCGTCGAAGCCGAGGACCTTCAGCGCCGGCCGGGTGGCGAGCACAGCGCCGACCCCGATCGCGATCCGGCCCACAGCGATGCCGAGCACCGCTGTGCGGGCGAGCGGGTCCGGCTTGCGGCGACGAGCGAACACGAGACAAACCTAATCGTCCGGCGCGCGCGCCGGGTAATGATGGGGAGATGGCCGAGGGCGACACCATCCTGCGCGCGAGGAATCAGCTCGCCGACGCCCTCGTCGGCCAGGCCATCTCGGTGACGGCGCCGAACCCGCGCGGGCGCGCCGCCGGCGTCGAGCGCCTTGACGGCCGCACCCTGGCGGGCGTCGAGGCGCATGGCAAGCACCTCCTCTTCGACTTCGGCGACCTCGTCCTCCACAGCCACCTGGGGATGAGCGGCGGCTGGCACGTCTATCCGCGCGGGGCGAGTTGGCGCCGGGCGCGCTCCGCGGCCTGGGTGGTGCTCGCCGGCGAGCGCCAGGACGCCGTCCAGTTCGGCGGCCCGACCCTGCGGATCCTGCCCGCGAGCCGTGTCGCGATAGACCCCCAGCTCGCCCGCCTCGGTCCCGACATCCTCGCCCCGGACCTCGACCTCGACGCGGTCATGACCAGCTTCCGGGGCGCCGACCAGACCCGCACCCTCGGCGACGCCCTCCTCGACCAGCGCCTCACCGCCGGCATCGGCAACATCTTCAAGAGCGAGGCCTGCTTCGCCGCCAAGGTCGACCCCTGGCGCCCGCTGTCCCAGCTCGGCGACGAGGAGCTCCGCACCGTCCTCGAACACGCCCGCACCCAGATGCTGGAGGCGGCGAAGACCGGCGGCCGTCACCGCTTCGCCGTCTACAAACACCGCGGCCCCTGCGGCCGCTGCCGTGGCACCGTCCGCCACCGCGGCCAGGGGGACGCCAACCGCACCACCTGGTGGTGCGAGCGCTGCCAGGTCTGAGCGCCGCCACGCGGCTCAGGGCATGTTCTTGACGAAGCGGCTGCGGGCGGTCTGCAGCTCGTAGCCGGCGGAGGCCCAGAAGGACATCGCGTCGGCCTCTTCGGATTCGACGATCGCGTTCAGGCGCTTGGCGCCGAGGGAACGGAGGCGCTCCTCGCCGGCCCGCACCATCGCCGTGGCGAGGCCGCGCCGCCGATGTGCCGGGTCGACCGCGAGCCGGTAGAAGGTTCCGCGCCAGCCGTCCCAGCCGGCGATCAGCGAGCCGACGATCTCGCCCTCGGCGTCGGCGAGCAGCAGGGCGTCCGGGTCGCGTTCGAGGAGCCACCGCACGTCGTCCGCCGATTCGGTGGTCGAGGGCCCCGTTTCGGCGCGCCGCCACAGCGCGAGCACCGCGTCCATGTCAGCGGCCCTTCCGGCGCGCAGCAGAGGCGTCACAGAGCCGACGATCGGACTTGAACCGATGACCCCTTCATTACGAATGAAGTGCTCTACCAACTGAGCTACGCCGGCACGGCGTCGGATTCTAGAGTGACTTAGGAATCGTCCGTCGAGTGTGGTGGCTCCATGAAGAGAAGCCAGCCGTAGTTGATCCCCAGGACGAGCAGCACCGAGACCACGACCGCCTCCGTCTCCAACGGTTTCAGGTCGATGCCGATGTCCGGGGCGAGGGTCGGGCGGATGGCGATCGCCACGATCAGGAGGTAGAGGGGCAGGGTCAAGGCGAGGAGTTGCTGGGCGTGCCGTTCGCGGGCCGGCTCGCTGCTCGCGCGCACGAGCGACAGCACGACCTCGAGGGCGCCGATCGCGCCGGCGATCCCGAAGGCCAGCCGCCAGAGCGCCGGGTGGTCCGCCGAGATGAGCGAGACGAGGCTCATCACCCCGGTCATCGTGAAGTAGAGCGAGACGGAGTACGCCTGGCGGCGGCGGTACGGCAGGACCGACCATTCGCGGCGCCGCTCGGCGACGACCACCCACCACAGACCGAGGAGCGCGAAGGCCGCAAGTGACAGCGTCTCGTAGAACGTCTCCGCCACCTCCCGAGACTAAGGCGTCCTCCGAGGGCGGTGTGGTATTTCCGTCGAGGTCGATCTCGATGATCCCCCGGTGGCGCGCGAGCGGGTGGCGAAGAATCGAGAGGAGCACGAGGTCGAGTTCTCGCGCATCGTGGCCTTCAGCGACGGGGTGTTCTCGATCGCGATCACGCTGCTGGTGCTGGAGTTGAAGCTTCCCCAGCATCTGGAACACGGCGAAATCTGGGACTCGCTCTGGGACCAGCGGGAACAATTCCTCGCCTACGGGATCAGCTTTGCCGTGATCGCGCGCTTCTGGCTCGTCCACCACTCGTTCTTCAGCGAGGTCAAAGCATTCGACAGCCGGCTGATCGGGCTGAACATGCTCTATCTCGCCTGGATCGTCCTGATTCCTTTCTCCAGCCAGGTGTTGGGTGAGTACGGAGGGACGTTGCCCGCGGTGGTCGTCTACTCCGCCAATTTGGCCGTGGTCGTCCTGATCGGGCAGTGGATGGCCTGGGACGCACGCCGCTCGGGCCTGGCGGAGGCGGACGCTCAGACCGAACGGGAAAGTTTCGTCAGGTCAATGTTCATCGCGGCGGTGTTCCTCGGCTCAATCGTGATCGCGTTGTTTGAACCCAGCATCGCCCCGTACATCTGGCTCCTCCTCTTCTTCGAGGGGCGCGGCCACGTGATCGAACGGCTCAGTCGCCGGATTTGAGGATGAAGGACACGTCGCCTTGCGGGCCGGCGCAGCTGACCGAGGCGCCCGCTTCGACCTTCACCGCCTGACAGCGGAAGGCGCCGATCGAGCAGGAGCTGCGCGCGCTGCTTCCGCCGCGAGCGCAGACGGGGTCGTTTTCCCATTCGGTCATCGTCGTGCGGGCGACGTCGCAGCTGACCGCCGTCGCCCGGAGCTGCTCCGCTTCCAGGCCGTCTTCCTTGCAGGAGGTGACCTTGGACCCGGCCGGGGCGTTCGGCGCGGTGGCCTGCTTCGGCACGGTCGAGCTAGAGCCGCCGCTCGACCCGCCGCCGCAGGCAGCGACGAGCAGGGTGACCGCGAGGATGGTCGGGACGGAGCGCTTCATCTCCGCCGAAGCTACCCGTCCGCTGTCTCCTTCACCGCGGGCCGGTCGGCGTGGGGAAGCTGCCCGCAGACCGGGCAGTCGGGCTCCGGCACCACCGCTTTGCGCTCGACCTCCATCGTCCGCAGGTCGTAGATGTGTTCGACCCCTTGCGTCGACGGCGTCGCCAGGCCGGTCAAAAGGTGGAGGACCTCCATCCCGATCTGACCGCCGATCAGCCCGCAGGCCGGGCCGATGTTCGCCGAGGGGCTCGGTTTCGCCCGCTGGGCGTCGATCGCCGCGTCCATCAGCGGGTACTCGCGCCGCCAGGCGATCCCCTGGCAGACGTAACAGCCGGTGACGCCGGGGACGTAGAGCGGCCCCACCCGGGCGACCGGCGGGAAGTGGCTCATCGTGATGTAGGGGATGCCGGCCTCGAAGCAGGCCTGGTTGCACCAAACCTCGACGTCGAAGGCGGGCCAGTCGATCGCGTCGATGACGACGTCGGCGCCGTCGATGAAGTCGGCGATCTCGACGACGCTGCCGAGCCGGCGGGAGGTCGCGGTGATCCGCGCCTCCGGATTGAAGGCCCGCAGCTGCGCCGCCGCCACCTCGACCTTCAGCAGCCCGAGGTCGGCCACCGTGTAGAGGATCTGGCGGTTGAGGTTGGAGATCTCGACCCGGTCTCCGTCGACCAGCCACATCTCGCCGATCCCGCAGGTGGCGAGCGACCAGGCGGCCCAGCCGCCGAGCCCGCCGACGCCGAGCACCGCGACCTTGGCCTCGCGCAGGCGTCGCTGGCACTCCGACGGCACCAGCTCGCTGCCGCCGATATCGGAGAAGTAGCGCAGCTGGCGATCGAAGCGGGCGCGCTCCGCCGGTGCGATCAGGTCGTCGTCGGCGGCGTCCTCGATCACGTCGAGCTCCTGCATCTGGGAGATGGTGTCGTCCACCGCCTCGGCGCCGAACTCGGCGTGCAGCTCCTCCAGGGTGTGCTCGCCGTCGAGGGCCGCGAGCAGACGCTGGTCATCCTCATTGGGCCGCTCGATCCGAATGTCGCGGTTGGCGCTCGGCCGGCGCAGATAGACATCCCCTTCGGGAGAAGTGAACGACTCCGTAGTCCGCTTGATTCGCGGTCGTCCCAGCGCCATCCGCTCACCTCCAGTTGGTCCGTCCCGCCGCCCACCGGCGAGGCTTTGGGAGAGACTCGCATTTAGGTCGAAAGCGTTCCCACAATAAGGTGGATTTTTCGAATAGTGGGGAAAACGCCTAATGAGACGGCGCGGCGACGGGCCTGGATGGCTGATTCCAGACCCGGGGGCGTCTAGGAGCGTTCCGCTGTTCCTTTTGGTCGCCTGCCGACCAAAAGGAACAGCTGGCGGGACGAGGCCGAACAGGCGACCGGGCAGGGACGGCGCGCGGGGGAGGGTCCGGGGCAGGGATTCGCGGCCGGTGCGGCGGGGGACGGCGGGCCCGGGCGTCTCGGAGCGACCCGGGCGGGCTGTGGCCGCCTCCGAGACGCCCGGGACGGGAGGCTTCAGGCGAGAAGTGCGCAAGCTCCGTGCGCTTGCGCGGAGAGGCGTCACATCTCCACGACGCCGACCCGGGTGCGTACGCACCGAACGGACCTGTGACAGACGTGACGCCTCTCCTGGGTGAAGGTGACGTTCCCGGCGCCTTCGTCACGAGGCCCCCGCAGCTTTGCCCAGGCAGGCGTCGCGGTGCGAGAAATCCGGCCAGGGGACGGATTACTCGCACCGCAAGCCCGGCGCCCCGCACCCTCGCCTCTCCCCACAGACCCGGCCATCTCGGCGGCGGCCACAGCCTGCCCGGGCCGCCGCCGAGATGGCCGGGTCCCTCGCCGTCCCTCCGGAGCGCGGTCGCCCCTCCGCTGTCCCTCGACCATCTAGCCCGCCCCGGCGAGCTCCTTCGCCCGCGCGAGGACGGCGTCGGTCATCGGCTCGCTGAGCTTGCCGGTGAAGGTGTTCTGCTGGCTCGGGTGGAAGCTGCCGAGCAGGGTCCAGCGGCCCAGTTGCGCCTCGGCGCCGTGGCCGAAGCGCGGCTTCGGGCGCGGGGTGGGGACGCCGATTGCGCGTGCCGCGCGCAGGTACCCGTCCCAGCCGAACGAGCCGAGCGCGACGACCACGCGGGCGCGGTCGAGGAGGTCGAGCTCGCGCTCCAGATAGGGGAGGCAGTTGTCGCGCTCCTCCGGGGTCGGCTTGTTGGCGGGAGGCGCGCAGCGGACGGTCGCGGTGATGTAGGTGTCGATCAGCCGCAGCCCGTCGCCGCGCCGCTCCGAGGTCGGCTGGTTGGCGAGCCCGGCCCGGTGGAGCGCCGCGTAGAGCCAGTCGCCGGAGCGGTCGCCGGTGAACATCCGACCGGTGCGGTTGGCGCCGTGGGCGGCTGGGGCGAGGCCGACGAGGACGATCCGCGCCGCCGGGTCGCCGAAGCCGCTGACCGGGCGTGCCCAGTAGTCCTCGCCGCGGTACCGGCGCGGCGGGTCGGCCGCCTCCGTCTCCCGCCAGGCGACCAGGCGCGGGCAGCGCCGGCAGGCGTGGACCTCCTCGGCGAGCGCCTCAAGCTTCCTCGCGCGGTCTGAATTCATAAGGTTGACCTTCCATCCATGGCAGGAAACCGAATCATGTGGCGCGGCCGGCTGCGGCGTGGCGGCCGGCGCGAGGCGGGCGGACGGCGCGGCGGATCTGCACGCGCGGCGACGGCCGTGGGTCGGTGCCCCTGGGCTGTCGTGGCGATCACGGCGCTCGTCGCCCTGATGCCGGCGGCTCTTGCCGGCTGCGGCGGCGGGAGCAGCACTGCCGCAACCTCGGCCGCCCCGGTCACCGACACGACGACGACGCCCTCCCCCGAGCAGTCCGCCGATGCCGAACCCCTCGACAAGGTGCTCGGCCGCCAGGAAGCGGCGATCGTCGCCTACGGCGAGTTGATCCCGAAGCTCGTCCCGCGCCTCGCCCACATGGCGGCCTACTTCCGCGCCCAGGAACAGGAACACGTCGACGCGGTGCTGAAGGCGATGCGGGGGCTGAAGATCCCCGCCGAACCACGCGAAGAAGAAATCGAGGTCGCCGCGCTGAAGACCGACCGGGAACGGCTCGAATTCCTCTACGAAGTCGAAAGCGCGACGATCGACGAGGAGCTCAGCGCGATCTCCTCGCTGGAAGCGAGCTGGCCGCGCTCGCTGCTCGCCTCGACCGTCGCCAACCAGGCCCAGCACCTGACCCTGCTGCGCCAGGCGCTCGGCGCCGGCCCGCTCGCCTCGGTCCCGGTCCCGTTCGAAAACGGCACCGCCGCACCGCCCGAATAGGGGTCTCGCGGGCATCCCCCCACTTTTGTGGTGGTCATCGACCGTTGCTTAGGGAATACTGCGCGTCGTGACCGGGCCTCTCTACCGGATCGGCGGTTTCTGCTCGCGTCATCACTGGCCTGTGATCGGCGCGTGGATCGTGCTCGCGATCGCCCTTGTCGCGATCGGCCAGGCATCCGGGTCGAAGACGAGCGAAAACCTGACGCTCCCCGGCACCGGCTCGACCCTCGCCACCGAACTGCTGGAAGAAAACCTGCCCGAGCAGGCCTACGGCTCGAACCCCCTGGTGCTGGAATCACCCGCGGGCACCAAGCTGACCGAAGCGAAGTTCGCCAAGGCGGTCGAAGAAACCAGCAAGAAGCTCGAAAAGCTGCCCGACGTCAACTCGGCGATGAGCCCGCTGGCGCCCGGCTCGCAGACGCTGAGCCAGAGCCACCCGAACATCGGCTACATCCCGGTCGTCCTCGGGATCGGGCCGGGCGAAATCGCCGAAGAACAGTCGCAGGAAATCCTCGACGCGGCGAAGCCGTTCGAAAAGGCGGGCGGCAACGCCTCGATCGGCAGCTACGTCGGCAACCAGCTCTCCAAACCGTCGACCGAGAAATCCGAGCTGATCGGGCTGATCGCGGCGGTGATCATCCTGCTCTTCGCCTTCGGCACGGCGACGGCGATGATGCTGCCGATCGTCTCGGCGATCATCGGCCTGGCCTGCGCGCTCTCGATCATCCGCCTGCTCGAGCACGTGTTCGAGGTCCCCGGTGTGGCGGCGACGCTGGCGACGATGATCGGCCTCGGTGTCGGCATCGACTACGCGCTCTTCATCGTCACCCGCCACAAACTGCAGCTGAAGGAAGGGATGGACCTGCGCGAGTCGATCGCGCGGGCGACCGCGACCGCGGGCGGCGCCGTCGTCTTCGCCGGCTTCACCGTGGTGATCGCGCTCTGCTCGCTCGCCGTCGCCGGCATCCCGCTGGTGACGACGCTCGGATTCACCGCGGCGATCGCGGTGGTGGTCGCGGTCTGCGCGGCGGCGACGCTCTTGCCCGCGATGCTGGGCGCCCTCGGCCCCCACATCAACAGCCTCCGCTTCCACATCGGCAAGACCCACCCGGACGACAAGGAGCCGCACGGCTGGCGCAGCTGGGCGGAACGGATCGTGCGGATGCCGTGGCGCGCGACGATCCTGGCGCTCATCATCCTTGGCGTCCTCGCCCTGCCGATCTTCCAACTGCAGCTGGGCCAGAACGACATCAGCGCCCTGCCCAAGGAAACGACCTCGCGCCAGGCATATGACGGGTTGAACTCGGGCTTCGGCCCCGGCGTCAACGGCCCGCTCCTGATCGCCTCCGAATTCACCACGCCCGAAGAAGCGCAGAAAGTGCTGCCGACCCTGCAGAAAGCGATCGGCGGCGCCGAAGACGTCGCCGCGGTCACCGAACCGACCCTCTCCGAAGACAAAAAGGTCGCCGTCTTCACGGTGATCTCGAAATCGGAGCCGTGGGCCGACGAGACCGTGACCCTGGTCGAAAACCTCCGTGACGAAGTGATCCCCGCCGCGCTCAAGGGGACCAAGGCGACCTCCTACGTCGGCGGCCAGACCGCCGGTTACATCGACCTCGCCGACAAGATCGCCGAAAAGCTGCCGCTGATGATCTTCGTGGTCGTCGCGCTCAGCTTCCTTGTCCTCTTGATGGCCTTCCGCTCGGTCCTGGTGCCGATCAAGGCGGCGGCGATGAACCTGATCTCGGTCGCCGCCTCCTACGGCGTCGTCACCGCCGTCTTCCAGCTCGGCTGGGGCTCGTCGCTGATCGGCCTCGACCACTCGATCCCGATCGTCAGCTTCGTGCCCCTCTTGATGTTCGCGATCCTCTTCGGCCTCTCGATGGACTACGAGGTCTTCCTGATGACGCAGATGAAAGAGCACTACGTCGAGTACGGCGACGAGCGCCGCGCGGTGGTCGAAGGGCTCGCCAACACCGGCCGCGTGATCACCTCGGCGGCCGGGATCATGGTCTGTGTCTTCGCCAGCTTCATCCTCAGCGGCGACCCGGTGGTGAAGGAGTTCGGGGTCGGGCTGGCGGTCGCGATCGCGATCGACTCGACCGTCGTCCGCTGCCTCCTCGTCCCGGCGGTGATGGAGCTGATGGGCAAGTGGGCCTGGTGGATGCCGGGCTGGCTCGACCGGATCCTGCCCAAGATCAGCATCGAGGGCGAGGAGTACTTCGATGCGCGCGACGCCGCCGCGGCCGCCGCCGCGACGCCCGCCACGAGCGGCGCTGCGTCAGACTGAGGAGCGGTGTTCCCGCTCAACCTGCCCAACGCGCTGACGATGCTGCGCATCCTGGCGGTGCCGGTGGTCGTCGTCGCGCTGTTGGGGGAGACGCCGAATGGCGACGTGATCGCAGCGGTCGTCTTCGCCCTGGCCTCGCTGACCGACGGCCTCGACGGCTACTTCGCCCGCTCGCGCGGCTCGATCACCACCTTCGGCAAGCTGATGGACCCGCTTGCCGACAAGCTCCTGATCATCGGCGCGCTGGTCTCGCTGGTGTCACTGGGGAGGCTGGAAGCGTGGGTGGCGATGGTGATCATCGCCCGTGAGGTCGCGGTGACGATCCTGCGCACGATCGCCGCCGAGCGCGGTTTGGTGATCGCCGCCTCCTGGCTCGGCAAGGCGAAGACGGTGCTGCAGACCGCGGCGGTCTTCGCCCTGATCGCCGCCGACCCCGCACCGGTTGCGGTCGACGTGCTCGTCTACCTGGCCCTGGCGGTGACGGTCATCAGCGGCGCCGACTACTTCTTCGGCCTGCGCCGCCGGATCGAGCAGCAGCAGCGCGAACGGGCCGCGGCGGCCTAGCGCGTCGGTCGTCGGGCTGGCCAGGGACGGGCAAGGGACGCGGCCCTCTCGGCGGCGACCCGGGCGGGCTGAGGCCGCCGCCGAGAGGGCCGGGTCCGTGGGGGTGCGGACTTCCGAGGGGCGCCCGTGAGGAAGCGGGGCCCTTCTGGCGCAGGGACGTGCGCCTTCGGGCTCCTACATA
>DATEDJ010000066.1:0-11182 GCA_035281725.1 Solirubrobacterales bacterium
GCTCGTGGCCGCGACGCTGCCCCAGGCCGGCATCGTGGTGAAGAGCAAGGACGGCGACCCGATCCCGGCCGTCGGCACCGCGCCGCCCCGGGTCCACACACCGACGATCACCGACGTGGGCGGCAACGCCGCGGCGATCGACACCCGGCTCCCGCCGTCGTCGATGCACGAGGTGGACTTCGCCGACGTGCTCGGCAAGAAGCCGGTGGTCCTGATCTTCGCCACCCCGGCGCTCTGCCAGAGCCGGGTCTGCGGCCCGGTCGTCGACGTCGCCCAGCAGGTCGCCGACGAGTACGAACCGAAGGCCGACTTCATCCACCAGGAGGTCTACGTCGACAACGAAATCAACAAGGGGATCCGTCCCCAGTTGAAGGCGTTCGGCCTGCCGACCGAGCCATGGACCTATCTGATCGGCAAGGAAGGCGTGATCAAGGACCGCCTTTCGGGCGCCTACGGGGTGGACGAATTGGAAGAAGCGATGCAGACGATCCTGCCTGGCTGAACAGCCGAACTCGGTTCAGGCTTCGATACAGTCCGCCCAGCGCGACGCCACGCATGAGGGATGCGCGGCGCGGCCCCGGCTTGGAGGAGCGGGGGCACAGTCACCCGACGCTGCGAAGGAGAGATATGAAGTACCGCTTGCCTGTTCTTGCACTCGCCCCCGTGCTCGCGACCCTGCTCGGCCTCGCCGGCACGGTCACCCCGGCGGTCGCCGCGAAGCCGGCGAAGAAGCAGAAGACGATGGTCTTCGAAGCCTGCCGCCACGGCTGTCACTACCGCACGATCCAGAAGGCGGTCGACGCCGCCGGCAGCTACGCGTTCAAGAACAAGAAGGCGAAGGTGAAGGTCGCGATCCGGCCCGGCAAGTACGTCGAAGGCGTGGTCGTCGACGGCACCGAACGGAAGAAGCGCTTCGACGGGATGACGATCGAAGGCACCAAGAAGGACCGCAAGCGGACCATCCTCGAAGGCAAGAACGCAAAGGGCGAACTCGGCGCCGCGCAGAACGGGATCGAGGCGATCAGCGTCGACGGCCTCGTGCTGAAGAACATGTGGGCGCGCAACTACGAGTCGAACGGCTTCTTCATCCACGCCTCCAGCGAAGAAGGCCAGCACTGCGACGGGTACACGATGGACAACCTGCTCGCCTCCGGCAACCGCTCCTACGGGCTCTTCGCGAAGAACTGTTACGGCGGCAAGATGATCGACTCGGCCGGCTACCGCCAGGGCGACTCCGCCTTCTACGTCGGCGAAACGCCGTGCGACAACAAGAAGTGGAACGTCTACAGCGGCGAAGCTTGCCAGAAGAACCCGCAGTGGACGCTGCTGAAGAACGACGAAAGCTACGAAAATGTGCTCGGCTACTCCGGCACCAACTCGAAGTACGTGCGGATCATCGAAAACGCGTTCTTCAACAACGGCGCCGGGATCGTCCCCAACACGCTCGACAGCGAGGGCTACGAGCCGAACGGCTGGAACGTGATCGAACGCAACGACGTGTTCTGGAACAACTACAACTACTTCCTCGCCGGGTCGGCGTTCCACACCGTCTCCGAGGGGCTCGGTGAACTGAGCGGCCAGACGGTGAACTACCCGACGGGCGTGGGGATCATCCTCTACGGCTCCGACCACAACGTCGTCCGCGGCAACCACGTGTTCGGCAACTACAAGTGGGGGATCGCCTCGTTCTCCGGCCCCGGCGAAACGTTCGTCGCCAACGAAGGCAACGAAGCGAAGAACGTCAACAACGAAATCGTCGAAAACGTGATGGGCCGCGAAGGCGCCGACCCGAACGGCGAATACGACATCTGGAACGACGACACCGGCGGCGGCAACTGCTGGGGCGCCAACAGCTCCAACTCGACGTTCGCGCCCGGGAACGGCAAAGTGCCGCTGAGCCAGATCTACCCGATCTGCCCGCAGCCGGAAATAGCCTACGCGGCGGCGAAATCGATCAACCTGGCGGCCGGCCTGCAGATCGCCAGCCTCGCCGAAACCGGCAACCCGACGACGATCCTCGGGTACGCCGGGAGCAACCCGCCGCAGAACCAGCAGTGCACCTGGGTCAAACGGGTCGCCTCGCACCCGGCGTTCCAGAAGTTCAAGCCGGTCGAAGTGACGCCAAACCCCGGTGAAGTGACGTGCTGAGGAAGATCACGGTGATCTCGGTGGTGGCGCTCGCCCTCTCGGGGGCGGTCGCCACCGCCGCGACCGCGTCGGCGAAGAAGCCGAAATCGAAGCCGAAGGAAGTGTCGGTGGCCGACTTCTACTTCGGCCCCGAAAAACTGACGCTGAAGGAGGGGCAGTCGGTGAACTGGGTGTGGGCGGAATCGAACACCTACCCCCACGACGTCCACCTGAAGAGCGGACCGAAGAGCCTCAAGCAGAAGAGGACCTACTCGACCAAGACGACCGCCGTCACCAACGCCGAATTCGAAAAGACGTTCACGACGCCGGGCACCTACAAGTTCATCTGCACGATCCACCCGACGCAGATGCACATGACGATCGTGGTCAAGAAATGACGACGATTGTCCAGGGGTAGTCGCGATGGACTTCGACGGGATGGACCGGCGCGGGTTCCTGGCGCTGGGGGGCGGCACGCTCTTCTGCACCCTCGCCGGCCACAAGATCAGCGGCGGCGAAGGGCAGATCGACGTCGACGGGCTGGCCAAGGGCGTCGAGGTGCCGCCGAAGGTGGCGGCCGCCGACGTGGGCGGCGGCGCCGCCAGCGCGAGCGCCGCGGGCACCACCGAGCTCGCCGCCTTCACCGTCAACGGCCCGGCGCGCGAGTACTGGATCACCGCCGAGCCGGTCGAGTGGAACATCGTCCCCACCGGCCGTGACCAGATGATGGACATGCCGATCAAGGGCAAGACCAAGTTCACCGCCTGGGCCTACCGTGCCTGGACGCCCCACTTCAAAGAACCGCTCGGCCCGGCGAAGGTGCCGGGGCCGCTGCTCGAAGTGGGCGTCGGCGAAACCCTCGTCGTCCACTTCCGCAACAAGCTGAAGACCCCGGTGACGATGCACCCGCACGGGATCTTCTACTCCAACGAGATGGACGGCGGCTACAAAGGCAAGTTCACCGACCCCGGCGGCTTCGTGCAGAAGAACCGCACCTTCACCTACGTCTGGGAAGCGAAACCGGGCACCGAAGGCACCTGGCTCTACCACGACCACGGGCCGATGGACCCGCTGCCGGTGTTCAAGGGGCTGTTCGGGCCGCTGGTCATCCGCGCCCCCGGCGAGCAGGCCCCGGAAGCCGAGTTCTTCCTCGGCTTCCACTCCTGGGAACCGCCGATCACCGGCCTGAAGGAAAACTTCTCCTGCATCAACGGCCGCGCCTACGCCGGCAACACGCCGGACCTGCACGCCAAAGTCGGCCAGCGGGTCGGCTTCCACGTCTACGGCCTCGACAACTTCTTCCACACCTTCCACCTGCACGGCCACCGTTGGACCGACCCGGACGGGACGATCATCGACACCAAGACCTTCGGCCCGGCGGACTCGTTCCGGCTCGAATTCGTCGAGGACAACCCCGGCCGCTGGTTCTACCACTGCCACGTCTTCAACCATTTCCATATGGGGATGAACGGGTGGTACATCGTCGACTGAGACGCGTTCGCAGTAATCACCGCTATGCGGTGATTACTGCGAACGCACTCGCGGCGGTGGCCTTAGTCTGGCCGGGCGGCGCCGCCGCGGACAACACGCGGGTCTCGATCTTCAACTACGAATGGTCGAACAAGGAAGTCCACATCAACCTCGGTGAGAAAGTCACCTGGGACTGGCTCGGGCCCGACCTGCAGCACTCCGTCACCGGGATCTCGCCGAACGACCTGCAGTGGGACTCCGACCCCGGGACCGACGTCCCCGAGCACCGGGCGGGCGACGAATACACGCTCCAGTTCAACGAACCCGGCACCTACCTCTTCCAGTGCAAGCTGCACTCCTGGGTCCACGGCGAGGTGGTTGTCTCCCCAACCCCGGGCAACCCGTTCTCGAACCCCGGCCCGCAGCCGCCGCTGAACATCGACCTGACCCCGCCGACGCTCGGCAACGTCAAGTTGAAGAAGACCAAGCTGCGCGGTACCAAGGGAACCCAGATGACCGCCTCGATCAGCGAGGGCGGCTCCCTCGACGCCGAGTACTACCGGCTCGATTCGAAAGGGAAGCGCGTCTACAACGGCTACCACGAATGGAGCACCTTCCTCGGCATCAACCGGATCCAGGTGGCGGCCCGGTGGAAGCACTTCAAGGCGCGTCCCGGCCGCTACGTCGCGGTACTGCGGGCCACCGACGAATCGGCGAATACCTCGAAGCCGGTGACCAAGGGCTTCGAGATCCTGCCCTAGATGCTTGATCCGCGCGACGGCAAGGGACGCGGCCATTTCGCGGCGGCCCTGGCAGGCTGTGGCCGCCGCGAAATGGCCGGGTCACGGGGGGACGGCGGGGTGCGGGGCGCCTGCGAGGGCCGGGGTGCGGAAGAGCTGAGGGATCCGTGAGGGAGACGGCGTGAACGTCACGGCGACGTGAGGGAGAGGTCGTGGACCGCACGACTCCTCCACGCTCGCCGAGGCGCGGTCGTCCTAACCCACCCATAGCGCCGGTTAGGTCGACCGCGCGATCCGGAGGGCCGTAGATCCCCGGGAGGACGCACCTCTCTGTGACGTTCGGGGAATCTCCGTCACGCATCCCTCCCGTCTTCCCCACAGGATCCCGGCATCTCCCCGTAGTCGCCCCGTCCCTCCCCACGGGGATCCCGTCCCTCCTCGAAGACGCCACGAACCCCGTGACGATCCCTCCACGGACCTCCCGACCCGGGCGTCTCGGAGGCGGCCACAGCCTGCCCGGGTCGCCTCCGAGACGCCCGGGCCACCCGTCCCCAGCCGCAGGGGCCACGGGCCACGCCCGTCCCCGGCCGCGCCAGCTACCGGCGTTTGCGCCCCCGTCCGCGTCGCGGCGGTTTGCCCGCGTTGCGGAGCGTCTGCTCGGCCGCCTTTTCGGTCTCCTCGCTCATCGTCAGCTGGAACATCGCGAGGAGGGCGTCGGAGGCGAGCGGGCGCAGCGCCTCGAGCGCCTCCAGCACCTTGTGCCAGTCCTCTTCGGGCCGGCCCGCCTTGTCGAAGGGCTCCCAGATCTGCTCGGTGAAGAGGTCGACGTAGGCGCGGGCGACGGCGTCGGCGTGGTCGTGCAGCTTCGCCGCCACGGCGACGGCCGCCTCGGGGCTGATCCCGATCTCGATCATCCGGATCGCGGCGCGGTGCAGGCGGGGGCTGATCACCTCGACCTGGCCGTCGGGCAGCACCCGCAGCGTGCCCAGCTTCTCGGCTTTCCTCAGCAGCCGCTCGTCGACCGTCTTCACCCCCCACGCCTCGGCGAAGTCCCCGGCGTCGAAGATTTCCGGCGTCTCGTCCTCGAACGGCGCGCGCACGGCGCGGGCGAAGTCGACCATCTCCTTGGAGGAGCCGCCGGTGCTCTCCAGCACCCGCCGGATCGCCTCCAGGTTCAGCCCCTCGGCCTGCATTTCGCGGGTCAGTTCGATCCGCGCGACGTGCTCCTCGTTGTAATAGCCCGTGCGGCCCTGCACTTCCGGCGGCGGCAGCAGGCCGCGCGTCTGGTGGGCGCGGATGTTGCGGATCGTCATCCCGGTGCGCCGGGCCAGCTCCCCGATCGTCATCTTGCCGTCGGTGTCGGTGACGGCCTTCCTCTCTGCAGGCATCACGGCATCGTAAGGGCCAGGCGCGTGCCGTTCATCTCCGCCGCGCCGTCCGAGCAGAGCCAGGCGATCGCATCGGCGATGTGCTCGGTCGGGGTGAAGGTCGGGAAATCCTTCCCCGGGTTCTCCTCGCGCATCTTGGCCGTCAGGATGGCGTCGACGACGATGATGTTCGCCGTCGCCCCGCCGTGCCCGAACCCGTCCGCGTACGCCAGCGTCCAGGCCTCGGCGGCCGCCTTCGCCGCCGCGTAGGCGGCGTTGCCGTTGCTCGGCCGCTGCGCCTGCTTGGCCGAGACGAGGACGAAGCGCCCATGCGCGCTCGCCGCCAGCTGGTCGTGGAAGGCGCGCGTGGTCAGCTGCACCGTGCGGATCAGCAGCGCGTGCAGCAGGTCCCAGTCGGCCAGCGGCTCCTCGTGCAGCGGCTGCCCACCGCGCCAACCGCCGACCAGATGGACCAGCCCGTCGACCCGGCCGAACCGCTCGACCAGCCCGTCGCGCCAGCCCGCCACCGCGCCCTCGTCGGTGAGGTCGACCGCGCGGCCGTCCCAGCGCTCGCCGAGCCCCAGCTCGGCGCCGAGCGCGTCGACTTCCTCCTGTCCCCGGTTGGCGCCGGCGACGATCGCCCCGGCCGCCCCGAGCCGCGCCGCCACCACCGGCCCGAGCCCACCGCCGACCCCGGCGATCGCGATCACCCTGCCGCCAAGGTTCTGTGTGTCGATCATGCACGCATCCTGCCTGAAGCGGCGCCGCGGTGATCTCAGTCCGTCGCCTGGGACCCGGACAGCGCGCCGGGCAGTTCCCGGCGAGAGCCGATGTCAAGCTTGTCGTAGGCCGCGCTCAGGTGCGCCTCGACCGTCTTCATGGTGACGAACAGCGACTGGGCGATCTGGCGGTTGGTCATCCCCGAGGCCGCCATCTCCGCGGTCCGGCGCTCGCTCGGGGTCAGCGACTCGACCCCGACGGGCGCGTAGCGACGCACCGTCTCCCCGGTCGCCTGCAGCTCCTGCTGGGCGCGCCGGGCGAGCCGGACCGAGCCGCAGCGGCGCGCCAGCTTCAGGCCCTCCCGCAGCGGCTCCCGCGCCGCCGCGCGCTGGTTCTGGCGGCGCAGGGCGGCGCCGAGGTCGACGTGGGCTTCGGCCACCTGGAGGCGCCGGTTGGAACCCGAGGACACCTCGACGGCCTCCCTCAACATCTCGATCTCCGCCGCCCCTTCGGCACTCGGCGCGGCGGCCCGCAGCGCGTAGGACACCGACATCGGAACCCCCCAGCGGCGGCCGAAGTCGAGCAGGACCGCGGAGCGCTCGCGAGCCTCCTCGATCCGGCCCAAGGCGACCAAGGAGCGGACCTCCTCGATGCCGAGCAGCAAGGCCGGCCCGGGCCCGTACCCCATCTCCTCGCTCTGCCCGACGACCGTCGCGACGTCCTCGAGGCACTCGGCGTATTCCCCCCGTTCGCAGCGCAACCTCGCCCTCGTGGTCAGCAGCAGCATGAAGATGCCACTCGGCGGGATCGGTCCGCCGGCGACGCCCATCGTCGCCAGGATCGCCTCGGACTCGTCGAGTTCGTCGCGCTGGATCATCAGCTCGGCCAGGGGGCCGGCGGTGATGAACGAGAGCGGCGGGATCCCCGCCAGGATGCCGATCTCGCGGGCCTGGCGGTGGTGACCCTCGGAGGCGACGAGGTCACCGTAGGTCCACGCGATCACCCCCTTGACGAACCACGCCCGTCCCATCTCCGGGGCCGAGTTGCGCCGGCGGGCGATCTCGAGCGCCCGGTCGGCCGCCGCGGCGGCGGCATCGACCTCGTCGGCGGCCATCAGGACGAAGACGCTGGTCGGCGCCGAGATCATCTCCGGCTCCTCTTCGAAGAGACTGCAACCGTTGCCGAGCGCGCGCTTCGCCGCCTCGACCGCATCGGGCCTCGACTCGGCGATGACGGCGACGCGAGCTTCGATCGCCGCGGCGAGGCGGCCGGCCGGCGAGTCGGGCTCGACCTGGTCCAGGTAGCGCTCCAGATCCACCTTCGGGGCCGAAGAAACGACCATCCCGATCGTCCGCAGCTGCGAATCCATCCGGAAGGCGTTCTCGATGTCCCCTTCGTCGGCCGCCGCCTGGACCGCCGGCGGCAGGAGCCGGGCGGCCTCGTCGAGGCGGCCGGAAGACACCATCGCCTTGAACAGCTCGATCGTGACGCCTCGGGTCCCGGCCGGATCACGGTCGATCGCCGCCCGCAGCTCGGGCTCGACCATCGCCAACGCCTCCCGGTCGGCCGCCCGCATGCCGGCGGTGAGGATCCCGGCCAGCACCTCGAGGCGCAGGTCGGCCGGCGGCGGCTCTCGCAGGGCGCGGGCGAGGTAGGAGATGGCGGAGCGCGGGGCGCCGTCGGTGAGGGCCCGACGCCCCGCTTCGAGCAGCGTCTCGGCGGCGGCGGCGTCCTCGCGAGGTTCCCCGGCCAGGAGCTGGTCGGCGACCCGTTCCGGGGCGGCGCCGGTCTCGCGCAGGAGGGCCGCCGCTGTGGCGTGGGCGGCGCTGCGCTCGCCCGCCCTGATGTCGGCGTAGACCGCGTTGCGGACCAAGGGGTGGATGAAGCTGAGCGAGTCGCCGTGGTCGAAGATGGCGGCCTTGCGCAGCGAGTCGGCCACCTGCCGTCCCGCCTCCCGGTCGATCCCCGCCAGCTTCAGCGCGACCCCCGCCTCGCAGCCGTCGCCGAGGATCGCGACCGCGCGGGCGAGCGTCAGCGCCTCCGGCGGGAGGTGGGAGATCCGCGCCAGCACGGTCTGGGCGACCCGCTCCGGTGCCAGCCCCCGGACCGATTCGCTCTGCTCGGCCCGCGGGTCGATGCCCTGGTCGGCGAGCTCGCGTCCGAGTTCGGTGACCAGGAACGGGTTCCCGCCGGTGACCTCGTGGCAGACCGTGGCGAAGGCCGAATCGGGCTCCTGACTGAGCGCCGCGCCGATCAGCGTCGCGGTCGCCGCGCTGGTCAGCGGCGCCGGGCGAACGATCTCGACGCCGTGATCGCCGACGATCCGGGCCAGGCTCGGGCTCTCGGCTTCGCCGGTTCGACGGGCCAGCATCACGCACAACGGGAGCTCCCCGAGCCGGGGCAGCATGAAGGCGAGCCAGTCGAGCGAGGCGGCGTCGGCGAACTGGGCGTCGTCGATCGAGAGCATCAGCGGGCCCTGCTCGGCGAGGCCGGCGACCACCCAGTAGAGAGCGTGGAGGACCGAGAACGTGTCGGCGGCGGAGCCGTCGGCGCCGGGCAGCCCGAGGGCGCGGCGGGCCGCGTCGGCACCCTCGAACAGCGACTCACGTTCGCTCGCCGACGCCCACCGCAGAGGCGGCGTGAGCAGCTGGCGCAGCACGGCGAAGGGAAAATCGTGTTCCAGCTCACCCGCCCGCGCGGACAGGACCTCGGCCCCGGCTTCGGCCGCCAGCCCGCGCGCCGCGCCCAGCAGGCTGGTCTTTCCCACGCCCGCCTCGCCCTCGATCGCCACCGCGCGCCCGGCGCCTCCCACGGTCGCCTCGACGGCCGCCGCGATCGCGGCCAACTCGGCCTCCCGCTCCAACAGCGTCCGAACGTCCCCCACAGCCGGTTCCCCCGCGTTCTTCACCGGAGCTCCCTCGTGAACTCCGTGAGTTCTCAAATGATGCCGCGTCGATGTTAGGGGTGCACCCTGTGGTCGTCAGGGCGTCCGCCGACGAGGATCGGTCGCGTGAAGGCGAGGATGGTCAGCGGTAGGGAGCGGCCTTTTCCGACTCCGGGACTGAGTACCGGGGAGCCCGGGAGCGTGAAGGTCGAGCTGACGGTCGTCTTCGACCCCCGAGGCGGGTATTCGACGCGGGTCACCTCGTGTGCGGTGGCCCGCGTCGACCCTGCCGACGGCCACCTGGGTGGCGGCGATGTGGACTCCTGAACGGACGCTCTGGGGCGCCGACCCCAGCCTCGGTCGCTCAGGCGGGGTCGCTGAAGCGATAGCCGCAGTAGCGACAGACCCGGGCCGCCGCTTTGACGTGCTCGGCGCAGTCGGGGCAGACCTTCATCCCGACCGCGGACGGCGCCGAGGCCGCTCCCGACGACGGCGCGGCAGCCGTGGCCGCCGCGGTCGCGGCCCAGGGATGTCCTGGTGAGGGCAGGTGGGGGTCCCAGGCGGGCGCCGCCTTGAAGTTGTCGTCTTGCATGCGGGAAATTCTCCGCACCAGGAAGAGAGCGAGGACGGCCGCGGCGATCAAGGCGACGAGGCCGATCTCGAGGAACCACATGCCGATGCGCTGACTTTCCAGGGAGTCGGTCGTGTAGACGAACAGGTCGACCCGGGCGCGGGTCACCGAGCTGTTGCCGAGACCGACCATCACCCAGCCGAAGATCCAGACTCCCCACCACCAGTTGAGCGAGGCGGGCAGGGCGATCTCGCGCCAGCGGGCGATGCCGACCGTCCCGGCGCTCGCCGACCCCTTCCAGATGTCGTTGGCGACCTGCTTCGGCCGCACCAGGTTGAAGAAGGGGATGAACCAGCCGCCGACCGCCCAACCCGGCCCGTAGCGCACGTCGCGGATCCCGGTGCGGATCAGGTTGCGGTAGGCGCGGTAGAACCAGAAGAGGAAGGCGAGGGCGGTGACCCCCTCGGCGATCAGGACGATCGTGCGGGTCGCGCTCAGGGCGTCGATCACCGATTCGGTATGCGACACCGACGACCCCTGATGGCGGATGAAGTCGCCGAGGACGTCGATGTAGAAGCCGCCCACGACCAGCTCGGCGAGCGCCCCGAGGATCACCGCGACCAGCGCGATCTGGACCAGGATGCCGAGCGTCCGCAGCGCCTCCGGCGGGTGGTCGTCGTGGTGCAGGACCGCGGGCAACGGGCGCAGGCCCGGCACCGGTGCGGTCACGTCCGGCCCGGGAAGCGCCGAGGACGAAGCCGTCGCGCCGGCCTCCCCCACCCGCCGCGTCTCCTCGGTCCACATCTCGCCGCTCCAGAGCCGTTCTGACCCCGGTCGCCGCGGATCGGCTCGCCAGCCCGCCGGATCGGCTTCGACCCGCCCGACCTTCACCGGCCGGATCCACTCGACCCAGCGCTCGCCCGTCCATAGCCGTTCGCGCGCCGGGTTGGCGACGTCCGGATACCAGCCAGCCGGTGGCAACCCGCTCTCCTCGTGTCCCCCCGTCACCGTCATCCGCCCCCGGCCCCTGTCCCCGTCGCGTTGTCGATCCCCTGCCCGCGAGCCGCGGACAACCTATGGGGGAGAGAGGATTCGAACCTCTGTAGGCATAGCCAACTGGTTTACAGCCAGTCCCCTTTAACCACTCGGGCACTCCCCCGGAGAACGGGATCGCGGATTCTAGACGGGCCGCGTCAGGCGGGCGGCGCGGCGCCCAGGCGGGCGACCATCTGCTTGTTGAATGCCTGCACCGCCTTCTGCGGGCGGAGGAAGACGGTGAGGTCGGTGACCCGCCCCTCGGCGT
>DATEDJ010000067.1:0-22027 GCA_035281725.1 Solirubrobacterales bacterium
ACCGGGTTGTCGTCGCGGATCGCCGACTTCAAGAGGCCCTTCGCGTCGCCGGGCGTCGAGGGGCAGGCGACCAGCAGTCCCGGCACCTGGAGGTAGAGCGCCTCGAAGCTGTGCGAGTGGGTCGGCCCCAGCTGGTGCCCGCCGCCGCCGGGCATGCGGATCACCATTGGCACCTTCGCCTGCCCGTTGAACATGTAGGGGATCGCGGCGGCGTGGTTGATGATCTGGTCGAGCGCCAGCAGGGAGAAGTTCACCGTCATCAGCTCGACGATCGGCCGCAGGCCGTTCATCGCCGCCCCGACGCCCGCACCGACGATCGTGTTCTCGGAGATCGGCGTGTCGCGGACGCGGCGCTCGCCGAACTCGTCGAGCAGCCCGTCGGTCACCTTGAAGGCGCCGCGGAACACGCCGACGTCCTCGCCCATCACGAAGACCGACTCGTCGCGGCGCATCTCCTCCGCCATCGCGTCGCGCAGCGCTTCCCGCATCCGCAGCTCGGCCATCAGCTTTCGCGCTCCTCTGAACGGTCGACCTCGCGGGCCGCGGCCGGCGGGCCGACCTGGTCGTCGCCGGCCGTCCCCGCGTCCGCAGGTTCCGCCGAGTTTGCCTCGCCTGGGGTCTCCGGATCCCGCCCGATTCGAGACACGGTCCCATCCTGGGCATCGCCCTCCACCGCCGGGTTCGGCCGCTCGCCCTCCTCCTCGACCTCTGCATAGGCGGCGCCGGCCTCGGCCAGCTCGCGCGCCCGCTCCGGCATGTCGGCCTCGTGCTCGCCTCGGTGCGGCTCCGGGCTGCGCTCGTCGACCGCGTACCAGCCACCCGGGTAATCGGTCAGCGCGTAGAGGCTCTCGTACATCGTGTCCAGCGCCGGTTCCGGCGAGGCGTCGGCGAACTCGACTGCCGCCCGCACGGTCTCCTCGGCCGCGTCGCGCGCCTGGCCGACCTCCCGTTCGCCCAGCACCCCCGCCTCGACGCAGCGCCGGCCGAAGCTCTCGATCGGGTCTTTCTCCCGCCACTGCTCGACCTCCTCGCGTTCCCGATACACCTCCGGGTCGGCGGCGGAGTGGCCGCGGTAGCGGTAGGTGACGACCTCGATCAGCGTCGGCCGTTCTTCCTCGCGCGCCGAGCGCAGCCCCGCGGACACCGCGTCGCGCACTTCGACCACGTCCATGCCGTCGATCCGCGTCCCCGGCACGCCGTAGCCCTCGGCCTTCTTCGAGAGGTCGGTTTGGGCGGAGTGGCGCTCGATCGCCGTCCCCATCCCGTAGAGGTTGTTCTCGACCAGGAAGAGGACCGGCAGCGACCACAGTGCCGCCAGGTTCATCGTCTCGCCGAAGTTGCCGGCGTTGGAGGCGCCATCGCCGAACATGCAGACGGTGACCGCGTCTTCGCCCTTGTACTGGGAGGCGAGGGCGAGGCCCGCCGCGATCGGCAGGTTGCCGCCGACGATCCCGTAGCCGCCCATGAAGCGGCGCTCGGCGTCGAAGATGTGCATCGAGCCGCCGCGCCCGCCGCTGGTGCCGTCGACGCGGCCAAAGAGCTCCGCCATCACCGCTTTGGGGTCGGTGCCGCGGGCGATCGCGTGGCCGTGGGTGCGGTAGGTGCCGATCAGGAAGTCTTCGTCGCGCATCACCGAGGTGGTGCCGACGATCGTCGCCTCCTCGCCGATCGCGAGATGGAGGAAGCCGCCCGCTTTCGCCCGCTGGTACTGCCGTCCCGCCTCCTCCTCGAAGCGCCGGATCAGGGCCATGCGCGCGAGCAGCTCGTAACAGGTCGCGGCATCGGGGAGGCTTGGCACAAGCTCAGGTTAGCCCGGCGGAGGCGCGGTCGTCCTAAACCACCTATAGCGCCGGTTAGGTCGACCGCCCAGCGGCCTCCACCGCCTCCTCCAGGCGGTCATCGCCCCAGAAGACCTCCTCACCCACCCGCACGCTGGGGACGCCGAAGACGCCCGCCGCCGCGGCCTCGTCGGTGGCGGTGCGCAGCGCGTCTTTGACGCCCTTGGTCTTCACCGCCGCTTCGAGCGCGCGCGGGTGGAGCTCGCAGGCCGCCGCGGCGATCAGCACGTTGTCCGGGATCGTCAGGTCTTTGCCCGCCGCGAACTGCTGGCGGAAGGCGGCGAGGCTGAAGGAGACCGTGCGGCCGGTCTGTTTGGCGAAGGTCGCGACCCGCATCGCGTTCAGCATTTCGCCCGGCCAGGGGTCGGGCCAGACGAGCGGCGGCAGGCCGTAGCGCGCGGCCCGCTCCTCGACCTCCGCGACCCCTTCGGCCCGCGCCTCGGTCAGCGCCCAGGACCCGCGGTCGAAGTGGCGGAAGAGCCCGCCGAGCAGGATCGGCTGCCACTCCGGTTGCTCCAGCCCGGCCGCATTGAAGAGCCCCGAGATCCGCTCCGCCGACAGGTAGGCGTAAGGCGAACCGAGGTCAAAGTAAAAGACGGCGCGAGGCATCTGAGTGTCCGAAAATCAAGCAGATCGGGGGACGCAGGGAAGTGAGGCGAGGGGAGCGCACTCCAGTGCGTGACCCGAGCCGAACGACCGAGGACCCCGAGATGCGCCGATTTGCAGGACGCTCAGGCGTGGATCGCCCAGCCGTCCACCGCGCGCGCCGCGTCGAGGACCGCCTCGGAGACGGTCGGGTGCGGGTGGACGATCCGGCTCAGCTCCTGGTAGCCGCCCTCGAGCGCCATCACCGCGACCAGCTCGGCGATCATGTCGCAGGCCCGGTTGCCGACGATGTGGGCGCCGAGGATCTCGCCGTATTTGGCGTCGACGACGAGCTTGACGATCCCGTCTTTGTCGTCGTAGACGGTGCCGGCGCCCTCGCCGGAGATTTTCTGTTTGCCGACCTTCACCTCGTGGCCCGCCTCCCTGGCGGCCGCCTCGGTGAGCCCGACGCTCGCCACCTGCGGGTGGGTGAAGGTGGCGCCGACCAGCAGGCCCTGGTTCACCGGCTCGGTCTCGACGCCCGCCGCGGTCTCGACCGCGACGACGCCCTCCTCCTCGGCCTTGTGGGCGAGCGCCTTCTGGTTGACCAGGTCGCCGATCGCGAAGACCTTCGGGTTGGTGGTCCGCTGGAACTCGTCGACCTTGATCTTGCGGCCGCCCTCGTCGAGCTGCACGCCCGCCGCCTCGAGGTTCAGCGCCTCGGTGTCGGGGCCGCGGCCGCCGGCGACGCAGAGGTAGTCGACCTCGGCGCTCTTGTCGCCGTAGGTGAACTTGACCGAGCCCTCGCCGACCTCGACGTTCTCCACCGGCTCGCCCGTGGAGATCTCGATCCCCTGTTTCTTGAAGACGCGTTCGACGATTTTGGCGGTGTCCTTGTCCTCGGCGGGGAGGATCTGGTCGACCATCTCGACCAGGACCACCTCGGTGCCGAGCCGCGCGTAGGCGGAGGCGATCTCCGCGCCCGAGGCGCCGCAGCCGACCACGGCGATCTTCTGCGGCTGCTCGGGGAGCGACCAGGCGCCCCAGGTGTCGAGGACGCGGCCGCCGAAGGGGACCCCGGGGATCGGCAGCGCCACCGAGCCGGTCGCCAGGACCACGGCTTTCGCCTCGTAGACCTCGCCGTTCACCGACACGTTGCCGTCGGCGGTCAGCGAGCCCTCGCCCTCGATCTTGGTGATTTGGCCCTTGTCCCAGAGGAACTCGACGCCTTTGGAGAGCGATTCGGAGACTTTCGCCCGGCGCGCCTGCAGGGCGGGCCAGTCGATCGCCACCTCGCCGGTGATGCCGAGCTCGGCGCCGTTGCGCACGTCGTCATAAAGCTCGGCCGAGCGGAGGATCGTCTTCGCCGGGATGCAGGCGTAGTTGAGGCAGCGCCCACCGGCCTTGTCGCGCTCGACGACGGCGGTCTTCTGTCCGAGTTGGGCGGCGCGGATAGCGGCGACATAACCGCCCGGGCCACCCCCGATCACGATGACATCAAAGCTCTCTGGCATAGGAAATTGAGCCTATAGAAAGGGCCGCTCCGGCCTCCCGCTGGTATACAAGACCCCCCGATCGGGGACGTCAGCGCGGTCCGCGCCGCTACCGCGGCGGCATCCGATCCGGCATCTGGATCCGGGCCATCGCCTTCACCATCAGCCAGAACAGGGTGCCGGAGACGGCGAGCAGGCCGACCGTCACCGCGAAGCCGCCGACCGAGGTCGCTTCCACCAGCAGGGCGTAGACGGCGGCGAAGATGAGGAAGACGAGGACGGCCTGGAAGCAGACCACCGCCCAGTAGCGCGCCCGCCACATCCCCCAGGCGAGGACGCCCATGATCAGGACGGGGGCGAGGGCGGAGCTGAGGGCGGGGTGCGAGCCGTTCACCTTCACCCCGGCGGCGTAGGTGACGAGGATCGAGACCGCGACGAGGGCGGCGAGGATGGCGCTGACGGTGACGACGGGCGGCCGCTCCCCGGGGGCGAGCGGGACCAGCGCCTCGCGCGTCGCCTGGTTACGGAGCTCGGCCTTGGCGTAGCCCGCTTCCATCCGCTCGCGCGGGTTGGGGCGGGGACGGGACGCTTGGGTGCCGTTGGCGGCGGCCTCGCCGCGCTCCTTGCGCTTGCGCCGCGGCTCAGCCACCGGGCGCGACACCTCTTCCGGATCCCTCGACGTCGAACGCCCGCCGCAGCGCTTCCGCCGCGACTTCGGGGTGCGGAGCGTCGCGGATCGCCCGCACCACGCACATCCGTTGCGCCCCCGCCGCGACCACCTGGTCGGCGTTCAGTGGGCTGATCCCGCCGATCGCGAAGAACGGCTTCTGCGCCACCCCCGCCGCGTGGGTCACCAGGTCCAGCCCGACCGCCGGCCGCCCCGGTTTGGTCGGCGTCTCCCAGACCGGCCCGACGGCGAAGTAATCGATGTCGCGTCCTTCGGCCGCCGCGATCTGCTCCTCGGAGTGGGTCGACTGGCCGACGATCGCGTTCGCCCCGAGCGCCGCCCGCGCCTCTTCGACCGAGGCGTCGTCCTGCCCCACGTGCACCCCGTCGGCGTTGACGATCCGCGCCAGGTCGGGGTCGTCGTTGACGATGAAGAGCGCCGAGTAGTTGTCGGCCATGCGCCGGAAGGTCGACGCCGCCCGTTCGATCTCCGCCCGCCCGAGCTGCTTCTCGCGCAGCTGCACGATGTCCACGCCGCCGCCGAGCGCCGCCCGCAGCAGCGCTTCGGGATCGGCCCCGTGCGGCCGCGCGTCGCAGACGAAGTAGAGGCGGGCGGTGCGCAGGCGCTCGCGCCGCAACGGTCCTTGGCCCTCGGGTGGGGAGAAGCTCACGGTCCGATTATGGCCGGCGGCGGCATCCGAGTAGGATCTGGGGCGCACGGGAGCCCGAGCAGGAGGGCTGAGAGGGTGGCAACGAGGTCACCGACCGTCTGACCTGATCCGGGTAATGCCGGCGGAGGCAAATGGAGTGAGCGGCAAGAGCAGTTCCCAGAGTGATGAAGGCTTCGACGCGGTGTTCGTCGGTGGAGGCGTGATCGGCCTCGCCAGTGCCTGGCGCGCGGCGCAGGGCGGGGCGCGGGTGGCGGTGCTGGAGCGGGCCGAGCCACCCGCCGGGGCGACCAATGTCGCCGCCGGGATGCTGGCGCCGGTCGGCGAGCTCTCCTTCGGCGAGCCCGAGCTGCTGTCGATGATGCTCGCCGCGGCGGAGCTCTGGCCCGCGTTCGTCGCCGAGCTGGAGGCGGTGAGCGGGGAGGGGACCGGGCATCAGCGCAACGGCGCGCTCGACCTGGCGCTCGATCGCGACGAGGCGGGCGAGCTGCGGCGGCGCCACGATCTGCAGCGGGAACTCGGCCTCGAAGCCGAGTGGCTGACCCCGCGGCGCTGCCGCGAGCTGGAGCCGGGGCTGACGACCTCCTTCGTCGGCGGCGTGCTGGCGCCCGGCGACGCCTCCGTCGATCCCCGCCGCCTGGCCCTCGCCTTGGCCGCGGCGCTGCGCGAGGCCGGCGGCGAGCTCCGCACCGGCACCGAGGTGGTCGACGGCCTCTGGGACGGCGAGCGCCTGGTCGGCGTCCGCACCGGGGCCGGGGAGGACCTCCACGCCGACGCGGTCGTCCTCTGCAACGGGGCCTGGTCGGGGCAGACGCCCTGGCTGGCGCCGGAGGCGCGGCCGCCGGTGCGACCGGTGAAGGGCGAGGTGATCGAACTGAGGCCGCGTGACGATGGGCCGCCGGTCGCCAACCGCAACATCGCCTCCGAGCGCGTCTACCTGGTGCCGCGCGACGACGGCCGTCTGGTCATCGGCGCGACCCAGGAAGAGCGCGGCTTCGACACCACCGTCACCGCGGGCGGGGTCCACGAGCTGCTGCGCGAGGCCTATCGCGTCCTTCCCGAGGTCGCCGAGATGGAGCTGGCCGGGATGATCGCCGGCCTCCGGCCCGGGTCACCCGACAACCTGCCGATCGTCGGGCGCGGGGCGGTCGACGGCCTCGTCCTCGCCACCGGCCACTTCCGCAACGGCATCCTGCTGGCCCCGATCACCGCCGACGCGGTCGCCGCCACGTTGGCCGGCAAGGCTCCCCCCGCCGCAATGGCGAAGGCCGACCCCAACCGCCTTCCTTTTGTCGCCCAGAGGGCGACAAAAGGAAGAAGCCCCGGCGCTGGTCCCAACCCGTTGTCCTTGGTAGCCCAGAGGGCGACCAAGGACAACAACCCCCTGGGGGCGGCGCGATGAGGATCGAGCTGAACGGGGAGATGGTGGAGCTCGGCGAGGCGGCGACGCTCCTGGAGGCGGCGCGCGCCGCCGGGGCTCCGGAGTCGGCACGCGGGGTCGCGATCGCGCTGGACGGCGAGGTCGTGCCGCGCTCGCAGTGGGAGTCGACGCCGCTCACCGACGGGGCCGCGGTCGAGGTCCTCGCCGCGATCCAGGGCGGCGCCGAAACCTGGACGCTCGGCGACCGCGAGTGGTCGTCTCGGCTGATCGCCGGCACCGGCGGCTTCCGCTCGCTCGAGCAGATGGCGGACGCCCTCACCGCCGCCGGCACCGAGATCGTCACCGTCGCCCTGCGCCGCATCGACCTCGCCGCGGGCGGCTCGGTACTCGACGTGATCGACCGCCTCGGCCTCTTCGTCCTCCCCAACACCGCTGGCTGTTACACCGCCCGCGACGCGGTCCGCACCGCCAAGCTCGCCCGCGAGGCCTTCCAGACCGACTGGATCAAGCTCGAGGTGATCGGCGACGACCGCACCCTCTTCCCCGACGCGGTCGAGCTCGTCGACGCCGCCGAGCAGCTGGTCGCCGACGGCTTCACCGTCCTCCCCTACACCAACGACGACCCGATCCTCGCCCGCCGCCTCGAGGCCGTCGGCTGCGCCGCCGTGATGCCGCTCGGCTCGCCGATCGGCTCCGGCGCCGGCATCCGCAACCCGTACAACATCGCGATCATCACCGAGCGCGCCGAGGTCCCGATCATCCTCGACGCGGGCATCGGCACCGCCTCCGACGCCGCCCTCGCCCTCGAGCTCGGCTGCTCCGCCGTCCTCGCTGCCAGCGCCATCTTCGGCGCCGCCGAGCCGACCGCGATGGCCCGCGCCCTGCGCGCCGCCGTCGAAGCCGGCCACCTCGCCCGCACCGCCGGCCGCATCCCCCAGCGCACCTACGCCGAGCCCTCCACCGCCTACGAGGGCATCCCCGATCTCTCCTGACCACCGCCTGCCCCGGCGACGCTCCGCCCTCGGCCCATTGCCGTCTACGATGGTCGCTCGCCCCTGTAGCTCAGTTGGTTAGAGCGGCGGCCTTTTAAGCCGCGCGGCGCGGGTTCGAGTCCCGCCGGGGGCACTCCTCAGCCGGAGCTGACCCCGAACTCGCCGACGGCGAAGGCTTCTTCTGGACATTCGACCGTGACCACATCTCGGCTGGGGCTAGGAGCCCGGCGTCTGGTGCGCCGCGACCTCGATCCACTCCATCCGCGCCGGCGGTCCCTCGATCCCGGCCTGGGCCAGCGCCGGACCGAGTCGCTCGGCCAGGAAGCGTTCCTGATCGGCTCGCGAAGCCCATAGCTCGAAGACGACCCAGCCGTTGTCCTTGGCCCCGCCGACGTGGGTGTGGAGGCCCGCCGGCCAGTCGCCCTCGCCGCTGTCCATGTCGATGCCCAGCAGCTGGTTCACCTGCTGGTACTGCTCGACGCCCAATCCGTCGAACTCGAGAATCAATCCCTCGGCCATCTTCTCTCCCTCCGATAGGTAGCGGAGGGCGAACGTCTCACCAGTGCCGGGCCGCGTCAAGGCGCACTCCTATGCGCACTGCGTAGTTTTCCCCGCGATCCGGTTCGCCGATTCCCCGATGCTGCTCCGGCCCGGCGCTTCTAGCTTCGGACGATGGGACTTCGAGATGCGTACGTAGCCTCGCGGCGGGTGTGGATCGCCAGCAACCTCGCCTCGATCTGCGCCGCGGGCCTGCTGCTCGGTTTGATCGGGTCGGGCCTCACCTGGTTCGACCGCTCGGCGTTGTTCGACCTCGCCCAGAATTCTCTGGGCACGGTCAAGATCGGCCTCGGCTTCCTCGCCGGGCCGGTCGCGATCCTCTTCGCCCTGCCGCTCGTCGTGGCCCGCCCGGGGCAGACGGCGCTGACCCGCCTTTATCGGACGCGGCTCCTCGTCGCGACGGCGCTCTGGGTGGCCGGGCTCGTGATCCTCATCTCGAAGGTCGTGGATCTCGACGGCTATACCGTCACCGCCGGTACCTACGTATCGGCTGCACTGCTGGTGGTCGGCATGGGGGCGACGCTGGCGATGTGGCCCAGTGGCCTCAAGGTGGTCACGATCAACCGCAGAGGGGTGATCCGGGTAGCCGGCTAGCTGCCGATCGAGCCGCGCGCCGCCGCGCAGGCTGCCGCGGCCTCGGGGCTCGGCTGCGACGCCGGGCCGCCGCGTGCCCACTCCTCGGCCGCGTCCCCGGCGAGCAGACGTTCGACCCGTTCCTCGAGCCGCCGGACGCTCGGGGAGCGAAGGCGCTCCAGCTCGTCCTCGTACTCGGCCGAGGTCGAGCTCATCAGGTAGTCGCCGTGCCGGCTTTGGATCTCGATCAGGTAGGGAAGGGTGTTTCCCGGCAGCTCGGAGATCTCCGAAGTGGCGGACTCGAAGCAGGCGCTGATCATCGCGTAGTGGCCGCGGGTGACCGACTCGAGCGCCCTGCGCGATCAGTTCGGCGATCAGCGCCAGCGCTTCGCTCGCCGCCGTCCGCAGCCCGGCGAGCCCGTCGGGGGGCCGGCGCCGGGCTCAGCGGTCGTGGTCTCAACGCTTGTGCAGCGTCGAGGACTGGCGGAGGACGGCCTTCGCGCCGCCGTTGCCGGGCACGAAGGTCACGATCAGCTTCGTCGCCAGCCGTCCGGTCTGCGTCAACGTCGCCAGCTTGGCCTTCGTCGGCCGCACGCTCAGGGTGACGGGACCGGCCGCCCGCGCCGTCGCTTTCGCGGCGACCACGCCCTTGCCGGACAGCGACACCACGCCCGCCTCGTCGACTTCGACCTTCAGCTGGGCGGTGCCTCGCGCCGGGTTCGGTTTCAGCTTCAGCAGTCGGATCGTCCCCGGGGTCGGCGGGCCGGGGGTCGGGGTCGGCGCAGGGCTCACGGAGCCGCCGGAGCCAGCTTCGGGCGGGGCCGGTGGCGGGATCGGCGGCGAGAACAGCGAGTCGACCGCGACGCCGCAGATTTCGTCGACTCCGGTCTGCACCAGGCTCTCGTCGACCGCGGTGGCGTCGGTGTTGGCGACGCCGATCGTGCCGTTGCCGCTGTTCGCCCAGTAGAGCTTGCTGCCGAACACGGTCAGCCCGCAAGGCCCTTCGGCTTCGCCGATGATGCTCTTGTCGAGGCCGCTCCCGTCTTTGATGTTGACGCGGCCGATTTCGTGGGCTGGCCCGAAGGCGCCGGTATCGGCGAAAAAGAGGTTCGCGCTGTTTGCGGCCAGGCCGCAGGGGACGTAGGTGCCCAGGTTGACCCATTCGCGTTCGGGAGAGCTGCCGGTCAGCGAGGCTCGGCCGAGGAACGCGGTGAGCTGGGCGCTCCCCCAGTA
The DNA here is from genome assembly GCA_035281725.1 of Solirubrobacterales bacterium. Lineage (GTDB taxonomy): Bacteria > Actinomycetota > Thermoleophilia > Solirubrobacterales > 70-9 > VAYN01. The sequence goes on from DATEDJ010000067.1 coordinate 9,988, forward strand.
GACGTGGCCGCTGTCGATGGCGATGCTGCACGGCGAGCCCACTCCCGTCACCAGCCCGAGAGTCTTCCCGCTGCCGTCGAGGTTCGCTTTGCCGATCTCGTTGCCGCCGAGGCTCGGCCAGAAGATCGCGGTGGGGCTCACCGCCACGCCCCACGGCTTGTTGATGCCGGTGATGAAGTTCGGTTCGACCGCGGTGCCGTCGATGTTGGCCCGTCCGATCGAGCCGCCGGTTTCGTTCGCCCAGTAGATGTGGGAGGAAGTCACGGCGACCGCGACGGGATGTCCGCCGGTCGGGATGAATGCGTCTTCGACGTTGGTCCCGTCGAGGTTGGCGCGCCCGATGGTCCCGCCCTGGAAGTCGCCCCAGTACACGTAGGCGTGCGCCGAGGCGGCGAAGAGCAGCGAAAACGCGAGCACGACCGGAAGGCCAGACGGCGGAGCGGCATTCGGGCGAGGAAGCTTCTCCGCCCGAATGCCGCGTGTCAAGCCGCCCGCGTGCTCAACCCCCGCTCTGGCTGAGGCCCTTCTGCGGCCCACCGTTCTGCGGACCGCTCGACTGGGTGACGGCGCCGGGTGGGAGTTCGGGCGCCGCGACCGGGACGCAGGCCGATACCGCGCCTTCGGCGATCTGCACGCTGAGCATGTCGCCTATGCCTTCGGGGCCGGGGGAGGCGGTCACGAGGAGGGTGTCGCCGGGATCGATCCCGCTGCGGGTGATGGTGAAGACCACGCCCGAGTCGGTCTGCCTCACCGAGCTCGACGATTTGCTTCTCTCCGGCCCGCCGCCGCCACTGTTGGGCGTGAAGCGCGGTTCGCGGCAGGCCATCCCCGCCGCCAGGTAGTTGACGTCGGCCTTGATCCCCGCTTCGCCGAGCGCCTTCTCCAGCCCTTCGGCGTCGCTCAGGCTGCTGATCTCGACCCGCACTTCGCCGTCCCCCTGCGGTTCGACCGCGAAGGCGGAGCTGGTGTCATCGGTGCCGGAGCTGACCGCGAGCACCGCGGCCGCGACCGCGGCCACCGCCGCGCCGCCGAAGACGAGCCGCGGCGCGAGGCGTCGGCCGCCGCCAGCCGCGAGCCTGCTGTGGAGACTTACCGTCGCATAGCGACGGTTTCGCTCCACACCCGCTCCGGCACCCGCGTGCGCCGCGCGCTCCTCGACCACCGCCCGCAGCTCGGCGAGCAGGCGCTCCTCAAAGTTCACGCCCTGATCCTGTCCCTGATTCACGATCCTTCCTCCTCGATTCGTTGTGGTTGGTTGACTGGCCGTCGCGCCCTTGGCGACGGTCCCTCCAGCTCGGCGCGCAGCTTCCGCCGTGCCCGGTGCAGGCGGACCCGCGCGGTGACCGGTCGCACCCCGGCCGCCGCCGCGGCCTCGCTGACCGAGAGGCCGTCGAGCACGACCAGCTCCAGCACCGCGCGCTCCCCCTCCGCCAGCCGGCCCATCGCCGCGTACAGCTCGCGCGAGCGCGCCTCGGCGTCGATCCGAGCGTCCATCGCGGCGATGTCGTCATCGCCGATCAGGGCACTGCCGCGCACCCGCTGCATCCCGGCCCGCTCCCGCCCGCGGCGGCGCCGGTCGGCGGCCACGGTCACCCGGGCGATCCCGTAGAGCCACGCCTGCGGCGGCCCGAGCCGCCGGTCGTAGGTATGAGCAGCGGTGATCGCGGCGAGGAAGATCTCGGCGGTCAGGTCGGCGGCCCGCTCGCGGTCGTCGACCCGCCGGGCGACGAACCGCTGCACGCCCTCGACGTTCTCGCGATAGAAGGCTTCGAATGCCTCCGGGTCGGTCCCGATCCGATCAAGCTGTTGCGTCTTCATGCCACTTCTTGGTCGAAGGTGCACAAAGCGTTACCGAATCCGTGCCCAGTGCCGCGGTTGCCGAGGGATTCAAGCTTTCCCTCGGCGCTGTCGATGCGGGGACGCAGGGATCGCCGTTCCGAGTCGGAATTGCGCATCGCCGTCCCAAAATCGCATATCGACCCCCAGGGAGACCTGAAGATGCCGAAGTTGTCTGTCGCCCTGGTGGTGGCCCTTGCCTGCCTCTCATGCTTTGCCACCGCTGCCGGCGCCGCGCCCGCGCCGACCAAGGTGACGATCCAGTCCTATCCCGAAGGTGTCTATGGCTACGTCTCGAGTCCCGCCAAGGCCTGCGGCGCGAAGCGCCAGGTCGTCGTCTTCGAACAGATCGCCGATCAGCGCGATCCGAGCAGCGATCCGCGCGTCGTCACCGGCCGCTCCGGGCCGAGCGAAGGGGGCCGGTATCAGTGGTCGGCCAAGACCGACGACGCCGGCAACTTCTACGCGCAGGCGATGCCGACGAAGGGCTGCGGGAGCGCGCTCAGCGGCGTGGCCCTTGGCGTCGGCCAGGACAGCGCCGCCGCCGGGCCCTCCTACCCGCCGTGCAGCCCCTACTCGGGTGAAGGCACGGCGGAATATTGCGACCTCGGCCAGATCCACTACGCGCTGACCGAAGAAGGCTTCCTCGAATATTGCCGCTTCGGCAGCAGTAGCGGCAACTGCCCCGGCAGAGCCGACGGTCTCTTTCCCTGGGGTAAGGCCGCGAACGGGGCCAGTCCGGGAGCCAGGATCTACTGGAAGCCCAACGGCAGCGGGGGACGGTCGGTGTCGGCCGTCTCCTTCTACAAGGACAGCGCGTCGGGCGAAGGGGTCGCTTTCCTGGCCGGCACCATGCCCGGCCCGGGCTCGAACCGCTTCACGATCACCGAGGGTTGGGCCCAGAACGAATTCGGCGGCAACGCCGGCCAGACCTTCAAGACGCTGGAACTGCCCGGCCGGCGCCCGGGGGAAGTCGGCGGCCCGCTCGACATGAACTTCGTCAACAATCACGATTCCGGCGCCAACGCTTGGATCAGCGGCTTCCTCTACGTCAACCAGGGCTCTTGATGGCGGCTCGCAAGCTCGCTCTGCCGGCACTCATCGCCCTTGCCTGTCTCGGCGCCGGGCTCTTCGCCCTGCCTGCCGCGGCGGGCACCAAGCCGGCGTCCACGCAGGCCGGGAAGGGGGTCGCGAAGCTCAAGGTCGATGCCGTCGAGGTCGGCACCAAGGCCGGTCCGCTGATCGTCCGCGTCGCCGCGCCCTACCTCTACGAAATCAGCATGACCGTGAATGGCAAGCGCGTCCGCCATCCGTTCACCCGGGTGGGCAAGCGCGCTCAACAGATCGAGCTGCGGTCCAGCGACGGCCTCCGCCCGGGCGCCAACAAGCTGCGCATCCAGGCCTGGCACGGCGGCGTGCAGGCGCTCGCCACCCGCACCGTGGAGGTGCCCGCCTGGGCGCTGCTCGCGAACGCCGGGGAAGACATCGACACGCCGCTCCACATCAACGGCAAGCTGGGGACGCCCCCGGCCCTCGGCGGCGCGCGCGACGCCGGCGACGTCCGCTACAGCTGGCAGGTCGTCAAGCGCCCGCGCGGGCCCAAGCCGCAGCTGCTCGGCCGCGACAAGGCCCGGCCGACGCTGCGCGCGAAGCAGCCGGGCAGCTACGTCCTGCAGCTCGAGGCCGAACCGGAAGAAGGTGGCGAACCCGCCTCCTTCGACCAGGTCACGGTCGCGGTGGTTCCGTCCGATCCGCCGATCGGGGTGCCGATCGGCACGCTCAACAGCAGCGGCTCGATCATGATCGCCGGCCAGTACTACGGCGAAAACGACGATGGCATCGCCTACGTGGTGCTCGAACGAGCGACCCGTGCCGTCGTCACCTCGGGGAGCGTAAGCACCGACGGCAACGGGATCGGCGCGCTTTCCGCGATCGCCGACAAATACAGCGCCGAGGCGAAGTACCTGATGATCGTCAGCGGGCGGTCGAAGATCCCCAACGACCAGCTGGCTGCCTTCGCCGACGTCCTCAGGAAGCTCGGCTCGCCGCTGCTGACCAAGGAAGACTTCGCCGCCTTCGAAAGCGGGCAGCAGTACTCGGCGATCGGGACTCTCGGCTCGAGCCCCGGGGCGGCGACCACCCGCATCCCCGGCGTGTCTGACAACCCGGCCCTAGGAGCGATTGACGGCTACCTGCAGCGCAACCAGCCGATCGAAGGGACGCCCGCCTACGAATACGTCTCGCCCGAGCGGCCGAGCTTCGACACCGTCGCCGCGGGCAGCGACGCGACCACGAGCGTGATCAAGGTCGGCGGCGATGTCTACAAGAACGCCCTGCCCGCCGGCACCACCGCCGGCTTCCACGTGCTCGTCCTCGAAAGCCTGACGCTGGGGCGGCTCAGCGACCAGGTCCTGGCCACCAACGGAACCGCCAACGACCGGGCCGCGCAGGCGGCGGCCGGCAATGCCCTGGCGCGTTCGATCGAAAAGCCGGGCGGCCCGCTGGTCTTCGTGCAGACGATCGGGAAGCCGAAGGCCGCCGGACCCGAGTGGGAAAAGATCGTCGCCCCGCTGCGGCGGCTCGGCGGCGACGCGCTGGCCGTGAACGCGCTCGACGGCACCGCCGAATACGCCCTGGTCGGCCGGCTTGGCGCGGCCGCGCCACCCGCCGAATCGAGCACCGCCTATGACCACGGCCCCTATGGGGTCCCCGACACCCCGCCGGCGCACCTGATCGGCGCGCTGTCCCGCAGCCGCACCTCTAATTTCGTCCCCACCGTGTTCAGCACGCCGACCGCCGAGAACCCCGGCGGCAGCGTCAACCTCGCGCTGATGGCGCTCGCCTACCAGCCGAAGCGCGCTTGGCCGGACCTGGCGCCGAGCGCGACCCGGGCCGAAGCCGCCGCGGCGGCCAAGTACGTCTGCGGCCTGGCCAAGCTCTGCATCCAGCCGACCGAGTGCGCCACCCTCCGCGACTGCTTCACCCAGGATTACTCGTCGGTCAACTGGGACATCGTCTACACGGCGATCAGCTCCGCCAAGTCGGTCGCCACGCCGGACTTCAACCAGGCGACTTTCGAAGCGGTCCAGAAAGAGCTCGGCGACGAGACCGCCGACGTGGCCCGCGTCCGCAGCTACCTCAGCGGCCTGGTCGAACCGTTGGAAAAGAAGACGGTGGATTCCTACGTCGACCTGCAGGGGATCGGCAACAAGATCTGGGAATCGGTGCAGAGGCCGGCCGCCGACGACTCCGAATCCTGGACCCTCAACCTGATCAGCAAAATCGTCGCGATCGGCAGCTTCGCGCCGCCGCCTGCCAGCAACGCGGCCCGCGGCCTCTCGGCCGCGTTCGGGCTCGTCGCCTACCTCTCGACTCCCAAGGGCCAGCCGATCCTCGGCAGCGAGATCAAAATCGAAGACCGCGGACCTCGGCCAGGAACTGCTCAAACGGGTTGAACTCGCGGAGCGGGCGACGGCCGGGCTGGGCCTCCTGATCGTCAGCGACTACGGCAAGTTGAGCGATGCCAACGATCACATCAACAGCGACTGGAGGCTGACCGATCCGCTGAAAGCCGGCAGCGACATCCGGATCGCCGCCAAGCAGTGGTTCTACGAAGCCCTGATCCCGACCGCCTACCCGTACCTGATCCGCGGCGACGCCAACAACGCCCGCAACCTCAACTGTGAGACCGGCGGCCACTTCAGCTGGCCCAACCAGCCCGACGCGTTCCAGACCTACGCGACCGTCGGCTACGGAGCCGACGGGACGCCGGACAAGGCGATCTTCTTCTTCGCCAAGGGGATCGGCGCCGGATCCTCGCCGCCTGCCGACCTCGGTGACGAAATGTTCCGGCCGTTGAGCCAGGGAGGCCTCGGGATCGAGAAGCTCCAGTTCTTCACCCCGCGCGTCTTCGGCAGCAAAATCGCCCACGCGGTGCAGAACAACTACGGCTGCAAAGCCGCCTGGCTGCCGTACTCCTGACTAGTGCCGGAAGTGGCGGTGCCGGGTGAAGACCATCGCCACGCCGAGGGCGTCGCAGGCGGCGACGACCTCCTCGTCGCGGATCGAGCCGCCGGGCTGGATCACCGCGGTGACGCCGGCCTGGATCCCCAGCTCGGGGCCGTCGGCGAAGGGGAAGTAGGCGTCGGAGGCGAGGGCCGAGTTGGCCAGCAGCGCCGCTGCCTCCTCACCGCGCGCCTCGCGGCACTTCTCGACCGCCAGGCGCACCGAGTCGACGCGGCTCATCTGGCCCGCGCCGATGCCCAGCGTGGCGCCGTCCTTGGCGATCACGATCGCGTTGGAGCGCACCCGCCGGCAGACGGTCCAGGCGAAGAGCATGTCGTCCCACTGCTGCTCGGTCGGCTTGGTCTGGGTGACCGCCTCCATCGACTCGCGCAGGTCGGGCCCATCGTCGAGATCCTGGATCAGCACCCCACCCTGCACGCGCTTGTAGTCGCGCTCGCTCGCGTCGGTTCGCCGAGGCTCCTCTTCGGAGAGGATCCGGATCGGCTCCTTCTGCTGCAGGATCGCCAGCGCCTCGTCGTCGTAGCGGGGCGCGATCACCACCTCGACGAAGGTGGCGTGCAGTTCCTCGGCGATCGCCTTGTCGATCGGCCGGTTGAACGCGAGCACGCCGCCGTAGGCGGACATCGGGTCGCAGGCGCGGGCCTTGCGGTGGGCCTCGCCGAGGTCGCCGCCGATCGCCACCCCACAGGGGTTGTTGTGCTTGACGATCACGCAGGCGGGCGGCTCGAAGTCGGCGCAGAGCGAGCGCGCGGCGTCGAGATCGAGCACGTTGTTGAAGGAGAGCGCCTTGCCGTGCAGCTTCTGCACCCGCGAGAGGATGTGGCTGCGCGCGCTCGCGTCCGAGTAGAGCGCCGCCCGCTGGTGCGGGTTCTCCCCGTAGGAGAGGTCGAGCACCTTCTCGTAGGCGATCGCCAGGTGTTCCGGGAAGTCCTCGTAGGACATCGAGAACCAGCGGCTGATCGCGGCGTCGTAGCGCGCGGTCTGGGCGAAGGCCTCGTTGGCGAGCCAGTGGCGGGTCGTCGCCGAGACCAGGCCGCCGCTCTCCTCGAGCTCGGCGACCAGCGCGTCGTAGGCCTCCGGCTTGACCACAACGGCGACCCCTTCGTGGTTCTTCGCCGCCGCCCGGATCATCGTCGGCCCGCCGATGTCGATGTTCTCGATCGCGGTGCGCGCGTCGACGTTCTCGTCGGCGACGGTCTGCTCGAAGGGGTAGAGGTTGACCGCGACGAGGTCGATCGGCTCGATCGCCTCCGCCGCCAGCGTGTCCATGTGGGCGGGCTCGTCGCGCCGCGCCAGGAGCGCCGCGTGGAGCCGCGGGTGGAGCGTCTTCACCCGGCCGTCGAGGATCTCTTCCTGGCCGGTGAACTCGGAGACGTCGGTGACCTCGAGGCCGGCGTCCCGCAGCGCCGTCGCCGTGCCGCCGGTCGAGAGGATCTCCACCCCGAGCGCCGCCAGCGCCTTGGCGAAGTCGGCGACCCCGGTCTTGTCGGAGACCGAGATCAGGGCACGACGGACGCGGATCGCGCCGCCGCCGCCCGCGGCGCCTTCGACCTCGCTGCTGGTGTCCGTGGTGGTGTCGCTCATCCTTCGGCGACCCGCAGAGGATCGTCCGCGCCGATCTTATGCGCCTCCCGCGCCAGGGTGCGTATCGCCTCCGGGTAGAGCTCGTGCTCGACCGCATGGAGCGCTTTTTCGAGCTCCTCCCGGTCGCGACCGGGCGGCACCGGGACCTCGCGCTGGAGGATCGGCGGGCCGGTGTCGACTCCCTCGTCGACGAAGTGGACGGTCACCCCGGTCAGGTCGACACCCGCCTCCAGCGCCTGGCCGATCGCATCGAGCCCCGGGAAGGCGGGCAGCAGGGCCGGATGGACGTTGACGATGCGATCGCGGAAGCGGCCGACGAAGCCCGGGCTCAGCAGCTGCATGTAGCCGGCGAGGGCGACGAGATCCGGCCGCAGGCCCTCGATCCAGTCGCCCATCGCCACGTCGCGGGCGATCCGGTCGGCGAACTCCTCGCGCGGGAAGACGGAGGTCGGCACCTCCGCCTCGCGGGCCCGCCGCAGCGCCCGCGCCTCGCGCTTGTCGGAGCCGACCCCGACGACGACGAACCCGTCGCGACCGTGCAGCTGGTCGAGGATCGCCTGCAGGTTGGTGCCGTTGCCGGAGGCGAGCACGACGATGCGGTATTCGCTCACCGCCTGATCTTTGCGCAGACCGGCCGGCGGACGTAGGCTCGGCTGAGCACGACGGGAGGGGGAGCGATGCGCAGGTATGTGTGGTTGCTGCTGGGCCTGGGGGCGCTGGTAGCGGTGACCGCGGTCGGGATCGCCGCCGCGGCTGGGGGCGAAGCGCCGGTGACGGTCAGGGTCGGCGGCCTCGAACTGACGAGCGACGTCACCTTCAGCCCGGAAGTGGGACCGAAGAACGAGCAGACGCCGCTCGAGATCACGAACCGGGGCTCGGTCAAAGAGACCGACGGCAGCCATCCGCCGGCCGCCAGGGAACTGATCCTGGAAGTCGACAAGAACGGTGAGATCCACACCAAGGGCATCCCCACCTGCAAGGCGGGTCAGCTTCAGGCGACGACCACCGCGGCGGCCCTGAAAGCCTGCGGACCGGCGCTGATCGGTGAAGGCCAGGTGGAAGCGCAGGTGGCATTCGCCGAACAGCGACCGCTCCAGATTCCCTCGAAGCTTCTCTTGTTCAACGGCAGCGAGAAGGGCGGCAAGACGGTCTGGTTCGCCCACGCCTACCTCACCAACCCGGTCAGCGCTGCGATCGTCACCACGGTGACCACCACCAAGATCCACCGCGGCCGCTTCGGCACCCTGGTGGTGGTGAAGATCCCGCAGATCGCCGGCGGCGCGGGCTCGGGGACCTCCTTCAAACTGAAGATCTTCAAGTTCGTCAAGGTCGGCGGCAAGCAGATCAACCCGATCAGCGGGCGCTGTGCCGACGGCAAGGTGAAGTTCCACCTGGATGCCAAATTCGAAGACGGCACCCAGGCCCAGCTGGAAGTGATCCACACCTGCACCGGAACCGGCTGACCCCGGTGCGTTCGCAGTTTGCCGCGGATACCGCGGCAAACTGCGAACGCACCCCGCGATAACGTCGCCCGCCATGAGCGACGGCTGGCGCCTGGTCCTCTACCTCCACCTGCTGTCGATGGCGTTCTTCGTCGGCGGGCAACTCGTCTTCGGTCTTGCCGTGGTGCCGCTGCTGCGCGGCGAGGGGGACCGCGAGCGCCTCCGCGCCGTCGCCCGCCGCTTCGGCTACGGGTCGCTGGGCGCCCTCCTCGTCCTCGTCCTTACCGGCTGGGCGCTCGCCTCGCACTTCCACCTCTGGGACAGCTCGACCCTGCACTGGAAGCTGGCCCTGGTCGTCCTCGTGATCGCCCTCGTTCTCGTCCACCTGCGCCGGCCGAAAGTCCACGCGCTCCAAGGAGCGATCCTGCTCGCCAGCCTGGCGATCGTCTGGCTCGGGATTCAGCTCGCGACCGGCGGGGCTTAGGCGGCCCCGGCTGGCGCCCGGGTCCGTGGGGAGCGCCGAGGGTGCGGGTCCCGTGCGGGCCTTGGGAGAGGTCCGTGACGAAGGTGGGTGGATTGCACCGGTCAAGAAGACGTGTGTGGAGTTTTGGTCCCTGAGGACCCAAAACTCGACACAGGTCCATTTGACCGGTGAGTGCGGGCGTAGATTTGGCGCCTCCCTCACGAGGCTGTGACGCCGTTCTGTCTTCCCCCGAAAGGCCCGCGTCCCGCCCGGGACCCCCGCCGACCGGGCCACGAACCCCCGCACCCCGCCTAAAGCCAACCGACTCCTAGGAACTCGCCGCGGGCACCACGGCGATGTCCTCGAGGGCGTACTTGCCGTTCGCCTCGTCGGGATCGCCGAGTGGGTAGTGGCCGCTGAAGCAGGCGTCGCAGTGGTCTTCGGGGCTGCCGCCGATCGCCTCGTAGACGCCCTCCATCGAGAGGTAGGCGAGGCTGTCGGCGTCGAGCTCGTCGGCGATCTCCTCGACCGTGCGGCCGTGGGCGATCATCTCCTCGCGGGTCGACATGTCGACGCCGTAGTGGCAGGGGTTGCGGATCGGCGGCGCCGAGATCCGCATGTGGACCTCGCGCGCACCCGCCTTGCGCAGCATCCCGACGATCTGCCGGGTGGTGTTGCCGCGCACGATCGAGTCGTCGACGACGACGATCCGCTGGCCGGCGACGATCTCCGGCAGCGGGTTGAACTTGAGGCGCAGGCCGTGTTTGCGGAGCTCCTGGCCGGGCTGGATGAAGGTCCTGGCGACGTAGCGGTTCTTGATCAGGCCGTCGTCGCGGGGCAGCCCCGAGGCGCGCGCGAAGCCCGCCGCCGCCGGGTTGCCGGAGTCGGGGACGGAGATCACCAGGTCGGCGTCGACCGGCGCCTCGCGCCAGAGGATCTCGCCCATCCGCCCGCGCGCCTGCTGCAGCACCATGCCCTCCATGCGGCTGTCGGGGCGGGAGAAGTAGATGTGCTCGAAGACGCAGCTCGAGCGCCGCACGCCCTTCACCACCTGCCGCGTCTCCAGCCCGCGCTCGGTCAGGCTGACCAGCTCCCCTGGGTGCACCTCGCGCATCAGTTCGGCGCCGATGATGTCGAAGGCGCAGCTCTCCGAGGCGACGACGAAGCGGTCGTCGAGCCGGCCGAGGCTGAGCGGCCGGATCCCGTGCGGATCGCGGAAGGCGACGATCGCGTGCTTGGTCATCACCACGGTCGAGTAGGCGCCCTCCAGCCGCGGCATCACCTGTTCGACCGCGTCCTCGATCAGCTTCCCTTCGTGGGAGGAGAGGAGCGCGGCGATGATCTCCGAGTCGGAGGTGCCGCGGAAGTCGATCCCGCGCTCCTTCAGCTCACCCCACAGCTCGACCGCGTTGGTCAGGTTGCCGTTGTGGGCGAGCGCCACCTCACGGCCGTCGTCGCGCCAGACCGGCTGGGCGTTCTCCCAGGAGCCGCCGCCGGTGGTCGAGTAACGGACGTGGCCGATCGCCATGTCGCCCTCCAGCGCCCGCAGCTTCTCCTCGTCGAAGACCTGGGACACCAGCCCCGCGTCGCGCAGGGTGGTGATGTGGCCGCCCTCGCCGGTGGCGATCCCGGCCGACTCCTGGCCGCGATGCTGCAGCGCGTAGAGCGCGAAGTAGGCGAGCCGGGAGACGTCGTGGCCCGGTGCGTATACGCCGAACACCCCGCATTCATCACGCGGGCCGTCGCGATCGGCCGGGAACCGCTCGAAGCTGGTCAAGGAGCGCGCTTTCCTCGCAAGGTGTCGACGACGTGACGCGCAGGCGGCTCGTCCATCGATCGCCTACCAGCGGAGGGTAGCAGCGGGCGAGGTTGCGCTTGGACCACCCGATTTCCGCGTAGTCCGGACTTGTCAGCCGACGTCGTAGGCGGGGAGGCCGTCGATGCTCGCGGTGTTCTTCTCGGCCATGTAGTCGTCGATCGCCTCGCTGCCGCCGACCCGGAGCTTCTTCGCCGCCCAGGCTTCGGCGTGCTCGCGTTCGCCCTCGTAGGTCATCAGCGGAACGCCGTAGCCGCAGGCGTCGGCGATCCGCTCGACTGCGACGAGGATCACCGCCCGCCGCGCCTCCTCGATCTCATGCGGAGCCTCGAACTCGGCGCGCTCGCAGAGGTCGGCGAAGCGCGGGTCCGCGGCGGGGATGACCTCGCCCCTACCGTGCAGCCGGAGGATCCGCGGCGGCCCGTCGAAGGCGCAGAACATCACCACGATCCGCCCGTTCTCCCGCAGGTGGGCAACGGTCTCGGCACCCGAGCCGACCATGTCGAGGTAGGCGACGGTGTGGTCGTCGAGCACCCGGAAGGTCCCCATCGGCCCCTTCGGAGAGCAGTTCACCCGCCCATCGCCGGAGAGCGGCGCGGTGGCGACGAAGAAGAGGTGCTGCCGCGCGATCCACTCGCGCTGCTGCTCGTCGATGCGCTCGAAGACCTTGGCCATGGCGGGACGGTAACAGTGGGACGGGGCAGGGGCGAAGGGAGGGACGGGCAAGGGACCCGGCCCTCTCGGCGGCGACCCGGGCGGGCTGAGGCCGCCGCCGAGAGGGCCGGGTCCGTGGGGGTGCGGACTTCCGAGGGGCGCCCGTGAGGAAGCGGGGCCCTTCTGGCGCAGGGACGTGCGCCTTCGGGCTCCTACATA
>DATEDJ010000068.1:0-25321 GCA_035281725.1 Solirubrobacterales bacterium
CTCTTCGAGGCCGCCCTGCGACTCGACCCGGAGCACCCCCACGCCGCCCGCAACCTCGACCAGGCGCGCGCCCGCAAGGGCTCGCGGCCGAACCTGCCCGCCGCCGTCGGCGCCCAGCTGCGCGCGCTCGAGGGCGAGGCCCGCCGCGTCGCCTCCGCCGCCCGCCCCGCCACCGGCCTGCGGCTCAGCCTCTGCATGATCGTTCGCGACGAGGAGGAGATGCTGCCGCGCTGCCTCGCCGCCGTCCGCGATGCCGTCGACGAGATCGTCGTCGTCGACACCGGCTCGCGCGACGCCACCGTCGAGGTCGCCCGCTCCTTCGGCGCGACGGTGATCGAGCGCGCGTGGACCGGCTCCTTCGCCGACGCCCGCAACGCCTCGATCGAGGCGGCTAGCGGCGACTGGCTCCTCTTCCTCGACGCCGACGAGGTGCTCGACCCGGCCGACGCGCCGCTCCTGCGCGAGCTGACCGGGCGCACCTGGCGCGAGGCGTTCTACCTGGTCGAGACCAACCACACCGGCGAGCTCGGCGACGGCACCGCCGTCACCCACAACGCCCTGCGCCTTTTCCGCAACCGGGCCGAGTACCGCTTCGAAGGGCGCATCCACGAGCAGATCGCCCACCACCTGCCCTCCGGCCTGCCGGAGCGGCTCGAACCGACGCCGATCCGGGTCGACCACTACGGCTACCTCGGCGCCGTCCGCGACGCGAAGGAGAAGTCGCGGCGCAACATCGAGCTGCTGCGCAGCCAGCTCGCCGAGGACGGCGCCAACCCGTTCTTCCACTTCAACCTCGGCTCCGAGCTCGCCGCGGCGGGCGACGCGAGCGGCGCCTGCGAGCACTTCGAGCGGGCCTGGGCGCTGCTCGCCGAGGACCCGGCGCGGCGCGAGCGTCCCTTCACCCCGGCGCTGACGGTGCGCTCGGCCAAGGGGCTGCGCTTCTGTGGCCGGCTGGTCGAGGCCGAGGGGCGCGCCGTCGCCGGCCTCGAGCTGTTCCCCGATCTCACCGACCTGGTCTTCGAGCGGGCGCTGGTCGCCGCCGCCGAAGGCGATACCGAGCGCGCCGTGACGCTGCTCGAAGATTGCCTCGCCCGCGGCGACGCCCCGAGCCGCTACTCGCCGACGGTCGGCAGCGGCAGCTTCCTGGCGCTGGTGCGCCTGGCCGGCCTGGAGCGCGGCCGCGACCCGGAGCGCGCCGAGGGCCTGCTGCAGCGCTGCCTACGCGAGCACCCTGCCTACCTGGGGAGCGTGCTGCCGCTGGCGGCGGCGAAGATCGCCCGCGGCGTGCCCGCCGGGCAGGTCATCGCCGACATCGAAGGCGCGGTCGCCGAGCCGACGCCCTCGGTCCGCTTCATGCTCGCCACGGCGCTCTACGAGGCGGGCGAGGCGGAGGCGGCCGAACCGCTCTACGCGGCGGTAGTCGAGGCGCAGCCGGGCAACGGCGGCGCCCGCCTGGCGCTCGCCGAGACCCTGCTATCGACCCGCCGCTACACGGAGGCCGCCGCGGCCGCCGCTGCGGTCGCCGACGACGACGCCTTCGCGGTCCCCGCCGCCCGCAGCGAGCTCTTCGCCCGAGTCCTCGCCGAGCGCGCAAGCGAGGGCACCGCGATGCGTTCGCAGTTTGCCGCGGATAGCGCGGCTAAGTGCGAACTCACCGAGGGGGCTATCGACCAGGCCGCGCGGCGCGGGCTTCCCGCTGCCGAGCTCGACCTCTTCGCCGCCTGGGCGGCATCCGCCGCCTACCCGGACCTCGACCCCACCTGTGTCGCCTCGTTGGCGACGATGCTCGAGGCGCTCCTGCGGGTCGAGGAGTTCGAGGCCTTCGAAGCGCTCCTCCCCGCCCTCGCCGCGACCGGCCTGCCCGCGCGCCGCCGCCACTCGATCCTTGCCGAGATCTACCTCCGCCGCGGCTTCCTCGAATCGGCCGCCGACGAGTGGGCGACGAGCTGCGAGGAACAGGGCCCCGACGTGGAGGCGCTGGGCGGTCTAGCCCGCGTCGCCACCGCCCGTGGCCTTCCCGAGGACGCCGAGCTGTTTGAAAAAGGCGCCGAAGAACTTGCCTCAAGTTCCATCTGACCGGGCCGATTACCCAGAATGAATGAGCGTCAGCTTCGACAAGATCGTCAGCCCCTTAAGCCGGATCGACGGCCCCTCGCCGGTGCGACCGACGCCTGAGCCCAATCGCAGCAGCGACGGCGCGAGCCGGTCGCAGGGCGCCGACTTCGCCCGCGACCTGGCGACCGCGTCGACCGTCCCCTCGCCGCCCCCCGAAGTGAGCGCCGAGGTCCGCGCCGCCGCCCGCGCCGCCGCCCACCTGCACTCGCTGGGACGCGAACTGCGCTTCGAGCACGGCGACGACGGCCGCCTGCGGGTCGAGCTGCGCGACCACGACGGCACCGTCCTGCGCCAGGTCCCGACCGCTGAAGTCTTCGACTTCGCCGCCGGGAAGGTGACGACATGAGCCCGGTCACGATCAGCGGGCTCGGCTCCACCCTCGACACCGAATCGATCATCGAAGGGTTGATGAAAGTGGAACGCCTCCCGCAGTCCAGGCTGGAACGCCGACAGGGACAGGTGAAGGCGCGCGAAACGGCGCTGCAGGGGATCCTCAACAAGCTGAACGAAGTGAACTCGGCGCTGCAGTCGCTGCGCTCGCCCACCCTCTGGTCGGACGTGCAGAAAGTCACCTCCTCCTCGACCGCGGTGACCGCCGAACTGGCGGGCGGCGCCGGGCCGGGCGGCTACCAGGTCGAAGTCACCCAGCTCGCCCGCGCCACCCAGCGGACCTACGAATTCACCCCCAACGCCGCCGCCTCGACGATCACGGTCGGCGGCCAGACGATCGAACTGAAAGCGGGCGCGACGCTCGCCGACGCGGTCGCGGCGATCAACTCCAACCACGAAACCGGCGTCTCCGCAGTAGCCGTCGGCGGAAAGCTGGTGCTCTCCTCGCGGACCACCGGGGCCGCATCGACGGTCAGCGCCGCCGGCGCCGGGCTCGCCGAGGAAGCGTCGAAGGCCCGCCCCGGCCAGGACACGCTCTACTCGATCGACGGTGTCGCCGGCAGCTACGCCACCAACGTGATCGCCGAAGCGATCCCCGGCGTCACCCTCACGGTGAGCGCCCTGACCAGCGGCCCGACGACGATCAGCGTCACCGAACCAGCCCCGGACACCACCTCGATCGCGGCCAAGATCAAGACCTTCGTCAGCGCCTACAACTCCACGGTCGAACTGATCCAGGCGAAGGTGACCGAAGAAACGGTGAAAGAACCGAAAACCCAGGAAGAAGCCAACAAGGGCGTCCTCTTCGGCGACGGCGCGCTCAACAGCCTGCTCAGCGGCATGCGGACGGCGCTCTCCGAATCGGGGCTCGGCGCGCTCGGCGTCAGCACCGGCGCCCCCAGCACCGCCGTCACCGCCACCTCGGCCTCGGTCCGCGGCCTCCTCACCTTCGAAGAATCGAAACTGACCGCGCTGCTGAAGGAAAACCCGGTCGCGGTGAAAGAAGCGATCAGCGGCGCCAACGGCTTCGTCACCGACCTCGAACCGCTGGTCGAAGTCGCGGCCAAACCCGGCGGCGGACTCTCCGAACGGATCAGCGCCGCGACCAAGGAAGCGGCGCAGCTGCGCGCCCAGATGACCAAGCTAGAAGAACGGCTGACGGTGCGCGAAGCACGCCTGCACGCCCAGTTCGCGGCGATGGAAACGGCGCTCGCGAAATCGAAGTCGGAATCGGAATGGCTAGCCGGGCAGCTCAAGGGCCTCGAAGCCAACAAGTCCTGACCCGAGCCAGAGCCGCACGATGAACCCCTACCGCAGCGCCAGCCAGGCCTACGCCCAGGACAGCGTCCTCACGGCGGCGCCGGAGAAGCTGGTGGTGATGCTCTACGACGGCCTCGCCCGCTTCCTCGCGCGCGGCGCCGCGGCGCTTCGGGACGAGGACCTGGCCGGCGCCGGCAAGGCGCTGAAGCGCGCCGGGGCGATCCTCGACGAGCTGCTGGCGACGCTCGACCCGGCGGCGGGCGAGATCACCGGGCACCTGGCCGAGATCTACATCTTCTGCAAGCGCGAGCTGCTCGCGGCGCAGCTGAAGCGCGACCCGAAACGGATCGAGCGGGTGGCGAAACTGCTCGCCGAGCTGCGCGAGGCGTGGGCGACGATCGCCGCCGCGCCCCCCGAGGCCGCGATCGGGCGGCCGACCCTCGGCGCGGCCGGGGCGCAGGCGTGAGCCTCGTGCAGTACGAGCGTCTGGCCGACCTGGCCGAGGCCGAGCTGGCGGCCTGCGAAGCCGACCGCCCCGAGGACCTCGCCGACCTCTACGCGGAGGCGGCCGAGATTCGCGCGACGCTGCCCGGCCGGGCACCCGCCGAGGCGGAGCCGGCCCTGCACCGCACCGCCGCCGCCCAGCAGCGGATCGGCGAAATGCTCGGCGGTCGACTCGCCGAGCGCCGCGGCGATCTTGAGCGCCTGCACCGCACCCGCGAGGCGGCGCGGGCGTACGGGACCGCGGCGGATGCGCGGAGGCTGTAGGGACGGTGGCTCGGTAAGGGACGCGGCGGGCGAGCGGCCGACGGTGCCGGGTGGAGGGCGGCGAGGGACGCGGCCCTCTCGGCGGCGACCCGGGCAGGCTGAGGCCGCCGCCGAGAGGGCCGGGTCTCGGGGATGTGCGGGAGACGCCGGGGAGGCGTCACGGGGACGGGAGGATCGTCACGGAGGCGTGCGGAACTCCAAGATATGCGGCGTGATCTCGGGCTCCGTTGCAAAGCCGTCACAGGGTCCGCGTCCTTGGTAACCCACAGGGTGACAAAGGACGCGGACCCACGCCCGGGACCGCCACGCGTCCCCGGAAGACCCACGGACCTGTGCCATTTCCCCCGAAAGGCTCGCGTCCCGGGCGTCTCGTGGCGGCCACAGCCTGCCAGGGCCGCCACGAGACGCCCGGGACGTGTGGTCCCCGATCGACCGGGCCACGAATCACGCCGTCCCCGGCCGCCGCTGCCCCGGACCCCCGCCGAACCCCCGCCTACGCCGCCCGCGCTTCCGGCGAGAGCCGCAGCGGCCCACGGTCCGACCCGACCCGATGAAGCCCGGCCAGGGTGAGTGAGCCGACCAGGCCACGGTAGGGCTCGTACGGGGCGTAGAACTCTTCCACCTCGGGGACCGTGGCACGGCGGCCGAGCCCGGCCAGGTGGCCGACCAGCTTGATGTAGCCGAGGTCCCCGGCGGGCAGCGAGTCGGCTTCGCCGCGGCCGAAGAGGGCCAGGCACTGGATCGTCCAGGGGCCGATTTCGGGGACGGCGAGAAGGCGGGCGTCGTTGGCCGGGTCGCCGAGGTCGGAGTGGCCGCGGGCGACGTCCTTGGCGAGCCGGCGCAGCGCCACCGAGCGGCCGCCGGAGAGGTCCATCGACTGCAGTTCGGCGGGGGCGCGGCCGGCGATCAGGGCGGCCGGGGGGACGTCGCGGAGGTCGGTCCGGAGGGGCCCGAGGCGGGCGCCCCAACGGCCGACGATGCGGCGCTCGATCGTCGCCGCCCGGCTCGCCTCGATCAGCTGCCCGCAGACGGCGGCGGCAAGGGCCTCCCAGGGCCAGAGCCGGCGGCTCGGGCGGAAGTCGGGCCGGCGGCGGATGATCGGGCCGACCAGCGGGTCGCGGCGGAAGCGCTGGTGGAAGGCGGCCATGTCCTCATCGACGCCGAAGGCGAAGCGGAGGCGCTCGATCGCGCCGGCGAGCTCAGGGCGGCCGGCGGGGCGCAGCTCCTCGCAGGGGACGGGGACGGTGAGCGCCGCCGGGTCGACCGCATCGGCGCGGAAGGCGACCCGGCCGGAGCCGCGCATCCAGGCGCGGGCGATCACCGGGGCGCGGTCGACGGTGAGGAGGCGGGTGGCGACGCCGCGCTCGACCCGCAGGGTCCGGTCGACCGAGCCGCGGCCAAGGCGAAAGGGCGAGGGAGGGCGGACCTCGACCTCGAGTGAAGCGGCGGTGCCCACCGGGCTACGGCCCTATCGGTCGAGGAGGTGGACGTCGACCAGGAAGGAGCGGCTGGCGATCACCTTGCCGGCCGGACGGCGGCGGCGGGTGAGCCGACGCGAAGAGCCCGCCCGCGAGCCGACCGCGGAGACGGCACGAACGGCGGCGACGGTGGCCGCGCCGGCCAGGACCCCGCCGGCGGCGGCGATCGCGGCGCTTTTCATCTCCGGGCGCAGGACCGGCAGCGTCGCTTCCGGCGCCGGGCTGGGAAGCCTGCGGACCGGGTCGACGACATCCTCGGCGGCAGCGTCTTCCTCGGCGACGATCTCCCCGTCAAGGTGGTGGTCGCTCACCGAACTCAATCTAGCGAGGGGTGTGGTCGGGTCCCCGGCGGCGGCCGAGGAAGCACGCAAACTGCGGGGTCGACGCCGACGCGGGCGCGAGGTGAGCTTCTGGACGGATGTTGACGAACGCGCGGCGCCGCTCCGCGCGTTGGTCTGGTGATGGAGAGATCGGCGAAGAAGAACCGCACATTGTCCGCTCTCGCGGTCATCGCGGTCCTCGGCTGCCTCGCCCTCTCGGCCACCCCCGCCGCCGCCTTCACCGCCGGCGGGATGGAACTCGAATTCGCCGGAGACACCGCCGTGAACGCCGCCGGCCAGGCGGCGGTTCCAGTCGAATGCATCGGTGAGCCGACCGGCTTCTGCAGCGGCACGCTGACCGTCTCCTGGCAGGGGGAGAGGTCCGTCTCGACCTTCTCGGTCCGGGGCAGCAGCGCGGAAACCGTTTTCGTTCCACTGCCGCCGCAGTTCCCCGCCCGGCGATCGAAGCTGGCGGCCGTGGCGACGACGTCGTCGTCGCTCGGACCCCCGGTCACGCGCAAGGCGATCCTCCACCTTCGATAGGCCCGAGAGAAGCCGGTCGGCGGGCCTCCGCCGCCGTGCAGCCGTAGCTGTACCTAGACTCTGGGCGATGAGCGAGACCGCCAAGGCCCCGGTCGACGTCTTTGAGAAGGCGCGTAACCACGACCGGCTCGAGCAGCTGGAAGCCGCCAAAGAGCACGACCTCCTCCCCTACTTCCGCCTGCTGACCTCGCAGGCCGGCCCGGTGGTCGAGATGGAAGGGCGGGAGACGATCATGCTCGGCTCCAACAACTACCTCGGGCTGACCGGCGACCCGCGGGTCAAGGAGGCCGCCCGCGAGGCGCTCGAGGCCTACGGCACCGGGGTGACCGGCTCGCGCCTCCTCAACGGCACCACGCCGCTCCACCTCGACCTGGAGCGCGAGCTCGCCGAGTGGATGGGGACCGACGACGCGATCGTCTTCACCACCGGCTATCAGGCTAACGTCGGCGCGATCGGGACGATCCTCGGCCCCGCCGACACGGTGATCTGCGACACCGGCGACCACGCCTCGATCCTCGACGGCGTCCGCATCTCCGGCGCCAAACTGCGCCCCTTCCGTCACAACCGGATGGACAAACTGGAGAAGATGCTGGGACGGGCCGCCGAAGACGGCGGCGGCGTCCTCGTCGTCGTCGACGGGGTCTTCTCGATGGAGGGCGACGTCCCCGACCTGCCCCGGATTGTGGAGCTCTGCCGCACCTACGGGGCCCGGCTGATGGTCGACGAGGCGCACGGGGCCGGCGTGCTCGGCGCCCGCGGGGCCGGCGCCGCGGAGCTCTTCGGGCTCGAGGACGAGGTCGACCTACGGATGGGGACCTTCTCCAAGAGCCTCGCCTCCTGCGGCGGCTTCATCGCCGGCCCCGCCGACGTGGTCGAGTACCTGCGCGTCTCCTCGCGCGCCTTCATCTTCAGCGCCTCGGCGGTGCCCGCCGCGGTCGGCGCGGCGCTGGCGGCGCTGCGGGTGATCCGCGCCGAGGGCCCGGAGCTCTTCGCGCGCCTGCTCGACAACGCCTCCTACCTGCGCGAAGGCCTGCGCTCGCTCGGCCTCCAAGTGGTCGAGCCGGGGACGCTGCCCGACGGCCGCGTCGCCACCACCCCGGTGGTCCCGGTCGTCGTCGGCGACGACTGGCAGGCGGTGCTCCTCTGGAAGGCCCTCTTCGAGGCCGGCGTCTACACCAACGTGGCGATCCACCCGGCGGTCCCACCCGGCGGCGCGCTACTGCGGACGAGCCTGATGGCGACCCACACCCGCGAGCAGCTCGACCGGGCGCTGGCGACCATCGAGAAGACGATCACGGGCTTTCCGGACCTCCCCCGCGTTTAAAGAACCTGTTACCGCCACTTAACCACCAGTTGACATCCCCCGGCGGGGGTAGTTTCAGACTTGTGCGGATAGGGACCTTCACGGGGCTCGTCCGAAATTGTTGCTCTTAGCGACCGGACCGGGCGTCGATGCGCCGATCTCGGGTTGACGTCGGCCACCTCCAAGACGTAGCTTCGTCTCCTCGTCGCCACCACCAAAGGGGACGGACGGACCACCATCCGACCGGGTTCGCGAAGTTGGCAGGGCACCGAGGTGGAGCTGACGACGAGACCACCCAGTTAACGATTCCTTTTGAAGGGAGGAGTCCCCGTGGAAGCTGCCGCAATGGCACCCGCAACGACGATCGCATCTCCAGAACCGCCTCAGCACATGAGAGCGCTCGAACGCGCCAACTCGGTGCGGCTCGCTCGCGCCGAGCTGAAGCGTGCGGTGGCCCGGGGGGACCTCGACCCTGCCGAGGTTGTCCGTGATTGTCCCTGGCAGACCGAGAGCATGACCATCTCCGAGCTTCTGACCAGCCAGCGCCGCTGGGGACGCACCCGCGCCCGCAAGTTCCTGATGCCGCTGTCGCTGAACGAGAACAAGCAGCTCGGCACGCTCACCCCGCGCCAGCGCTCGATCCTCTCCGCCGAGCTCGCCGCCCGCGCCTCCGGTGCCCCTCGGAGCGCGCTCATCTAGACCGGCCCCCCAAGGCGGCCCCAGAAACCTGGCTAGCCGCGCATTCCGCCGATCCGGAAGCTGAGGCCACCGGAAGCGCGCTGGAATGCGCGGCGGGCCAGGTAGAAGGCCACCGCGAAGCAGACGGCTCCGATCGGCAGGGCGTAGGCGAGGACCAGCCCGGCCGCGTAGAAGAGGACGCCGACCACGACGACGAAGACGAAGCCCGCGAGCAGCGTCGTGTGTGAGCGGTAGCCGGCGAAGTGCTCGCGGATCGCCACCTCCATCCCGCCGACGGCAGCGAGGCCAACGCCGACGCCGATCAGCGTCTCGTGCGAGCCGAAGATCCCGATCGCAAGGCAGATGATCCCGGCGAGGATCGCCAGCTCGGCGAGCGGAGCCTTGCCCCAGGGCGCCTCGGGCCTCTCGTCCGGGTGTGAGACGCGGCCGCCAGCCGCCCGCCTATCGGGCATCCCGATGAGACCTTGACCCGCCACCACCCCATCAGCATCCCGAGCGGACCGAGGACAGGGCGCGAATGCCAGTGACCACAGCCAGGCTCGCCGACGTCGGTGCGGCTGATCCGAACCCAGCGGTAGTTCTGCGGCGCGGCAAGCATCTCGGCGAGAAGTTCGCGGTTGGCCTCCTCGACCAAGGCGCGCTCGGCGAGCGTGCGGTGGGCCTCGGTGAGGCGGGTAGCGAGCGCGTCGCGGACCTCCTCCAGCTCGCCGAGGTCGAGGACCCGAGGCGGCCCGGCGGCGTCGACCCGGTAGGGGACGTCGACCCGGCCCATGCCCTCCGCGATCAGCCCGGCGAGCTCACGCTCGAGCTTGCCGATCTGCCGGCGCAGCTCATTGCGCGCGAGCCCCTCATCTACCCGGACCCTGTCGAGCACTCCCGGCATAGGCAGATTCTAAGCCGCCTCGAGGGCCGAGGCGGCAATCCATAACGCCTCCTCAACAGCAATCATGGGAACGGCGCCTACGCCGACCGCGGCGACGGTGATCCGGCGGCTGTCGCGATCGACCTCGCGGCCCGCCGCGGTGGGGCCGAAGAGGAGCCCGACCGGGCCCGATTCGTCGGCGATCGTCAGCGTCCCGCGGGCGAGCTCGGAGGCGCGGCCGGGGAGGGACTCGCCGGGGGCGGCGTCGCGGATGCAGAGCTCCCCCTCGAGCCGGTCGGCGTCGAAGGCGCGCAGGGCGACGCCGGTCTCGATCGTGGCGATCGTCAGCGCGTCGGTCGGCAGACCGCGGGGGCGGAAGCCGCCGTCCTGCAGCCGGTCGAGGACCAGCTGCTCGATCGGCGTGCGGTCGCGATCGGGGTCGAGGCCGATCTGGCGGTAGAAGACCCGGTAGGCCCAGGGGATCGGCCGGCCGCGGAGGCGGATCGCCTCGGCGCCGAAGAGCCGATCGGAGAGGTCGCGAAGGCGCCGGCGGACCGGCTCGGGGCTGCGACGGATGCGCCCGTCGACCTCGACCGAGGCCAGCGACAGCCCCGGGAACTCGGCTTCCAGATGCGGTGACACCCAGCCCGGCGTCGGCGCGGGCTCCCAACCGATTACGCGTGCCCCCTCGGCGCTCGCCATGCTCAGCCCCTTTCCGCCACCCTCGTCGCGTTGAGCAGTTCATCCACATGGTGGCTGAGGCCGCCGACGTCAAGTTCGCCGATCGAGGCGCCCTCCAGGGTGCCGCCGGGATAGGCGTAGGCGAAGGTCGGGCAGCCACCGACCCGATAGAGCGCGGCCACGGCGCCGTCGCGGTCGAATCCGACCGGCATCCCCCAACCCCGTTCGCGCACCAATTCGCGAACGGACCCGCGCGAATCGCGGACGTCCAGCGAAAGGAAGTTCACTCGTCCACGGTACCGCGCCGCAACCGTGCTGACCACATCTTGTTGGCGCTCGCACCCGCTTTCGGTCCCGAACCAGAACGAGATCACCAGCGGGCGGTCGAAGAGGTCGCAGACGCGGATCGCCCCGGGGGTGGTGATCGCGCAGGCGGGGACGCGCGGCGGGTCTTCCGAGCAGGGCAGGCTGGAGCTGCCGCAGTCGTCCTGGTAGACGTTGGCGTCGCCTTCCAGGTTGCCCGCGGCGGCGGGGACGGCGAACTCGGGGAGCGGCCAGCGGGCAGGCTGTTTGTCGAGGCCGAGCGTGTCTTCGCCGCCGCCGCTCAGGGTGTGGAGCGTGGCGAGGCCGATCAGGATCAGGAACAGCAGGCCGATGATCAGCGAGTAGCGGTTGGCGACCTCCTTCACGCCGGCTCCTCCCCCACGCCCGCCGGCGCCACGGCGCGGCGCTCGAGCAGAATCAAGGTCGCGGGCAGGATCACGATCACCCCGAGCAGGGCGGCGGCGAGGTCGATCACGGTGACCGCGCCGAAGTCCCGCAGCATCTGGATGTCAGAGGCGACGAGGACCGCGAACCCGGCGATCGCGGTGAGCCCGGATGCGAGGACGGCGGCGCCGGTGCGGGCGTAGGCGCGGCGCAGCGCCACCTGGGCGTCGAAGCCGACCGAGCGCTCCTGCTCGAAGCGGCCGCAGAGGATCACCGCGAACTCGGTGGCGATCGCGATCGTCAGCGCCCCGAGCGCCGCCGACATCGGGTTCAGCGGGATGCCGGTGAGCCAGATCAGGAGCGACGCCCAGCCGGTGGCGAGGACGGTCGGCAGCAGCGGGACGAGGGCGCGGCGGAAGGAGCGCAGCAGCACCAGGAGGACGAGGGCGACGGCGCCGAGCCCGGCGAGGGCGAGCCCGTAGCGGCTGGAGGAGAGTTCGGAGGCGGCTTCGGCGGCGATCACCGGCAGGCCGGCGAGGCGGACCGTCACCCCGGGCGGCGGGTTGCCGACTTGGGAGCGGACGCTGTCGAGCAGCTGCTGCTGCTCGGCCAGCGTCTGTGAGCTGATCCCGAAGGCGATCAGCGCCACGTGGCCGACCTTGCCGGTCCGCGGGTCGAGCGGCGCCACCTGGCGCAGGGAGTAGGCGGAGAGCGCCTGCAGGGTCGCTTCGATACCGGACTTGGTGACCTTGCCGTCGCCGCGGGTGAGGAAGTCGCTGAGGGCCGGGCCCGCGGTGACGTCGTCGGCGGCGAGGACGCGGCGCTTGAACGCCGCCATCCATTCGATCGTCGCGGGGTCGGTCAGGTCGGGAGCTTCGACCAGGACTTCGAGCGATCCCGTGGTGCCGGTCGACTGCTCGTAGGTGTTCAGGTCTTCGACGGCGCCCAAGTTATGAGGGGCGAGCTGGCGGACTTCGCTGACCGTGTCGATCTGGGTGCCTACGCCCCAGCCGATTGCGGCGAGGACGATTCCGAAGGTCAGGATCTCCAGCGGCCGTCCGATGGCGAGATTGACGAGGCTCGCAAGCGGGCGGGTCCTGTCACCGGCGGGGCCCACCATGCCTGCGGTAGCTAAAGCTTCCTCGGCATGGTCCCCCCGCCGGCGCCACCCCCCCGCAGGGTTGCTTTGTCTGGACGGGGGGCGACGCAGGCCGAGGGCGGCGAACCCGGCGGTCATCACCAGGATGAAGGCCAGAAGGACGCCCGCGACAAGGAGGAGGCCGAAGCCGCGGACCATCGGGGTCGGGCTGAGCAGCAGGACCAGGAAGCCTGCAGCCGTTGCGAGGCACGCGGTGGCGATCGTGGGACCCGACAGGTTGGCGGCAGTCCTAGCTGCTTCGGCGCCGGTGGCTCCGGTCGCTTGCACCTCGTCGAGGCGGGCCTGGAACTGGATCGCGTAGTCGACCGCAAGGCCGATCAGGATCGGGAGGACCGCCACCGAGGCCATCGTCAGGGAGCCGCCGACCAAGGTGAGGAGGCCGAAGACCAGCGCGGCTGATGCCAGGGCCAGCGCCAGGGGGAGAAGGCGGAAGGTGCTCCGGAACGCCAAGCGGAGGACGACGGCCATCACCACGACCGCGACGCCGAAGAGGAGGAGCAGGGCGTCCTTCAGGGCGCGGGCGACGGCGTCGACGAGGACCGGGGCGCCGGTGACGACGTAGGAGCCAGAGGTGAGGGCGAAGCAAGGTTCGGGCTTGCCACCTTCTTCTTCGGCGCAGGCCTTGCGCGGGGTCGTTTCGGCGACAGCTTCCTTGATCAGGCCGATCGCCCGATGGCGTTCGGATTCGCTCAGATCCGGCTTCAGGCGGATGACGATCTGGGCCGAGTGGGAGTTCGGGAAGAGATAGGCGAGACGCGCCTTCGGGGTGCCGCGTGCCTTGGCCAGGTCGAACACCACCGTGGCGACGAATTCTTCGTTCTCGATCGAGGGCGCCGAGGTGATCCCGTATTTGGTCGCCACCTGGAGCAGGTATTCGCGGAATTGCGCGGGCGCGAGGTTCTCCGAGAGGCGTTCGAGCTGTTCGTCGATCTGCACCACCGACTCGTTGAGGAAGGTCGCGGGACCGGCGAGGAAGGTGACCGGCTCCATTTCCGCGATCTCTTCGCACGCCCCCGGCAGCGGTTCCGCCCCTTTCGGCACTTTGCCCGAGAGGCAGCCCTCGAGCCGCAGCAGCCTCAGCAGGTCCTTGCCGAGCAGCAGCTTCGGCAGGCTCTCCTTGACCAGGACGACGACCGGTTCTTCGCCGAACTCCGACCGCGCCCGCTGCGTCACTTGATAGGTCGGGTCGCCCTTTCCGACCAGGGTGCTGAGCCCGGCATCGGTGTCGACCTGGGTCGCGCCGACCGCGGCGGCGACCGCGATCACCCCGGCGACGACCAGCACCGCGCGGGCATGGCGCGCCGACCACGCGGCGATCGCCCCGAACGGGCGCCGTCGCCCCATGTGTCAGCGCCGTGCGGGCTGGCTCACGCCCGGCGCTCCTCAGTCCATCGAGAGCGGGCCGGTGACGTCCGCGTGGAGGAACTGATTGACGAACGGGTTGGACGAGTCGAAGACTTCTTCTTTGGGACCGGACTCGACGATCTTGCCGCTCCACAGCACCGCGATGAAGTCGGCGATCCGCCGCGCCGTGTTGAGGTCGTGCGAAATCACCAGGTAGCAGCCGCCGTTCTCGGCGTGGATCTCGCGGATCAGCTCGCAGAGCAGCGCCGTGCGGACCGGGTCGAGGCCCGAGTCGGGCTCGTCGAACATCACGATCGCCGGTTCCAGCACCAGCGCCCGGGCGAACCCGGCGCGCTTGCGCATCCCGCCCGAGAGCTCGTTCGGCATCTTGTAGGTCGCCTCCGAGAGGCCCACCTCTTTCAGCCGCCGGTTGACGATCTCGCCGATCTCCTCCTCGCTTTTGTCGGTGTGCTGGCGCAGCGGGAAGGCGACGTTGTCGTAGATGTTCATCGAGCCGAAGAGCGCCCCATCCTGGAACAGCAGGCCGAACTTTTTGCGCACCTCGAAGAGTTCGTCGTCGGTCATGTTCGGGATCGATTCGCCGTGCACGAGGACGTCGCCCGAGTCCGGGTAGAGCAGCCCGACGATGTGCTTGATCAGCACGCTCTTGCCGGTCCCCGACGGGCCCAGCACCATCGAGACCTGGTTCTCCGGCAGGCCGAGGTTGAGGCCGTTGAGGATGCGGGCGCGGCCGAACTGTTTGACCAGGTCGATGATCTCGATCGCGTCCTCGCCGCCGTGGTCGCGCTTGCGGCCGGTGTGGAAGCGGTACGGGTCATGCTCGCGCGGGTCGACGCCGGGGATGACGAAGTCGCGGCCCATCAAGGCGCCGTCCTCGCTCACATAAGGGCCCTCGTCGGTGGCGCTGCGCGGGTGGCCCACGGTTTCCGGGCCGGTCGGAGGGGGCGGGCCGACCGAGCTCGCCAACTCGGCGCTGGTTTCGGCCTCGGCCTCGTACTGCTCCTCCTCGAGCTCGTTGAAGCGCTCTTCCTCGTCGCTACGCATCGATGTCACCCCCCTATCGGTGCCCTCGGGTTGGCTCCCCAGAAGACAAGGGTCCCAAGCATGCCGATGATGTGAACTAAGACGATATTCAGGACCATCGACTTCGCCGTCGCGGTCCCCACCCCCACAGGTCCTCCCGAGGCCGTATAGCCGTAATAACAGCCGACCAGGACGATCGCGGTCGCCATCACCATCCCCTTGATCAGGCTGAAGATCACGTCGGGAGGGTTCTGGAACTGCCAGAAGATCAGCAGGTAGCCGCCGGAGGAGGCGTCGCCGATCTGCTTCACCACGGCGACGTAGGAGGCCAGGTACATGATCCCGATCGCCACCAGGTACATGAACGGGAAGGCGATCCAGGCGGCCAGCAGGCGGGTCGCACAGAGGAAGGTGACAGGCGGCACCCCCATCACCTCGAGCGCGTCGATCTCGTCGGAGATCCGCATCGCGCCGAGCTCGGCGACGATCCCGGTCCCGACCTTGGCCGCCAGCATGTAGCCGAAGGCGTAGGGAAGGATCTCGCGCAGGTCGCACCAGGCGGAGAAGACGCCCGCGTAGGCGGGAGCGCCGTTGGCGCGCAGCAGGTAGGCGCCCTCGATCCCGCATTGGAGGCCGAGGACGAAGACCAGGCCCCAGATCACCAGGGCCGAGCCGAGGATCAGGATCCCCGCCTGGCGCAGCACCTCGCCGAAGAAGCGGAAGACGCGACCCGAGTAGACGAGGATCGCGACGCGGCCACCGAAGCGGGCGATCTCACCGAGCGTGTCAAGCCAGCCGCGTGGGACTTCGAGCCAGGCGTTCACCGGTCCGCGCCCCTCACCGGATCGTCTGCAGTTCGGGATTGGTCGCCAGCAGCGTCTGGGTGAAGACGTAGTTGAAGGCGAAGAAGGCGAGGAAGGAGATCACGACCGCCTCGTTGACCGCGCGGCCGACGCCCGCCGCGCCGCCGGACGCGGTCATGCCCTTGTAACAGCAGACGACCGAGATGATCGCCCCGAACAGCGTGCACTTGAGCACCGAGCCCCAGAGGTCGGTGACCGAGGCCTGCGAGAAGAGCGTCGCGAAGAAGCCGCCGAGGCTCTGGTGGTAGAGCAGCTCGGTGAGGATCCCACCGGAGAGGCCGGCGACGATGGCGAAGATGTCGAGCAGCCCGGTGATCAGCATCAGGGCGAGGAAGCGCGGCACGACCAGGTTCTTGATCGGGTCGACGCCGAGGACCTGGAGGGCGTCGAGCTCCTCGCGGATCTTGCGGGCGCCGAGGTCGGCGGTGATCGCGGTGCCGGCGATCCCGGCGACGACGACACCGGTCACGAAGGGGCCGATTTCTCGGATCGCGGCGAGGACGAAGAAGCCGCCCAGCCGGTCGAGGGCGCCGAACAGGGTGAGGAAGTTGGCGGCCTGGAGGCCGGGGGCGCCGAAGTTGATCGCCACGGTCGAGACCAGCAGCGGGAACCAGCACAGCTGCAGGGCGAAGAGGAACTGGCCGATGAACTCCTCGCCGTAGGGATACGGAGGGCGAATCGCCGAAGCCACGGTTCGACCGGTCAGGAGCACGAGCTCCCCGACCTGTTCGAACAAGGACTTGGCGGGCAGGAACGCCCTGTTCACTGCGGATCCGACCATCTGCTCCTCCAGCCGGCCGTGCCTCCCGGACGCGGCGACCCCACTATTCCGGCCGCAGTCTATGGGATCGGTCGGCCCGCTCCGTTAGCTCCGTATTGAGATCGCGCTAACCGGGGCGGGTGGCCCGAAAATGGCTCCATTGCGGGGATTCCCCGTGCTATCTTCGCCACGCTTTGCGGGGGACCGGAACACCACGCCGGGGTGCCCGCCTTCGAGCCGCCGCGGTGGGGTCCGCGGCCTTGGCCGTGGCGGCACTGCTCGCTGCCTGCGGCGGGTCGTCCTCGGACTCCAACGAGCCCGCCGGGAACTATCAGGTGAAGGTGACCGGGGCGAGCTTCCCGGCCCGTCAGTTCGTCGGCCAGACCTCGCTGATGAAGATCGCCGTCGCAAACGACGGTAAGAAGACGGTCCCGGCGCTGGTCGTCTCGGTGAACATCGAGGGCAAGGAGGGCGAAAGCGCCCGGATCCCCTTCTCCGTCCGCGAACCCGACCCCGAACTGGCCAACGGCGACCGGCCGGCCTGGGTGCTGTCGGCGACCTACCCGCGCCTGGCCGGCTCCGCCGAACCGGGCGGCGCCGAAACCTCCTCCCCAGGCACCTACTCCTTCGGCCCCCTGCAGCCGGGCAAATCGGTCGAAGCAGTCTGGAAGCTGAGCGCGGCCCGCCCTGGCAAGTACACCGTCTCCTACGAAATCGGCGCGGGACTGAACAGCGAAGCAAAGGCAAAGACCGCCTCCGGTGTCACCCCCGGCGGCTCCTTCGTCACCGAAATCACCACCGAACTGCCCGAAACCGAAGTCAACGGCGCCGGCGAAATCGTCGAAATCGAAGGTGGCAAGAGCACGCCCTAGGCGTCGACGACCCTGAAGTGGCCGCCGCCGCGCTCGGTCGGCACCCATTCGATCCCGGCAAGGAGGCTTGCCGGCCTTACCCTCAGTGCTCCTGCGATCAGGTAGAGCCGGTGAAGTGGGATGTCCACCTCTCCCCTGAGTATCGGCTCAAGCTCCGCCGGCGGGATCGTCGAGCGCGCCGCCATCTCGGTCGTCGACAAACCAGCGGTGCGCTGCTTCTCGCGAATCTGCGTAGCTATCCGCCTCAGCACCTCGGTCGTTTCATCGCCCACGAGAAGTCCAAGGGCAGAGAACGAAAAAGTTCACCCCTACGGGCTTCCAATACGTGCCGATAAAGGCCGTTTTTCCGCACAGATCGATCTGTCAACTTTGCGTTCGTTTGTCTGTGGAGAACCGCCCAGGATGAGGCGAGCCTCCGGCCCGTGGCGGAGGCGAATTCCAGGGACGCGAGGGGGAAACGTCTCGGGGCGAGGATCGCCGAAGAAGTTGGCCCGAAGATCGCCACACAACGTGAGTCGATCGGGATGAGCCAGGAGGAACTCGCTGATCGCGCGGGCCTCCACCGAACCGCCATCAGTCTCTTGGGGCTTGGGAAGCGAGCACCGCGAATCGTCACTCTCTTCGTCATCGCGGGAGCTTTGGAGGCGCCCCCAGGCGACCTCCTCGGCGGCATCTACTGGGAGCCACGGGAGGACGATCCGGACGGACGGTTCACCCACCAGTCGCCTGACAAGGGGCACGCTGAAATTGGCACACAACTGGCACTTACTGCGCGCCACGCGTCGCGACTTTCTGTCTACAGTGGACCCTATGGAGCAGCGGCTGACGTGGAACGACGAGCGTATGGACGAATTCGCTCAGCGCACCGAAGAGAACTTCAGAGAGGTTCGCGGGGAATTCGGCAAGGTCCGTGAGGAGATCAAATCCGAGGTCGGTGGACTGCGCGCGGAAATGAACGGGCGGTTTGCCTCCCTCGATGCCAAGATCGACCGTCGCTTCAACATCCTCTTCGGCTCTCTCGCGACCGCCTTTGTCGCGGTCGTCGTCCAGCACTTCATCGGTTGAACCCAGCCTGCGAGGGCGTTTCCTGACGGGAGGCGCGAGGGCGGCTAATCTTGGCTGACCAGCCAAACGGGGAAAGAGGAGTGGTGAGCATGGAGAGCGGGACCGTGGGGACCAGCACCGAGGCCGCAGGCTCGAACGGCGCGGCGGAGGCGGCGGCGGAGACGCTCGAGGTCCTGAACCCGGCGACCGGGGAGACGATCGCCAAGCTGCCGGTCGATTCGCCCGCGGCGGTCGCGAAGACCGTGGCGCGAGTGCGGGCCGCCCAGCCCGACTGGGAGGCGATGGGGATCGAGGGGCGCTACCACTGGCTCGGCAAGCTGCGGGACTGGCTGCTCGACAACTCCGACCGGGTGCTCGACACGATGCAGCGGGAGACCGGCAAGGTGCGCGCCGACGCCTCCAACGAGCCGACCTACCTTGCCGACACGATCAACTTCTACGGCACCCAGGCGGCCAAGTTCATTGGCGAGGAGAGCGTGCGCCCCCACTCCCCCCTGCTGGCGTCGAAGAAGCTGCGGGTCCAGTATCGGCCGCATCCGGTGGTCGGGATCATCAGCCCCTGGAACTTCCCCCTGATCCTCTCGGTCGGCGACGCGATCCCGGCCCTGATGGCGGGTGCCGCGGTGGTGATCAAGCCCTCCGAGTTCACCCCGCTCGGCCTCGCCGAGGTGGTCGACGCCTGGAAGCACGAGATCGACGCCCCTGACGTCTTCGACGTCGTCCAGGGGATCGGCGACACCGGCGGCGCGCTGGTCGACAACGTCGACTTCATCCAGTTCACCGGCTCCGACCGGACGGGCCGCAAGGTGATGGCGCGGGCCGCCGAGACGCTGACCCCGGTCAGCCTCGAGCTCGGCGGCAAGGACCCGATGATCGTCCTGCGCGACGCCGACCTCGACCGCGCCGCCAACGCCGCCGCCTGGGGCGGGATGTTCAACTCCGGCCAGGTCTGCATCTCGGTCGAGCGGATCTACGTCGAGGAGCCGGTCTATGACGAGTTCATCGGCAAGCTGACGGCGGAGGTCGGCCGCATCCGGCAGGGCTCCGACGACGCTCGCAACCCGAAGGACGTCGGCGCGATGACCTCGCCGAACCAGACCGCGGTGGTCGAGGGCCAGGTCGAGGACGCGCTCGCCAACGGGGCCCGCGCCCTGACCGGCGGCAAGCGCGTCCCCGGCCCCGGCGACTACTTCGAACCGACCGTGCTGGTCGACGTCGACCACTCGATGAAGGTGATGCGCGACGAGACCTTCGGCCCGGTGGTCGGGGTGATGAAGGTGCGCGACTCCGAGGAGGCGCTGCGGCTCGCCAACGACACCCGTTACGGGCTCTCCGGCTCGGTCTTCGGCGCCCGCGAGAACGCCGAACGGGTCGCCCGCCGGGTCGAGTGCGGCGCCGTCAACGTCAACGACGTGCTGGTCAACTACTTCGCCTCCGACGTGCCGATGGGCGGCTGGAAGGAGTCGGGGATCGGCTACCGGCACGGCGCCCAGGGCATCCGCAAGTTCTGCCGCACCGAGTCGCTGGTGATCACCCGCTTCGCGGGCAAGCGCGAACCGACCTGGTACCCGTACACCCGCGGCAAGCGCACCCTGATCGACCGCCTCGCCAAGCTGTTCAACGCCCGCGACTGGCGCCGTCGCTTCGGCCTCCGCGGCTGATTGGCCTTCCGCTGTTCCTTCTGGTCGCGTGGCGACCAGAAGGAACAGTTTGCGCGCTCGGTAGCCTGTGAATTTCATGGCTGAGCGCGACTACATAGCGGCGGTGAAGGAGCGAGTCGTCGTCTTCGACGGCGGCATGGGCGCGACCCTGGAGCAGTTCGAGCTGACCCAGGAAGACTACGGCGGCCTGCAGGGCAAATGCCACGAGGCCCTGGTCCTGAACCGGCCCGACGTGATCGAGGGCGTCCACACCTCGATGCTGGAAGCCGGCGCCGAGGTGGTCGAGACCGACTCCTTCCAGGGCTCGCGGCTAAAGCTCGAGGAGTGGGGCCTCGGCGAGCACACGATGGAGATCAACACCAAGGCGGCCGAGATCGCCCGCAAGGCGGCGGGCCCGGACCGCTTCGTCGCCGGTTCGATCGGCCCGACCGGCTTCCTGCCCGCCTCCACCGATCCGACCCTCGGGAACATCTCCTTCGGCCGCCTGGCCGAGGTCTTCGCCGAGCAGGCCACCGGCCTGGTCAACGGCGGCGCCGACCTGATCATCATCGAGACCGCCCAGGACATCCTCGAGGTGAAGGCGGCGATCTTCGGCGCCCGCCAGGCGTTCAGCGGAACCGGCCGCACGCTGCCGCTGCAGATCAGCGTCTCGCTGCTGCCGAACGGCGGCAAGATGCTGCTCGGCACCGACATCCAGTCGGTGCTGACCACGCTGACCGCGCTCGAAGTCGACGTGGTCGGCCTCAACTGCTCGACCGGCCCCGAGGACATGCGCGACGCGATCCGCTTCCTCGGCGAAACCTCCACCCTGCCGGTCCATTGCATCCCCAACGCGGGCCTGCCGCTGCAGGGCCCCGACGGCGAGACGATCTTCCCGGAAGAGCCCGAGCCGCTGGCGGCGACGCTGGGCGAGTTCGTCGAGCGCTACGGCGTCGGCGTCGTCGGCGGCTGCTGCGGCACCAATCCGGAACACATCCGCGCGATCCGCGAGCGGATCGGCGCGGCGCGCCCGACCTCCACCCGCCCCGCCCCGGGACCGATCGAGGTCTCCTCGATGATGACCTCGACCCCGCTCGTGCAGGAGCCGCGGCCGACGCTGGTCGGCGAGCGGGTCAACTCTCAGGGCTCGAAAAAAGCGAAGGAACTGCTGCTCGCCGACGACTACGACGGCCTCGTCCAGGTCGCCGAAGACCAGGTCGAAGGCGGCGCCCACGTGCTCGACGTCTGCGTCGCGCTGACCGAGCGCCAGGACGAGGACGACCAGATGAGCGCGGTGGTGAAGCGGGTCTCGCTGACCCAGCCGGCGCCGATCCAGGTCGACTCGACCGAGCCCGAGGTGATCAAGGCGGCGCTGGAGACGATCCCCGGCCGGGCGATCGTCAACTCGATCAACCTCGAGGCCGGCCGCGCCAAGGCCGACGTCGTCGTGCCGCTGGCGAAGGAACACGGCGCCGCCCTGATCGCGCTGACGATCGACGAGGTCGGGATGGCGAAGACCGCCGACCGCAAGGTCGAGATCGCCAAGCGGATCAAGGAGATCGCCTGCGACGAGCACGGGCTGGACCCGGAGTCGCTGATCTTCGACCTGCTCACCTTCACCCTGACCACCGGCGACGAGGAGTGGAAGCCCTCGGCGGTCGAGACGATCGAGGGGATCCGCCGGCTGAAGGCGGAGCTTCCCGAGGTGAAGACCTCGCTCGGCGTCTCCAACGTCTCCTTCGGGGTCAGCCCGCGCCCGCGGGCGGTGCTCAACTCGGTCTTCCTCCACCACTGCGTCGAGGCCGGCCTCGACCTGGCGATGGTCAACCCGAACCACATCACGCCCTACTCGGAGATCCCCGACGAGGAGCGCGAGCTCACCGACGATCTGGTCTTCAACCGGGCGCCCGACGCGCTGGAGAAATTCATCTCCTACTTCGAGTCGAAAGGCGACGAGGCGGAGACCGAGGCGGCCGACCCGACCGTCGGGATGGAGCCCGAGGAGGCCCTCCACTGGCACATCCTGCGGCGCAAGAAGGACGGGGTCGAGGACTGGATCGACAAGTCGGTCGAGAAGATCGGCGCCGTCCCGACCCTGAACCAGGTGCTGCTGCCGGCGATGAAGGAGGTCGGCGACAAATTCGGCGCCGGCGAACTGATCCTGCCCTTCGTCCTGCAATCGGCCGAAGTGATGAAGCGCGCCGTGGCGCAGCTGGAGAACTACCTCGACCGGATCGACGGCCACACCAAGGGCAAGGTCGTGATCGCGACCGTCTTCGGCGACGTCCACGACATCGGCAAGTCGCTCGTCAACACGATCCTCACCAACAACGGCTACACCGTGATCGACCTCGGCAAGCAGGTCCCGGTCGACGCGATCATCGACGCCGCGGTGGAGAACGAAGCCGATGCGATCGGCCTCTCGGCGCTGCTCGTCTCGACCTCGAAGCAGATGCCGACCTGCATCGCCGAACTGCATCAGCGAGGACACGAATTCCCGGTGCTGATCGGCGGCGCCGCGATCAACCGCGACTTCGGTCGCCGCGTCCTCTACCCGAAGGGGCGCGAATCCGACGAAATCTACGAGCCCGGCGTCTTCTACTGCAAGGACGCCTTCCAGGGGCTCGACACGATGGACGCGCTGGTCGACGCCGCGGCGCGCGCGGCGCTGGTCGAGCGGATCCGCTTGGAGGCGAAAACCCTGCGCGAGAAGCCGGTCGACACCGACACCGGCCCGCCGACCACCGACGACAGCGTCCGCTCCAAGGCCGTCACCGACAACCCGATCCCGACCCCGCCTTACCTTGGCGTGCGTGACGTCGAGGTCGACCTCGAAGACGTCTTCCCCTACCTCGACCGCCACGTGCTGTTCAAGCTCCATTGGGGCGGCAAGGGCATCAAGGGCGAGGCCTGGCGGCAGCTGGTCGAGGGCCACGAAGGCGAGGAGGGCTTCGTGCCGCGCCTCGAACGGATGTGGCGCGAGCAGGACTACCTCCGCCCGAAGGCGCGGCTCGGCTACTTCCCCTGCAACGCCGACGGCAACGAGCTGGTGGTCTTCGACCCGGAGAACCCCGACGTCGAGCTGGAGCGCCTGGTCTTCCCCCGGCAGCCGAAGCACGACCGCATCTGCCTGGCCGACTTCTACCGGCCGATCGACTCCGGCGAACGCGACATCGTCGCCCTGCAGGGCGTCACGGTCGGCGCCGAGGTGACCGAACTGATGGACCGGCTCGGCGCCGAAGGCGAGGTCACCGAGCAGTACTACGTGCACGGACTCGGCGTCCAGTCGGCCGAGGGGCTGGCCGAGTGGCTGCACTCGGAGGTGCGCCGCGGCCTCCACATCCCGCTCGACCAGGGCCGCCGTTATTCCTGGGGCTACCCGGCCTGCCCGGACCAGTCAGAGCACGAGAAGGTCTGGCGCCTGCTCGACCTCGAATCGATCGGTATGACCCTCTCCGGCGGCTACGCGGTGATGCCCGAGCAGTCGACGGTGGCGATCATCGCCCACCACCCGCAGGCGGTCTATTTCGGCATGAAGTCCGGTTTCATCCCCGAGGGCAAGACCTCCGACGAACTGATCGCCGGGACCGAGCGCGGCGGCGACCTGCCGCCCGAAGACGACCCGGACGAGGCCGGCGACGACGACCCGGCGAAAGCCGAGTCCGCCGCCGAGTCGGTCGGCTGACGGATCCGCGGGGGCTGTCGGCGGGCCGGCGGCCGGCGGACACGAGACCCGGCCCTCTCGGCGGCGAGCCGGGCAGGCTGAGGCCGCCGCCGAGAGGGCCGGGTCTCGTGGGGATGTGCGGGGGACGCCGGGGAGGCGTCACGCGGACGGGAGGATCGTCACGGAGGCGTGTGGAACTACACGGATCCGTGGGGTGCCGCCCGCGATCGGGCAGTCGTGGTCGCCATGACGACCTCAACTGCCGCACCGGCGACGCGCTGCAAGCCTTGGTGTGGCCATGGCAACAGCCAGGCTTGCAGCGCGACCGCCAGGGTCACGAGCCTGTGTCATTCCCCCAGGAAGGCCCGCGTCCCGGGCGTCTCGTGGCGGCCACAGCCTGCCAGGGCCGCCACGAGACGCCCGGGACGTGCGTCCCCGGTCCGCCTTGCCGCAATATTCGCTGAACTTTAAAAAACTCTCGTGTAGTGGGCTACGATGCCGGGCTAAGGGGTGTCGCCACCGATCCCAGGCCGGCTCCCCTGGCACGCCGGGAGGCGCTGGCCGGCGACGGGGCCATCCAGCCGTCGTCGGCCCGCTCCGGCGCCCACGCCGGTAGAGGTTTGCACCCAGAGGGTTACAAAGGTCTACGGGCTGCTAAGCGGCGCTGCTGGTGCTGCGCTCGCGCTTCGCGCGGCGCGGCTGCGGGTGCGGGTCGAGGTGCACCGGGGCGGTGGAGATCGCCTGCACGCGCAGGTCGCTCCAGGTGAGGCCCTCGCGGACCAGGGCAGGCAGGCCGAGGGTCACCGCGGTGGCGATCTCGACGCCCTGCAGGATCACGCCGTAGGCGAGCGCGTCGGCGGTGCTCACGCCGAAGCCGGTGTGGAGGACGCTGATCACCGCCAGCTGGAAGACGCCGATGTTCGAAGGGGTGGCCGGGACGACCGCAGTGACGTTGACGGCGAAGAGGACCGCGGCGGCGGCGCCGATCCCGGCCTTGCCGTCGAGGCCGAGCGCGTAGAGGAGCACCCAGCAGGCGGAGAGCTGGATCGCCCAGGCCCCGAGCTGGGCAGCCGCGGCGGCGGCTCCCTCGCGCGGGTCGCGGAAGATTTTCAGCCCGGCGCGTACCTGGACCATCGCCCGGTGCGCGGCCGCGCCGATGCGAGCGATGCGGCCGTTGCCGGTCTGCCGCATGATCACCGGCGCGACGAGCACGACGACGAGCAGCACCAGCGGCACCAGGCTGAAGGCGAAGAGCTGCTTGGTGCCCGAGTGGAAGAGCGGCGTGGTCGAGACGATGATCACCCCGAGCAGCGCCAGCGCCACCAGGTTCAGCAAGGTCTGCGAGACCAGGGTGCCGAGCAGGACCGGGAAGGTCTCCCGCATGCGGCCCGTGCGGCGGGCGAGGGCCAGCGCCCTGGCGGGCTCACCGAGGCGGGCCGGCAAGGTCGCCGACATCAGCACCCCGATCATCGTCGCCGAGGTGACGTCGCGGCGGCGGACCGGGCGGCCCGGCAGGGCGGCGCGCGCGATCCAGTACCAGGACGCGGCGCGGAAGAACATCGAGATCGACATCAACGCGAAGGCGACGAGGACCAAGGTGAGGTCCGAGCCGACGATGCTTTTGGCGACTTCGTCGACGCCGATCCGCTTCAGCGCCTCCCAGGTGAGGAAGGTGCCGAGGGCGGCGGCGAAGCCGAGCCCGAGGCGGCGGGCGACGCGACGGCGGCGGCTGCCGGTCTGGGCGGGCACCGGATCGAGCGAAGGCAGCTTCTGCGGCGGGATC
>DATEDJ010000069.1:0-7722 GCA_035281725.1 Solirubrobacterales bacterium
CGACGCGTGCCGCGCTCGCTCGCACCGCCTGGTCATTGCTTGCGAGTGCGGATACGGGCGCCGGGCCCGCTCCGCCGCGCCCGCTCGCCGAGTGTGCTGCGGGCGTTTCTGCCGGGCCGCCGAGGTGGATGACGTGAGCGCGATCGGCCGCGACCGTTCCGACCGCGACGATCGCGATCACCCCGATCGCCGACTTGACCAGCGTCGCCGTCGATCCGACTTTCGCCGCCGCCCCGACTCCGGCCGCCGCCCCGGCCGCGCTACCCGCCGACGTCGCCAGCGCTCCCTTGATCACCGCCGCCGCGGCGAGCGCCGGCAAGGGGGCGATCGCGGCCAGCGTCTCGCCGCGGCTGCGGATTTCCTCGGCGAAGGCGCGGCAGTCGGGACAGCCGCGCAGGTGGGCGCGGATGTCGCGACGGCGGGCGACGCGGCCGTCGCCGTCGGAGAGGATCGCGGTGACGGCGTCACACCTCATCTCACGCCCCTCCCCCATCTCGCGCAGGCCGCGGCGCGCCTCGTAGAGCGTCTGCCGCGCCGCCGCGGGGGTCGTCTGCAGAGCGGCGCCGATCTGCTCGAAGTCGAATCCGGCCAGCTCGCGCATCACCAGGGCGCCGCGCTGGCGCTCCGGCAGCACGGCCAGGTCGGCGAGCAGCTCCCGCAGCCTGCCCCGCTCGGCCGCGAGCTGCTCGAGGCTCGCCCCGGCGGGCAGCTCCACATCGGCCAGCGACTCGGTCGGCCGCTCGCGACGGCGCAGCTCGATCGCCTCGTTGTGGGCGATCCGGAAGAGCCACGGCTTCAGGGCGATCTCGCGGCGCTCGCCGGGCAGCGCCCGCAGCGCCTTCACCATCGTGTTCTGCAGGGCGTCCTGGGCGTCGTCGGGATCGCCGAGGATCGCCACGCAGTAGCGATAGAGATCCTGCTGGTGGCGACGGAAGATCGCCGCGAACGCCTCGCGGTCGCCGCGCGCCGCCCGTTTCGTCAGCCATCGTTCGCTCCTCACCCCTCCTTTTTACCCCCGGGCCGCGGATTCGACCCGGGGGACGCCATCGGGGGTGGCAAAAGTGTTCAGGAGGTGGCGAGGTCCTTCTCGACCTGCGCGGCCGCAACCACGCACTGGCTGAACGGGGTCCGCTTCTGGCCCTTGACGTGCTTCTTCGAGAATTTCTCGCAGGCGGTCTTGGCCGTCTGGGCCGTCGGTTCGGAGGTGTTCGCAACCTTCGCCATCGCGGTCACGCACTGGCTGAACGGCGTGCCCTTCTGCCCCTGGATGTGCTTTTTCGAGAAGGCGCGGCAGTAGACGCCGTAGGCCTTCGCCTTGGCCGGCAGCGGGGACTTCGGGCCCGGCGTGGGGTGAGTCGGGTGCGTGGGGTGAGTCGGGTGTTCGGGGGCGTATTCCGGCCCCGTGGCGAAGGCCGTCGTCGGCGTCAGCATCAGCGCGGCCGCGCCGATCAACACGGCGATCTTCTTCTTGATGGTCATCGTCCCTCCGTCGCGGCGGCCCCTGCGCGGGGCCGATCTGGTCCTTGTCGAGGAAAGAACGGGCGAGCGCGACGGACGTCAGGCACTACCCCTGGGGATCGCCGCGGAACTCTTACCGACTACATACCCGCTTGTGCTTGACATCAAAACGAGGAGGGGGAGGATCGAAGAACCGGGGCGAAGACATCGCCCCGGCGCCACAAGAGGAGGAGAGATGTACCACTGCGAGCGGTGCGGGATCCGCTTCAGCAGCGGCGCCCTGTCGGGAAGAAGGGACTGTCCGCGCTGCATGGCCCGTGACGGGGTCAAGGTCCCGCTGTGGTGGGAACCTGCGGTCGCCCACGTCCCAGCAGCGCTCGCCGCCGTCCGAGCGGCCCCCGCAAGACCGCGCCCTGAACCAAGGCAACCGGTCTAGAGCCGGCTGTCTTGCCCCTGAGGCCGGGCCGGCCCCGCGTGGCCGGCCCGGCCCTCCCATGCGCGAGACTGGAGCGGTGAGGCGCCTCCCCTCGGTAGGCATCGCGACCGTGCTCATCGGCACCGTCTTCGCCCTGCTCGCGCTTGCGGGCTGCGGCTCGGGCGGCGGTTCGTCAAGCGGTTCGACGGAAGTGACCCAGGGGCGCGAAGCTGCGGGCAAGGGCCGCGAAGAGGTGACGCTCGCCGTCCCCTCGGCCCTCGCCGGCGGCTTGCTCTCCTCCCCCCACCAGGTCGAAGTGCCGAAGGGATGGACGGCGAGCGTCTGGGCGCGGCCGCAAGGGGCGCGGATGATGACGGTGACCCCGGAAGGGAACCTGCTGGTCTCAGAGCCCGGCAACGGCATCGTGCTCGAACTCGCCGGCGGCAAGGTCGCGATGCGCGAAAACATCGTCCTCTCCGGGCTCGAATCGCCGCAGGGGCTCGCCTTCGCCGAACGCGACGGCGCCTGGGTCCTCTACGTCGGCGAGTCGAACCAGATCGACGCCTACCCCTGGAATGAAGGCAAGGCCGGCAAGCAGCGGGTGATCGCCCCCGACCTGCCCGACGAAGAACCGGCGGGCGACGACATCCACCGCCAGAAGGACGTTGTCGTCGCACCCGACGGGACCATCTACTTCGACGTCGGCTCCTCCTCCAACGCCTCGCCCGCCGATCGTGGCTACGACCCGCCGCGCGGGGTGATCGACTCGGCCGCCCCGACCGGCGGCGAGGTCAAGGTGGTGATGCAGGGCGTGCGCAATGGCGAGGGGCTGGCGGTCGCGCCCGACGGCTCGGTCTGGACCGCGGTCAACAACCGCGACGAAATCGCCTACCCCTTCCACGAGCCGGCCGAAGGTCACAGCGACGCCTTCGGCCAGGTCGTCCGCGCCTACGTCGACAACCACCCGCCCGACGAGGTGGCCCAGGTGAAGCAGGGCCGCGATCTCGGCTGGCCGCTTTGCAACCCCGAACAGGCCGACTCGACGCCGCCGGGCTCGTTCGCCGACGTGCCGCTGATCCCCGACCCCGAAAACAACCCCGAAGGCAAGGCGCTCGACTGTGCAAGCCTGCCGCCGATCGAGGTCGGGCTCCCCGCCCACACCGCCCCCCTCGGGATGTCCTTCCTGGCCGGGACGAAGGTGCCGGCGCCGTGGTCGGGCGGCGCGGTGATCGCCGCGCACGGGTCCTGGGACCGCCGGGAACCGAGGCCGCCGGCGGTCCTCTGGCTGCGCTGGGACGAAGCGCAGCACACCCTGCTGCCGGCGCAGACCCTGGTCGGCGGCTTCCAGGAAGCCGACGGCGAACGCTGGGGCCGCCCGGTCGACGTCGTCCCCGGCCCCGACGGCGAACTCTTCGTCAGCGACGACACCGCCGGCGCGATCTACAAGCTCACCCCGCCGCGGTCGTCCCAACCCACCTATAGCGCCGGTTAGGTCGACCGCGGATTGGCGCGCCGGTTAGGTCGACCTGAGGCGCGGTACTGGTCCGCCGACTGGTGGACGTAGGCGAGCAGGTCGGGATCGAGGCGGTCACGGTGCGCGCGGTCGTAGCGGCGCGCGAAGAAGGCACCGAAACAGAGCCAGAAGATGAGGCCGATCGCGGTCGCGATCGCGCCCTCGGCGAGGCCGGCGTCGGCGCGCGCTTCGAGGTAGAGGATCGCCCGCACGCCGCCGAGGATCTGGCGCAGCGGGTCGAGGTGGCTGACCGCGGCGAAGCCATCGGGGAGCGCCTGGATCGGCACCGTCCCGCCCGCCGAGGCGAGCCCGAGGTAGACGAAGACCAGCAGCCCGACCAGCTGCCCCGGCGTACCGAGCACGGCGAACAGTGCCAGCGTCCCGACCGCCACCGTCGCCGCGCCGAACCAGCCGTAGACCCAGAGCAGCAACGGGTCGGGGGCGTCCATGCCGAAGATCCCGACGGCGACCAGCAGCACGATCGCGGTGAGGACGCCGGTCAGCACGGCGGCGATCGCCCACTTCGCGATCAGCGTCTGGGAGCGGCTGATCAGGGCCGGGCGGGCCATCATCCATTTCGGCCCGATCTCGACCGGGGCGAAGCCGAGCACCCCGTCAAGCGCCGCGTTGACGATCGTCGCCCCGATGAACCCGCACATCATCATCAGCAGGGCGATGTAGAAGGCGCTGAGGCCGAGCGCCGCCTTCGCCGGCAGCGGGCGGTACTGGCCCGCCTCGATCTTGACCGGGTCGGCAAGCGCCGCCTCGGTGATCGCGTCTTCCCGTGGGGCCTCCTTCAGCAGCCGTCTGCCCAACGTTTCCGAGGCCAGGCCGAGCGCGGGGGTGAGGACTCCGGTGGCGAGGCTCGCGCCCTCGGTGCCGGCCCGCTGGTTGGTGAGCAGCTCGATCGTCGGCAGCCCGGGCCCGGCAGGGTGGATCCCCGGCACCGCGATCAGCCCCAGCGCCGCGTCGGAGAAGTCGGGCGGAATCACCAGGGTCGCGTAGGAGGCGCCACGGTTCATCCGGTCTTCCGCCGCCTGCATCGACTCCACGTGGATCGCCAGCTTGGTCGACACTTCGGGCGAGTTGAGCAGCCCTCGTTCGAGCGAGCGACCGAAGTTCAGCTGCAGGCCGGCAGGGCCTTCGCTGCCCTTGTCGCCCTGCACCAAGGAGACCGGCAGCCCTTCCATGTGGTCGATCGGATCGACGGCGGAGCCGATGTAGAGCGCCGTCATCAGGCCGATCAGGACCACGCCGACCGCGATCGGCGGCACCCAGACCGGCTTCTGACGAAGTAGTTCCCGCGCCCGCAAGCGTTTCGGCACGGCGTGAATATTGGTCCGTTCCGCGGACGGCGGACCTAAAGTCCGGCGCCATGAACATGCACGCTCCCACCACCACGATCAAGTCCCTCCTCGCCGCCGCGGCCCTGGCCGGCGTCGTCCTGCTGGCGCTGCTCGCGCTCTCAGGCTCGCCGGCCGCCGCCGCCAAGCCCAAGTCCTACGAGTGCCAGCACCCGCTGATCACCGGCCAGGAGGCGGTCAACCCGAAAGGCATCAGCCCCAAGGCCGCCTGCAAGGTCGTCCGCGAACTCGGCGCCTTCCTGAGCACCGACCAGCACATCGAAGAACTCTACGAATGCAAGGGCGCCACGCCGATGAAGCCGGGCAAGCCCGTCCTCCTGATGGACGAATTCAAGGGCTGGAAGCTGAAGCTCTACGGCAACGGCTACACCTTCATCATGTCCAAACCGGGCCAGTCCTTCCGCGTCACCGGCCAGGACTTCCCCGTCAACTGCAGCTGATCTGACGTTCCGGCCACCTGCGCGCGTCGCCCCGGGCGGCGCGCGCGGCGGCCTCGGTACCTGCCCTCACTCCGGCTCGATCGGTTCCCCGGCGGTCGCCTGGTAGTCGCGGGCCTCGCCCCCGGCCACCGCCATCGCTCCCTTGGCGACGAGGATCGCGTCGTCGGCGCTCCCCGCCTCGATCTTGAGGAAGTGGCGCTTCATCCCGTCGCCTTCGAAGCCCAGTTCGGGCTCGTCGTGCAGGTAGACGCCGGCGTTGCTCAGCTGGGTGATGACCCCGCGCGAGAGCTTGCCGCGGCAGGTGACGGTGTAGGTCGCCATCCGAGCAGGCTAGAACAGGGGTCGGCTACTCGCCGGCGCAGATCGCCGCCGGCATGAAGACCAGGCAGGTCATCAGCGCCAGGGCCGAGGAGGCGAGCAGGACGAGGGCGAGGTCGGCCTTCACCAGCAGCGCCCCGGCGACCGCGCCCGCCAGCATCGAGAGGACAGCGGCGCCGCGGCGCCAGCCCCCCGCCCCGTCGCCGCCTGCCGGGGGAGAGTCGGCGGCGAGGCCGGTCAGCGTCATCGTCAGCACGGTGGTGCTGAGGTCGGCGACTTTGAGCCGACGCACGGTCGCGTTGCGGACCCCCATCGCGAAGGCGAGCAGGGCGATGATCAGGTCGCCGGAGAAGTGGTCTGGGGTGATGTCGAAGACGATCGCGATCAGGGTGGCGAGGGCGGTGAAACCGACCTCGATCGTCATCGCGCGCGAGAGTCCCGCCGCTTTCGGCGCCAACATCGCCCCCATCCGGCCACCGACGACGGCGCCGGAGAGGAAAGCAGCAAGCGAGACCAGCGGCGCCACCACCGGCAGTCCGCCCGACCCGGCGATGCCGAAGCCGAGCAGGACGATGTTGCCGGTCATGTTGGCGGCGAAGACGCGTCCGAGGCCGAGGTAGCAGGCGGCGTCGATCACCCCGGTGGTCAGGGTCAGCACCAGCAGGATGCGAGTCAGCGGATGACGGATCGAATCGGTGCCCGGCACACGGAGGACTTCGCCGCCCGCACCGCCTCTCCCCCCACGATGCGTTCGCAGAAATCCTCGGATACCGAGGATTTCTGCGAACTCACTGGCTTGGGCGGCCACCGGCCGGCCGCGGGCGCGGCTCGGCTCGGGACCGAGGTGCGGCGACATCGAGAGGCCGCCAAAGCGGCCGGGTCCTTTCGCGACAATGGAGGCATGAGCGCAATCGAACTGCAAACGCAGCGCCTCCTACTCCGGCGCTTCCGTCACGCGTATCTGGACCGCCTCGCGGCGATCCAATTCCTTCCCGAGGTGGCGCGGTTCCTCTACTGGGAACCGCGGACCCGCGAGGAAGCCAAGGAGGCGCTCGACCGCTACATTGCCGAGACACGCTTGGAGGTGGACGACGACGCAGTGACCCTCGCCGTCGAGCGCCTCGACGATGGACTCCTCCTCGGCACCGTGACGATCTGGCTGCGCAGCGCCAAGCACAAACAGGCGGAGGTCGGCTACGTCTTCCACCCGGACAGCGGCGGCCAGGGCTACGCGACCGAGGCGACCCGAGCCCTCGTCGACTTCGCCTTCACCCACCTCGGCGCCCACCGCGTCTTCGCCCGCACCGACGCCCGCAACAAGCCCTCGGAGGCCCTCCTCACCCGCCTCGGCATGCGCCAGGAGGCCCACTTCCGCGAGGCCGAGATCTTCAAGGGCTCCTGGGGCGACGAACTCGTCTTCGCCATCCTCGACCGCGAGTGGTCCCGAGCCGCCGACCCCTCCTGATCCCCGTTACGATCCGTTGCCCTCTGGGGCAGTGGCCCAATTGGCTAAGGCACCGGTCTCCAAAACCGGCGATTCCAGGTTCGAGTCCTGGCTGCCCCGTCTCGGCGAACCGGCTCTCAGAGCCAAATTTCTAGCTTCACCAGCGCCTGAAGCACTCCGGTTTCGGGCGCGCGAAGGCCCTCACGAAACCGCTCTGGAATGCGGTGCCTCAGTCCAGGTTTCGGCGTTCTTTCCCTTGGCTTTCCCTTCAGCGATCCTCCAACCGCACAAATCGGCGCCGACCCTCCGCTTTCCGTGGCGGCGACGAGCCGTGCGTCACCGTGGCGCCGCCGTCGCAGATCGCGCCTAGGCTGGCGCCATAAATTCCGCAACGCGTGAGAGCCTCATCGCAGAGGTAACCCGTCGCCTCGCCGCTGCGGCACCTGACGCCA
Source organism: Solirubrobacterales bacterium (assembly GCA_035281725.1). Taxonomy (GTDB): domain Bacteria; phylum Actinomycetota; class Thermoleophilia; order Solirubrobacterales; family 70-9; genus VAYN01. The sequence continues at coordinate 7,405 of DATEDJ010000069.1, forward strand.
AAGTGATCCTGTTCGGTTCACACGCACGAGGCGAGGCTCTTCCCGACAGCGACCTGGACCTGCTCGTGATCGAGCCACAATTGAAGAGTCGCCGCGCCGAGTACACGAGACTCCGCGAGGCCGTCGGCAATCTCGGCGTGCCTATCGACTTGGTTGTCGTCCCCGCTTCCCACCTCGACGAATGGAGTCACTTCGAGGGCACCTTTCTCAACGACGCCTTGCGCGAGGGTCGTGTTCTTCTCACACCGGACAGCAGGTCAGACAGAGCCTGAGCCGCTGTCGTCTCCGAGTTCTTCGAGGAGCACCACGATCCGAGTC
>DATEDJ010000070.1:0-22272 GCA_035281725.1 Solirubrobacterales bacterium
GGCGCTGTTGACCGAGGCCTCGCTGCTGTCGAGCATCCCGGCGACCTCCGCCGCCCGGAACCCGAGCACGTCGCGCAGCACCAGCACCGCCCGTTGGCGTGCCGGCAGTCGTTGCAGGGTCGTCACGAACGCGAGGGTCACCGCTTCCTTGGTCTCGTAGCGCGCCTCCGGGCCCGGCGCGGTCTCCGGGATCCCCTCAAGTAGCGCGTCGGGGTAGGGGCCGAGCCAGAGCGGCGCGCCGCGACGGGTCGGCTCGGGGAAGTGGGCCGGGATCGGCCGACCGCCCAGAGGATCGCCGCCAGCGCCACGATGCCCCCGATCGCGAAGGCGGCGGGGATCTGGAAGAGCAGGTAGACGGTGACGCCGAGCAGGGCGAGGAGGCCGAGGGCGCCGACGATCGTGCGCGCGGTCATGTCCCGACCTTACCCTTGACCGATGGCCGACTTCGAGGCACAGCGGGCGCGGATGGTGGAGCACCAGTTGCGCAAGCGCGGGATCGCCGACGAGCGGGTGCTCGCGGTGATGGGCGAGGTGCGGCGCGAGGAGTTCGTCGGCGAGCGCCGCCGCGAGATGGCCTACGCCGACGCGGCCCTGCCGATCGGCTCCGAACAGACGATCTCCCAGCCCTGGATCGTCGCCGCGATCCTGCAGGCGCTGGAGTTGAAAGGCGACGAGCGGGTGCTGGAGATCGGCACCGGCTCGGGCTACTCGACCTGTCTCCTGGGACGCCTGGCAGCGCACGTGGTCAGCGTCGAGCGGCATTCGAGCCTCGCTCGGGCCGCGGCCGAGCACCTGCGCGCCTGCGGCGCCGACAACGTCGAGCTGATGGTCGGCGACGGCAGCCGCGGCGTCCCCTCGCAGGCGCCTTTCGACGTGATCGCGGTCCACGCCGCCGCGCCCGCCCCGCCGCCTGCCCTGCTCGAGCAGCTCGCCGACGGCGGCCGCATGGTGGTGCCGGTCGCCGACGGCAGGGAAGAGATGCTGACCGCGTTGCGGCGCCGCGGCTCGGAGCTGGAGTCGGTCGCACTCGCTCCCTGCCGCTTCGTGCCGCTGATCGGCGCCGAGGGTTTCTAAAGAGCGGACCAGGCGCGCCGACCGGCCGCTTGCCCGCCTCATATACGCTCCGTGCCGCCATGGCGCGCGGCAGCGGCATCTACGTCCTCAACTTCTACTCCACGGTCTTCGGCGACCAGCTGAAGCGCGGACGCAAGACGGCGACGATCCGGCTCGGCGACAAAAGCGGCAAGTACGAGCGCGGCCAGCTGATCTGGGTGACGATCGGCTTTCGCCACAGCCCGCGGGAGAAACTCTTCGCCGCGGTGATCGACGACGTCGAGGTGAAGCCGCTGGCCTCGCTCAGCCGCCGCGACATCGAGCACGACAACCCCGAGTTCCGCCGCCTCGACGAGACCCGCCGCTTCCTCGAACAGATCTACAGCCGGCCGGTCGAGGACGACGACCTGGTCACCGTGGTCCGCTTCTCACAGATCGTCGAGCCGCCCCGCGCGCACCTCGGGAACGGGGAGACGCCGCACCACAACTGACGTGGGCGGGTGAGCGGATGCAATATTCGTTCCTCACCACCTGGCTCTTGAAGTCGCCGCGCGAGCCCGTCTTCGAGCTGATCTTCGACCAGGCCGCCTGGCCGGACTGGTGGCGCGGGGTGGAGGTCTCCGAAGAGCTGCGGCCGGGGGATGACAACGGCGTCGGCACGATCTCGCGCATGGTCTGGCGCAGTTTTCTGCCTTACCGGGTGCATTTCCAGGTGACGGCGACGAAGGTCGAGCGGCCTTCGTTGATGGAGGGTCAGGCGACCGGTGAGCTCGAAGGAGTGGGCCGGTGGCGGCTCTACGAGCAGGACGGCGTCACCGCGGTCCTCTACGAGTGGAACGTGGCGACGACGAAGCCATGGATGAACCGCATGGCCCCGCTCCTGCGCCCGGCGTTCGAGTGGAACCACGACTGGGTCATGCGCCACGGCGGCGAAGGCATCGCCCAGCGCCTCGGCTGCGAGCTCCTCGCCCTCGACTAGCCGGAGGCGGCGTCCGGAGAGCTCAGGCCCCGATGGCCGGGGACAGACGGTCCGTGGAGGGAACGTCACTAAGACGTGCGCCCTCGTGGGGCCCCTGCGCCGACCCGCGGACCGCGTTCGTCGCTTGTACCCCTATACGGCAACAAGCGACGAACGCACCGAGGGGCCTCGGGCCCTCCGTGACCTCTCCGTTGCGTCACCGTGACGGTCCCGGCATCTCCCTCACGGATCCCTCTGTACTTCCGCACCCCGATCGCCGCAGGCGCCCCGCACCCCCGCAGTCCCTCGCGACCTGGCCGCGACCCTTGCCCGTCCTTCGAGCGTCCCTTCCCGACCGTCCACCGCTCCAAGACCAAAATCGTGTGATCACTCCCGCGGTGCGGCCTCTTGCGCACCGAATTTTCACCGGACCGACGCTCGCACGTTGCTATCTTTCCTGGCGTTGGCACTCTTGGCTAGAGAGTGCCAAACCGGGACGGAGCCAGATTTGGCTCCAGACCGCCAGTTTCCTGACTTCACACCCCAAACCCCTACCGAATGACGGAGGTTCATCGATGAATCTGAAGCCCCTCGGGGATCGGCTGATCGTGAAGCCGGTCGAGGAGGAGGAGACGACCGCCAGCGGCATCGTCCTTCCCGACACGGCTAAAGAGAAGCCGCAAAAGGGCAAGGTCGTCGCTGTCGGCGACGGCGCCATCAACGAGGACGGCAGCCGCCGGCCGCTCGACGTGGCGGAGGGGGACGAGGTCCTCTACTCCAAATACGGCGGCACCGAGGTCACCGTCGAGGGCGAGGACCTGCTCGTGCTGCGCGAGTCGGACGTGCTCGCCAAGGTCGGCTAGCGCCCACCCGGACTTAAAGAACCAAGGAGGACTGAAAGCAAATGGCTCACAAGGAGCTGAAGTACGCAGAGGACGCGCGGAGCTCCCTGCAGGCTGGGGTCGACGCGGTCGCTAACGCGGTCAAGGTCACCCTCGGCCCGAAAGGCCGCTACGTCGTGCTCGACAAAAAATTCGGCGCGCCGACGATCACCAATGACGGCGTGACCATCGCCCGCGAGATCGAGGTCGAGGACGTCTTCGAGAACCAGGGCGCCCAGCTCGTCCGCGAGGTCGCCACGGCGACCAACGACGTCGCCGGTGACGGCACCACCACCGCCACCCTGCTGGCCCAGATCATCGTTCGCCAGGGCCTCAAAAACGTGGCCGCCGGCGCCAACCCGCTGGCCCTGCGTCGCGGGATCGAGAAGGCCGTCGACTCGGTCGTCGAGAACCTCCGCGAGAAGCAGAGCAAAGAGGTTGCCGGCAAAGACCAGATCGCCCGCGTCGCCGCGATTTCCGCCGGTGACGACGACATCGGCAACGTGATCGCCGACGCGATCGAGAAAGTCGGCAAAGACGGCGTGGTGAACGTCGAGGAGGGCCAGACCTTCGGGATGGAGCTCGAGTTCACCGAGGGGATGCAGTTCGACAAAGGCTATATCTCGCCTTACATGGTCACCGACCAGGACCGCATGGAGGCGGTGCTGGAGAACCCCTACGTCCTCATCGCGAACCAGAAAATCGGCTCCGTGCGGGACATCCTGCCGGTGCTCGAGCAGGTGATGCAGGGGGGCAAACCGCTCCTGATCGTCGCCGAGGACGTCGAGGGCGAGTGCCTCGCGACCCTGGTCGTGAACAAGCTCCGCGGCACCTTCACCGGTGTGGCCGTCAAAGCCCCGGGCTTCGGCGACCGTCGCAAGCGGATGCTCGAGGACATCGCGATCCTCACCGGCGGTGAGGTCATCACCGAGGAGATGGGCCTCAAACTGGAGAACACCCAGCTGGCCCAGCTCGGCCAGGCCCGTCGCGTCGTCGTCGCCAAAGACAACACCACGATCATCGACGGTGCCGGCGAGGGCGACGACATCAAAGGCCGGATCAAGCAGATCAAACAGGAGATCGAGAACACCGACTCCGACTTCGATCGGGAAAAACTCCAGGAGCGTCTGGCGAAGCTCGCCGGGGGCGTCGCGGTGGTCAAGGTCGGCGCCGCCACGGAGACCGAGATGAAGGAGAAAAAGCACCGCGTCGAGGACGCGCTGCAGGCGACCCGCGCCGCGCTCGAGGAGGGCGTCGTGCCGGGTGGTGGCGTCGCGCTGCTGAACGCCCAGGACGGTCTCGACCCGGATGCCCTCAAGGACCCGGACGAGAAAACCGGCGCGCGGATCATCTACCGCTCGCTCGAGGAGCCGGTCCGTCAGATCGCCGAGAACTCCGGCGAGGAGGGCTCGGTCGTCGTCAACAAGGTGCGGGAGCTGAAGGACGGCGAAGGCCTGAACGCGGCTACCGGTGAGTACGGCGACCTGATCAAAGCCGGCGTCATCGACCCGACCAAGGTGACCCGGTCGGCGCTCGAGAACGCCGCCTCGATCGCCAAGAACATCCTCGTGACCGAGGCGATCATCGCCGAGGCCCCGGAGGACAGCGCCGGCGGCGGTATGCCCGGCGGCATGCCCGACATGGGCGGCATGATGTAAGGAATCCCACTCTGGGATTTCGGGGGCCCGGCTTCGGCCGGGCCCTTTTTATTGGGCCTGCGCCGCGGTGAGGATCTCGCGTAGCTCCTCGACGGTGATCCATTCGCGCGAGGCGTGGATCATCCGGTGACAGTTGGCGCAGAGGAGCTCCAGGTCCCCGATCCTCGTCGGGGTGCCGGGATCGATCTCCGAGATCGGGATCGTGTGGTGGCACTCGATGAACCCGTGCCCGCGCTCGCCGTAGGTGGCCTCGAAATCGAACCCGCATGCGGCGCAGGTCGGGTGGCCGCCCGCGGCCTCGATCATGCGCCGGCGCAGACGGCTGCTCTTGCGCTCGCGGCGATAGTGCTGGCCGAGGACCGGCTGACCCTCGTACACGGGCTCTTCGGGATCGGCGGGGACGGTCCACTGATCGATCGGCGGCTCCTCGGCGGCCTCCTCCTTGTCCGCTTCTGCTGCCTCCGGCTGGTGTCCCAGCAGTTGCAGGACGACGTCCCGGTCGGTGGGGGAGAGGCTCGCTACGCCGGTGCTGCGTTTTGCGACCAGCGTGGCGAGAGCCGCGGGCAGTCTTCTGATCTGCGCGCGCCGCAGCCAGCCGGCGACGAAGCGGTCGTCCTCGAGGCGCAGCAGGACCAGCCGGTCTTCGTCCGGCTGCGTGCTCGACCGCGGGCCGACCCCCGGGCGCCAGGCCGGATGGGTGGAGCCGGGTTGCTGGGAGCCGATGTACCACTCCATCGGCCGGGCGGAGTCCTCGCTCATCCGCCGGACGGTCAGCCACCAGGGCGCTAGTTCGCTTTCGTCGCTCCCCGTCGGATCGGTCCAGAAGTCGATCCGCAGGCCCTTGTGGTCGACCAGTCGGGGCAGCCCACCGAAGAATTCGGTGATCTTGTCGGTCCTGCCGAGGACGACGTGGTACTGGCCCCGGAATTCACCGCGGAGGACTTTCAGGGTCGATTTGTTGGCCGGCTTCCAGAGCAGTCGGGCGGCGCTCATCGATTCGGTACCGCCTTCATGTCCGCCTCGCGCCCTAGCCTTCCGGCGGATGTCTGCGCGAAGCCCAGCTGCTCTTCGCTGGGCCGGTCGGCAACGAGATTCCGACCCGCGCCCGGCCCTTCGAGTCGTCTCCGGTCCGGAGCTCCGACGGATCCGTTCCTATGGGTCACGTTCGCCGGACTCCTCCCCCCGTGGGCGCCTGGTCGTGGGCGATTCCCTCGACGTACTGAATGCACTCTACGGAGTACCAGATGGCGGGCACGAGCGGCCGCGGCTGATCTACCTCGACCCACCCTTCAACACCGGCGAGGCGTTCACCCACTACCGCGACCGGTTCGATCCGGACGCCTGGCTGACGATGATCTGGGAAAGGCTCGAGGCCGCGGCCGGGATCCTTGCCGACGACGGATCGATCTGGGTCCATTGCGACGACCGGGGCCAGGCATACCTGCGGCTGATGCTCGACGAGATCTTCGGTCGCGACGGCTTCATCGCCACTGTCGTCTGGCAGCGGCGCTACTCGCGGGAGAACAGGCGGGCGATCGGCGCGGTCCACGACTACCTGCACGTCTACTCGCCGATGGGCCTCCGCTGGAAGACCGTGCGCAACCGGTTGGAGCGCGAAGACCCGGCCGGTCACTGGCGCAACCCGGACGAGGATCCGCGGGGGCCGTGGAACAGCGTTTCGCTGGTCGCCCAAGGCGGTCATGGAACGCCCCAGCAGCACTACGACATCGTCACCCCGTCCGGTCGCGTGGTGTCGCCACCGGTCGGCTCCTGCTGGCGGGTGACGCGGGAGAAGTTCGAGGAGCTGGCGGAGGAAGGCCGGATCACCTTCGGTGTCTCCGGCGCGAACGTGCCGCGCCGCAAGGTCTTCCTCTCCGAGGCGAAAGGCCTGACCCCCTGGTCGTGGTGGACGCATCGCGAGGTCGGCCACAACGAGGAGGCGCGCCGCGAGCAGCGCCAGATCCTCCCGGACCTGCCCCCCTTCCCGACGCCGAAGCCGGAGCGCCTGCTCGCGCGGATCGTCGAGATCGCCAGTGATCCCGGCGACCTCGTCTTCGACGGGTTCCTCGGCTCCGGGACCACCGCCGCCGTCGCCCACAAGATGGGGCGCAACTGGCTGGGCGCCGAGCTCGAGCCGGAGCTGGTCAGCGACTACATCGTGCCGCGGCTGCGGGCGGTGATCGCCGGCGAGAGCGGCGGGATCAGCGACGCCGTCGAGTGGACCGGCGGCGGCTCCTTCGAGCTACTGCAGGCGGATCACGCGGACGCCAGGTGATAGAGCCGCTCGGTGACCAGCGGCCCCCGGTGCGGCCTGGCGCTGCTCTTGTAGCGCTGGTAGGGGATCTCCCAGACGCGCAGGCGGCCGTGCGGGCCGAGGATCTCCCGGATTTCCGCGTCGGTGATCTGGCCGTCGGAGTTGTAGGAGAGGAAGAAGTGGCGGGTGCGCAGGCGCCCGACCAGCCGCTCCAACGCGCCCGGCGCCTTGCGCCGGTAACAGAAGGCGGAGCTCGCTTCCGACCAGGGGCGCAGGCCGGTCTTCCCGGTCACCGCGGGCGAGTCGTACCTGACGATCGTCTCGAGCAGGTGGTAATAGGCCGCGTACTGGCGCTTGGTGTAGGGCGGGTCGGCGTAGACGACGTCGGCCTCCAGCGAGGGCAGGAGGCTCTCGGCCTCCTGCCGGTAGACGGCATGGCCGCTGCCGCGCCGCGAGGGGGATGGGGCGCGGACCAGCTCGAGGGGCTCGAGCGAGCGTGGTTTCCATTGCTTTAGGTAGCACCCGTAGGTCCCGGCGGTGTTGCTGCGGCGCGACGTCGCGCCGATCAGGTCGACGATCAGCAGCGCCTTCTCGCCTTTGGTCAGCAGCGGCTCCCAGTCCTCGATCTGGCGGCGGATCGAATCGATCCTGCCCGCGTTCTCCTCGCTCAGATACATCCGCGCGACGCCGCTCTCGTCGAGCGAGGCTGGGGAGTAGGTGCGCTGGATGAAGCCTGCCGAGGGCGGCAGTTCGTTCAGCCGCGCCAGCACCCGGTCGTAGCCGTCGCCGTCGTCGCGCCCCCTTAGCTCCCCCGCCCCGTCCAGCTCGCGAAAGTCCGGGGTCCCACGATTCAGCAGGCTGGCTTCGGCGATCGTGCTGCAGAGTTCGAGTTGGTCGTTCGCGGTGACCCGCGAGCCATGCGCGCGGAAGGCCGAGGCGACGCTGGCGGTGCCGCAGAAGAGGTCGACGAAATGCCCCTCCTCGCGAACGTGCGAGCCGATCTTCTCGGTCAGGAACGGCAGCAGCTTGCGCTTGCTGCCTAGGAACTCGATCGGCACTCCGTTGAGCCTACCGACGGCCCCAGCCATTGCCGCGGCGCTCGCCTAAGGGGCGAGGAGCGTCTTGCCGATCGTCTCGCGCGCCTCGATCGCGTGGTGAGCGGCGGCGGCCTCGGCGAGGGGGAGGCGGGCGCCGATCAGCGGGCGAAGGCTGCCGTTGCTCGCCGCGGCGAGGGCGGCCTCGATCCGGGCGCGGTTCTCGGCCGGGGTCGGGGTAGGGGATGAGACGACGGTGATGTTCCGCTCCCGGGCGGCCTCGCGATCGATCGGGGCGACGGCCTCGCTCCAGGCGGGCAAGAGGTGATCGTGGACCTCGACGGCGCCGAGCTCAGGCGCCGCCGCCAGCTTGCGCTCGCGCGATCGGCCTACTTCTTTTCCTTCGGCGGCAGCGGCGGCAGGAGGCCCGCGTTGTATTCGGCGTAGGGGAGGAAGTTGGCGCGGCGGATCTTCTGGCGCACCATGTTCACGGTGCCCGGGTAGAGCCCGATTTCGTAGGTGTTGCCGGCGCCGAAGCCCTGGTAGTAGGTGAGCATCTGCACCCGCTTGTGGGTGACCACCCAGCTAATCAGCTGCTTGACGAACTGCGGTTCGTCTTCTTCCTGCATCGCCCACTCGGTGATCGCCACCGGCTTGCGTTTCCACTGGGCGCCTTCGTAGAAGCGCTGGAGGTCGTCCCAGACCGGATACTTGGCGTAGAAGTCGGTGCCGACCCAGTCGACCCATTTGCTCCCCGGCCAGTAGTTGCCGGGGAAGTTGCCTTTGACGCGGGGCGAGCCGGCGGGGAGCGGGCTCCAGATGATGCTCACCGGGGCCGCCGGGAGGGCGACCGGGTTTTCGCCCTTGCTGCGATGGAGCGGCGGCAGGCCGAGTTCGGCGAGCGTCGCGTTAATCCCTTCCAGGGTCTGCCCGCCGCGGACGATCGCGACGATCCGCCGGAACGCCTCCTTGTACCAGAAGGCGCTGTGTTCGCCTTCTTTGAGGTTGCCGTTGCATTCGACCCCGGCCCAGGCGTTGAGGCAGCGGTTCGGCTCGCCCAGCGGCCGGATGTAGGCGGGCAGCTGGTGGATGGCGAAGAAGCTGTTCAACTGCAGGAGATAGTCGTCACCCGCACCGAGCGCGATCTGCTCGGGGGTGATGATCTCTTCCAGGGTCTGGGCGTTGGAGGTGGCGATCGCGACGATCGGCCGGGTCTGAGTTTCGCGCCAGCGTTCGTAGGCTTTGTTGACGCTGTTGCCCCAGCCGAGGAAGGTCTCGATCAGGGCCGGGTGCTTGCCGGTCAGTTCGGCGAACTGGTTGAACTCTTCGGTCGAGCCGCGGTCGGAGACGCCGAGGAAGACGTCGGGCTTCGGCGGCACCAGCGAGATCGCCGCGGCGCCGGGGGCGGCGACGAGGAGGGCGAGGAGTGCGGCGACGAGCGCCGGCCAGGTCGATCTAGGCAGCCGCAAGCACATCACTCATGCTTCGCGGCTCGACCCCCAGGGCCTGCGCGTCGGCGGTACCTCGCTTGCTGGTCATTGCCACCTCCATCAACTCGGCCTCCTCCCAAGTTGCAAACACGGCCTCGCCGAAGACGATGCGGAGCGCCCCGAGGCTCGCCTTGATCAACGGCAGCGGGATGTGGACGAGGTCGCGTGGCCGCCCGGCGATGCGGCTGACCAGGTCCGACATCTCGTCGTAGGTCAGCGTTTCCGGCCCGACCAGCTCGTAGCGGGGGCGCAGCTTCTCCGCCGCGAGCGCCGCGACCACGCACTCGGCGACGTCCTGCGCCCAGATCGGCTGGAAGGCGGCGCGGCCCTCGCCGGAGACCGGCAGCACCGGCAGGAAGGAGAAGCGGCGCAGCAGGGTGATCCAGGGGTCTGAGTGGTCGTAGACGATCGAGGGGGCGAAGATCGAGGTTTCGAGCGGCGAGGTCTCGACCGCGCGCTCGGCCACCCACTTGGCGCGGAAGAAGCGGGTGCGCTGGGCGGCGCCGGCGTCGAGGGCGCTGAAGAAGACGAAGCGGCGCACCCCGGCCCGCTCGGCCGCCTCCAGCAGGCGCACGGTGGCGAGCCCGTTCAGCTCCTCGATCCGGCGCGGTGGCTGGTCGCGGATCGTCGCCGCCAGGTGGACGACGGTGTCGACGCCGCGCAGGGACTGGCGCACGGTGTGGGGATCGGAGAGGTCGCCGAGGTCCCCCAGCGCGATCTGCACGTCGACCCGGCGCGGCCCCAGCTTGCGCGGATCGCGCACCAGGCAGCGGACGTCCTCGCCCCGCTCCAGGAGGAGCGGCAGCAGGCGTGAGCCGATGCTTCCCGTGGCCCCCGTCAAGAGCAGCATGGCTCGATGCTAGTGGTGCTTGGGCTTCGGCTTCGGCGCGAGGGTGACGCTGACGCTGCTCCGGGTGTGGGATCCGGCGGCCGGCGTCGAAGACTTGACGACCAGCTTCGGCGGCTTGGCGCCGTGCCGGACCCTCGGCGAGATCACCTTGCCGAGCCTGCACCCGGCCGCGCTCAGCGCCGCCTTCGCCTGGCCGAGGGTCTTGCCCGCGAGCTTCGGTACGGTGCAGAGCGGCGGGATCACCGGCGGCGGGATCGTCGCCGGCGGGCTCGCCTTGATGAGCGCTTCTTCGGTTTCCTTGACCGCCCCCGGCGGCAGCGTCCCAACTTCGATGGTCCCGCCGCTCGGCGGCGGCACCAGCTGGTTCATCGCGGCGCTGACGTTGAGCCGCCCCCCGGTGACCGTCTTGCCCGCCAGCCCCGCGACTGGCGTGGTGCTGCCGAGCAGCGCGTTGCGGACTTCGGTGACGCTCGCGTTCGGTTTGAGCGAGAAGAGCAGCGCCGCAGCGCCGCTGACGTGCGGGGTCGCCATCGAGGTGCCTTGGAGGAAGGCGTAGGCGGGGGGTACCGAAAGCGGCGAGTTGCAGCGCAGGGTGACATCGTCGAGCCAGGAGCCGTCGCCGGCGGCTGGGGCGCCGCTCGCGTGGTACTCGAAGAACGGCGCCACCATGTGACCACCGAGGCCGGCGATCAGGATCGTGTGGAACGGGACCATCGCCGAGCCCCCCGTTTCGCCGCCGAAGTAAGGCGGCTTGAAGGACCCTTCGACGATCACCCCGTAGGGCGCCCCTTCGGGCCCGCCGCCCCTGCGGAAGCGCATGCCTTCGATCCGGCAGGCGCCGGTGCCGGCCGGGACCGCGATCGGGTTGGTCAGTTTGACCCCGTAGATGTGGTTCGCTTCCGCCGTCGCCCCGGGCGTGTCGGTGATCCCGAACGAGGTGAGCGGGCCGTCGCCGATCCCCGCCCGGCCGAAGCCGGATCCGTACGGAGTCCATTTGCTCGCGAAGTCGTTGGTCTCGAAGTTGTCAGAGAAGAGGGTTTCGATTCCCGGGAAGGTGCTGAGGACGGCCGTTCCGGGCGCGCCGAGGTCGACTGAGGTGGCGCCGTAGTCGCTGTAGGAGGCGAGCGTTTCGCCGGGGTCGAGGGCGGCGACACAGATCGTGTTTTCGATCGCCCCGGGGACGACCGGCGAGGATTCGGTGGCCGGTCTGTAGTCGCAGGGGTAGTGGGGGAGTTCGGTGTCGTTGTTGGTCGCTTCGTTCCCGGCCGCGATCACGTAGAGCGTGCCCGGGTGTTCGGCGAGAGCGTTGATTTCCGCCTGCGATTTCAGGGTGCCGCCAAGGCTCATATTGGCGACCCGGGCACCGTTGTTCCCGGCGTAGTTGATCGCCGCGATGATCGCGCTGCTTGGACAGCGCGCTTCGCTTTCGGCGTTTACGACCGGCTCGTTGGTGCAGACCCGCAGCGGCATGATCCGGACGTTCTGGGCGACGCCGGTGATGCCGGTGCCGTTGTTGCCGGCGGCGCCGATCGTCCCCGCGGTATGGACGCCATGGCCGCCCGAGGTCAAGTTGGTGTCCTCCGGGTTGGCGTCTTCGGTCGGGGAACTCGCATCTTCGCCGACGAAGTCCCACCCGTGGACGTCGTCGACGTAGCCGTTGCCGTCGTCGTCGATCCCGTTGCCGCCGATCTCGCCAGGGTTGGTCCACTCGACCGGGCCGAGGTCGGGGCTGTCGGCGCGGTAGCCGGTGTCGATGTCGGCGACGACGATGTTGGGCGTGCCGACGGTGCGTTCCCAGGCGGGCAGCACGTTGATGTCGTTGCCGCTTTTCCCGACCAGCCCGGCGACCGTCTGGCCGGTGTTGTCGAGGCCCCACTCCTGGGCGAAGAGCGGATCGTTGGGGAGCGCGTAGACGTGGCGCAGGACGTCCGGTTCGGCCACGGCGACCGCGGGGTCGGCTTCCAGCGCCCGGGCGGCGGCCGCCGCGCTCTCGCCCGCCTGGGTCTCGACCAGCTGGAAGGTCGGGTCGCCGAGTTCGGCGCTGTAGGTGACGCCGGCGTCGGCGCGGGCGGCGACGCGTTCGCCGTGGTCGGTGCCGTCCCGCCACTGGACGATCACGCCGGTGCTCACGGGGGAGCCCGGGGCTCCCGTCTGGCCTGCCCCTTCGTCGGTCTGAGGCGCGGCCGTGCCTGCGGCCAGGGCGCCGCCGGCGCCGAGCGTCAGCATCGCCGCGACGAGCGCTGCGATCGCCAGAACAGGTCTGCTCAGGCCGCTGCCGTTTGCTCCCGCAGTCATGAGGACGGAACGGTACGGGGGGCGGTTCCTTCTGCGCAACCCCTAAAATAGGGTTTCGAGCTTGGCCGGGGTACCCGGACGGGCACCCTTAAACGACTTAGGAGACTCCGCGAATGAGCTACGTGATCGCCGAGCCTTGCATCGGCCAGAAGGACAACTCGTGCGTCGAGGTTTGCCCCGTCGACTGCATCCATCCGACGCCCGACGAGGCCGACTACGACTCGGTCGAGCAGCTGTACATCGATCCGGACGAGTGCATCGACTGCGACGCCTGTGTCGAGGCCTGCCCGGTGGACGCCTGCTTCGCCGAGGACCAGCTCCCGGCCGAGTGGGCGAAATACGCGGAGATCAACGCGAACTACTTCAAGAACGCGTCGTAAGGCGCGCTTCGAATCACTAAAAAGGGCCGCCCGAGGGCGGCCCTTTTTTTTTGGTCTCGTCCGGAGAGTCTGGGTCAGTAGCCGATCGGGTGGCGGACCACGTAGCGGCCCGTTGCCGCGGCGGCCACGGTCGGGTGCCAGCGAGGCCCTGATTCGTTGACGTCCCCGGCGGTGTCGAACCGCAGCCCGGCGACGACCATGTAGGTGTGCCCGGCGTTCGCGTAGATCGTGATCCATTTGCCCGGGCCCGGTTCGCCCCAGGTCATCAGGGAGCCGGAGACGAGCGGCGATTCGAGCAGCTTGCCTCCATGCAGCGCGAAGGAGACCGCGCCGGAGCAGTCGTAGCCGGCGCTGGCCCAGCTGCCGTGCCCGCCGCCCCAGATGTAGGGCGTCGTGCGGATGCGGTTTGCCGCCGCGATCACCTGTTTGACGGCGAGCGGCGCGTTGGCCGGCGCGATCGCACGGGAGCCGACCAGGCGCGCCTTGGGAGCGGTCCCGGTTTCGAATTCCGTTTCGGTCGGGACTTCCGTCGTTTCGGTCGATTCAGGGACTTCGGCTTCGAGCCCGGATCGGGCGCTGATGCCGCCAGGGAGAGCCTTCGCCGAGGCCATCGGGGCGGCGACGAGGAACGTCGCGGCGACCGCGGCCAAGGCGGCTAGTAGGAGCGCTGCTATCGAACTGCGGCGGGCGGCTCCGCTGGCCGCCCCAGGGGCAAACTGCATTCACTACCTCCTTCGGCTGCCTGCGGGGTTAGCTGTCGGGCTGGCGCTGAAGGAGCCTGCGCTCTCACTCGTCGGTGAGTTCGCCCCTGAAACTTGGTTCCCCCGCTCCCGATCTTTCTTAGATCGGGATTAGGCATTTATTTGTAAGCGCTAACGCGCGCCCGACAGCATAGTTGCGGTCGCGCTCGCGTGATTTATGGAAACTTCGGGGGCGGCGGTGGGGATCCTGTTTTGGGGCCGGGCGGCCGACGGGGAAGGGACGCGGCGGGCAGGCGGCCGACGGGGGCGGGCGGAGGACGGCGAAGGACGCGGCCCTCTCGGCGGCGACCCGGGCGGGCTGAGGCCGCCGACGAGAGGGCCGGGTTCGTGGGGATGTGCGGGAGAGGCCGGGGAGCCGTCACGGGGACGCGAGGATCGTCACGGGGACGTGGGATCTGACACGGCTTCCCCATCGGTCAAGAACATGCTGTGGAGAGAAACCGTCGTTATGCGACGGTAAAGCTCCACAGGGGGCTCCGGGCCACCGGCTGTGGAGCCTTTGTCGGTCTATGACTGACAAAAACTCCACAGCAGACCACCGCGTCCTCCGAACGGTCATGGACCCGTGCCAATCCCCGCGTCCCCAATCGACCGAACGGCGAATCGCGCCGTCCCCGGCCGCCCGGGCCGGGAAGCCCCTAAGCGCTCGGACCGACCTGCACGACCGGCAGCGGCGTGCCGCCGATCGACGGCATCTCGGCCATCGCCGGGGTCGCCTGCAGCACCGGCAGCTCTTGCGGGGTCATCGCGATGATCCCGCGCGCCGCCTGGCGGATCGCCTGCGCGGCGGGGGAGTCGGGTTCGTCGGTGACCAGCGGGTTGCCGTCGTCGGAGTGCTCGCGGAGCGGCTCCGAGAGCGGGATCTTGGCCAGCAGGGGGACGTCGAGCTCGTCGGCCAGCAGCTGGCCGCCGCCCTCGCCGAAGATCGTGAAGCGCTCCCCGTCGGGAGTGGTGAAGCCGGACATGTTCTCGATCACCCCGAGGATCTCGAGGTCGAATTTCTTCGCCATCTCGGCGCCGCGGTGGGCGACCGACTGGGCGGCCGGCTGCGGGGTGGTGACGACGATGAACTTCGCCTGCGGCAGCAGCTGGGCGAGCGTCATCGAGACGTCGCCGGTCCCCGGCGGCAGGTCGAGCAGCAGGTACTCCAGCTCGTCCCAGGCGACGTCCTCGAGGAATTGCTGGATCGCTTTGTGGAGCATCGGGCCGCGCCAGACGACCGCCGCGTTCTCCTCGACGAAGAAGCCGATCGACATGACCTTGACCCCGCCCGCCGACTCGAGCGGCAGGATCTTGCGCTGCCCGTTCACCTCCGGTTTGGCGTTGACGCCGAGCATGCGGGGGATCGAGTAGCCGTAGACGTCGCAGTCGAGGGCGCCCGCGGAGTGGCCTTCGGCGGTCAGCGCCGCGGCCAGGTTGGCGGTCAGCGTCGACTTGCCGACGCCGCCCTTGCCCGAGGACACGCAGATCACGTTTTTGACCTTGGCCAGCGCGCCCTGCGGCAGCTTGCCGCGCCCCAGCGTCTGCTGGAGGGTGCCCTTCTCCTCGTCGGAGAGGACGTCGAAGCCGGTCACGACCTCGGTCACTCCCTCCAGCTCACCGACCCGTTGGGCGACCGCCCCTTCGAAGTGGGAGCGGATCGGGCAGCCGGCGGTGGTCAGCGACACCACCACCTCGACGCGTCCACTGGGCTGGATCTCGATCGAGCGCACCATTCCTAGCTCGACGATCGAGCGGCGCAGCTCGGGGTCGATTACGCCCCGCAGCGCCTCGTTCACCTGGTCATTCGTGGGAAGGCTCATCGCCCTCCATTCTCGCAAAGGGCGGGTTCCGGCCGGGGTGACGCCGCCCACGGGCGGGGAAGGGGGGAGAAATTCGCCTCGCCCAGCCCTTGGTCCTCGCGTAATGAGGACGAGAGGAGGAGCGCATGACCGGGACTCGAGGTGGGCTGGGGCGGATCGCCGCGATGGTGTTCGGACTGGCGGTGCTGCTGATGTTGGCGGTGGCGGGCGAGGCGCGCGGCGGCAGCTATCGCGTCGCCCAGTGCGGCTGGGGGATCGGCGCCGAACTGGACCCGACCTTCCCGGTCACCGAAGGCACCGCGTTCTCGCTCAATCCGGCCGCCTGTTCGCCGCCGCCGGGGTCGGGGCCGGCGGGGATGAGGTTCGAAGGCGGCGTCGCGCCCGACGGCGTCCTCGGCCTGGCGAGGGCGCGCTGGGTCGCGCCGTCGGGGACGAGCTTCACCGGCGCCCATCTCGTCTGGTCCGGGAGTCCGCAGCCCGGCAACTGGCAGGGCCTCGCGGTCGACATCGGCAGCGAATTCCACCTCCTGGCGAGCGGCTTCACCGACCTCGCGCCGACCCCGGTCGACCTTCACATCGAAGGGCAGGCCTGGGCCTTCGAAGCGTTCCTCCAGTGCCTGCTCGGCGGGCCGGTCGTCGGTTGCACGCGCTCGGTGGCCTCGACCATGCGGCTGGGCGGGATGGTCTTCACCCTCGCCGATCAGCAGCCGCCGCAGGCGACGCTCGAAGGCGCGCTCCCGGCGGCGGGCTGGCACCGGGGGACGGCGACGCTCGAACTCGGCGCCGCCGATGTCGGGGCGGGCGTCGCCGGCGAGGTGGCGACGATCGACGGAGTGGCGGTCCTCGCCGCGGCGCCGGCCTGCGCTGCGCAGTCGATCGAAGGCGAGCTGCGTGGCGTCAAGCTGCAGCCCTGCCCGCCGACCGCGACGCGAACGGTGGAAGTCGACACGACGCGGCTCGCCGACGGCGCCCACGCGCTGCGAGGTTGTGCGACCGACTTCTCCGGCGGCGAAGGCTGCGCCCCGATCGTCGAGATCGAGGTCGACAACTCGCCCCCGGCGATCTCCTTCGTCGCGGCCACCGAAGGCCGGGTGGCGGCGACGGTGAGCGACCGGTACTCGGGGCCTGTCTCGGGCGCGATCGCGTTCCGCCGCGCCGACGCCGCCGCCTGGACCGACCTCCCCACCGATCTCGATCGCGACGACGACGAGGCGACGCTGACCGCGCGCCTGCCTGACCTGAGCGCCGGCACCTACTTCTTCCGCGCCGTCGCGGCCGACGGGGCCGGAAACGTCGGCTCGGCTCAGCTTCGGGTCTCAGGCGGGTCCGCGGAGGTGCGTCGCCAGGCGGCGGACGGGCACGGCTCGGCCTCCCACGACGGAGCCGGCCCGGCGCCGCGTCGTCGCGCCACCCGGATCACCGTCCGCCTGGTGGCAGGCGGTCGCGGCGCCAAGGCCGCGGGCCGATCGGGGTCGACCGTCGACTACGGGACCGCGGTCGAGCTCCACGGCCGGTTGACCGACGCGCGCGGCGACGGGGTGGCGGGGCGGCCGGTCGCGGTCATCGTGCGAGAGGCGGCGGCGGTTGGTCAGGCCCCGCAACGGCAGCGGGTCGTCACCGATCAGGGCGGGCGCTTCGAGCTGCGGCTGCCGCCGGAGGCCTCCCGCCAGGTCACCGTCGCTTTCCACGGTGGCGGCGGGCTCGCGCCCGCCCGGCGCTCGCTGGCGCTGCGAGTCCGCGCCGCGGTGAGCCTCGCGGCCGAGCCGAGCGAGCTTCGCACCGGTGAATCGGTGCGGCTCGAGGGTCGCGTCCGCCTCGGCCCCGCCCACCTCGGCGACCGCGGCAAGCTGATCGCGATCCAGTACCTGGAGCGGGCCTCCGGCCGCTGGCGCCCGGCGCTCGTCGTCCGCACCGACGCCAAGGGTCGCTTCGACACCAGCTACCGCTTCCGTTACGTGACCGGCGTCGCCCGGATCCGGTTGCGGGCGACCGCCCCGGCCGAAGGTGGCTGGCCCTTCGCCCGCGGCTCCTCGTCCCCGGTCACGGTCACCGTGCGGGCTCGCTAGGCTCCGAGCCATGTCGAAAGCCACGCTGCAGACCAATGCTGGGCCGATCACCATCGAGTTCTTCGATGACGACGCGCCGAAGACCGTCGAGAACTTCCGCAAGCTCGCGGCCGAAGGGTTCTACGACGGGCTGATCTTCCACCGGGTGATCCCCGACTTCATGATCCAGGGCGGCTGCCCGGAAGGCACCGGCACCGGCGGCCCCGGCTACACCTTCGAGGACGAGTTCAACGACCACAAGGTGGTCCGCGGCGCGCTCGCGATGGCCAACGCCGGTCCCAACACCAACGGCTCCCAGTTCTTCATCGTCACCACCGGCGCGGCGCCGTGGCTGGACGGCAAGCACACCGTCTTCGGCGAGGTGGTCGAAGGGATGGACGCGGTCGACGCGATCGAGGGCTCGGAGACCGACGCTCGCGACAAGCCGCTCGAGGCGAAGACGATCGAGAGCGTCGCGCTCACGGACTAAGCGAGAGCGGCCGCTACTGGTCGCCTTCGGAGGCGCGCCGTTCGCGCCGCTGTTTGATTCCGGTTCCCGGTCGCCAGACTGCAACGAGGCCCGCCACCAAGGTCACCAGGAAGATCTGGCCGATCAGCATCTCGAAGGTGGCGATCATCTCGCCCGGCTGCCCGGCGGGCACGAGGTCGCCGTACCCGGTGGTGGTCAGCGTCGTGTAGCTGAAGAAGAGGTAGTCGCCGTGCTGGACATGGTGGTTGCCTTCGAAGAACGGGGTGTCCTGCACCCTGGCGATCGCCTCGTAGGCGAAGCCGAACAGCAGTCCCAGCACCGTGTAGACGCTGATCGCGCCGAGGATGGTGCGGGCGTTCACCTCGGCCGCGGTGACGACTCGGATCAGCACCGAGACCATCGCCACCGCCAGCAGCCCCACCTGAAGGATCGCGCCGAGATTGAGCCATAGGGTCGCGTCGCTCACCGCGGTGACGATCGCCAACACCAGGCTGACCGCGCTCAGGTAGATCGCGACGTGGACGTAGTGCGGCGCCGCGTGGGCGCTGGTCAGGGCGACGACCGAGGTCGCCGCGGTCGCGGCCATGATCAGGACCGACCCCCAGCCGGTGTTGTCGACGAGCGAGGTGAGGACGAAGGTCACCAGCACCAGCACCAGGACGAGCCCGAAGGCGTCGCTCACCTGCTCGGCGCGCCGTAGCCACCGTTCGCCCCCGGGGGCGCGGATGCCGGACGGGTCCATGTTCGGTCGATTCGGCCGAGGCGTCCCGTTTCCTGCCGGCGTCCGGTCAGTCGCGTCCCGGCGGCGGCGCCTGGCCCAGGGTCGACTCGCGCTCGATCAGCCGGGTGGGGACGACGCGATGTCGATCCGGGACAGGGGAGCCCTCGACCAGGAAGGAATCGATGTCGTGAATTCGCAACCTGCCGATCGGACGATGTGGAACAGCCTGTTGCACTCCGGCCTCGCCGGCTCGTTCATGTCGTTCCCACATGTGGCGCCAAATGCGGACGCGCTGCGCGAGGCGGGCGCCAAGGCGGCGATCTATCGGGATGATCGAATACTCGATCATGCTGGCCGGCGAGAACGAAGGTGTCCGCGGCGGGGTCGCCAGCCTGACCGCCGCGGTGCGCCGGGTGGCTCCCGGCATCGAAGCCGCCTGAGCATCCCAGCGTCCGCGGGGGCGTGGGCCAGCCTCGCAAGGACGCAGGGAAGTGAGGCGAGGGGAGCGCACAAACGGTACGTGATCCGAGCCGAACGACCGAGGACGCCGCGAGGCGCCCCCCACGCCGCCGCGGACGGAGGGGGTGGGATTCGAACCCACGAGACGCCGTAAGACGCCCAACGGCTTTCAAGGCCGCCGCATTCAACCGCTCTGCCACCCCTCCTGAGGTTGATTGGATGTTGGCATGCGTCGTCTCCTCCTGCTCGCCTCGGCGATGGTGTTCCTCGACACCACGTTCTTCACCGTCGTCGCCCCGCTGCTGCCGACTTATAAGCACGACCTCCACCTCAGCACCGCGCAGGCGGGCGTCCTCACCGCTGCCTACGCGGCCGGGACGCTGACCGCCTCGCTGCCCGCGGGCTACTTCGCCGGCCGCTTCGGGCCGCGGCGGACGGCGGTCGTCGGGCTGCTCGTGCTGGGCGTGGTCACGCTCCTCTTCGGCTTCTTGAAGTCGATCTACCCGCTCGACGTGGCGCGTTTCATCCAGGGCGCCGCCAGCGCCCTGATCTGGTCCGGCGCGCTGACCTGGCTGATCAACGCCAGCCCCGATGACAAGCGCGGCCAGGTGATCGGCACCGCGCTCGGCAGCGCCGTCGCCGGCTCGCTGGTCGGGCCGGCGCTCGGCGCCCTCGCGGGCTCGATCGGCACCGAAGTGGTGTTCGGGGCGGTTTGCATCCTCGCCATCGGGCTCGCCTACCTCGCCATGCGCACCCCGGATCAGGACGTCCGCGAGACGCAGCCGCTCCGCACCGTGCTGCGCTGTCTGGTCGACCGCCGCGTGCTCGAGGCCGCGGTCTTCGTCGGCGCACCCTCGCTGATGTTCGGCGCCGTCGACGTCCTGGTGCCATTGCGGATCAACACCCTGGGGGGCGGCCACGTCTTGATCGCGGTCGGCTTCATCGGCGGGGCGGCGGTGGAGTCGGTGCTCTCGCCGGTCGCCGGCCGCCTCGCCGATCGCGTCGGCCGCCGCTCCCCCTACGTGCTCGGGATGGTGATCGGCACCGTCTCGATGGTCCTCTTCGCGCTGGCCGGCTCGCTCCCCGTGGTGATCGCGTCGCTGATCGTCTGCTCGCTTGGCGCGGGACTCTGCTTCGCCCCGGCGATGACGCTGATCTCCGACGGCGTCGAGGAAAGCGGTCTGCATCAGGGCTACGCTGCTGCGGTCACGAACATGGCCTGGGCGGGGCCGCAGGTGATCGGTGGCGTGGCCGGGGCCGCGGTGGCCGGGGCGACCGGCGACGCGGCGCCGAGCATCGCCATCGCAGTCCTCCTGGTGCTGACGATCGGCTACGCCTTCCGCACCCTCGCCGACCCGGCGCCCGCCGAAGCCTAGACCTCAGGTTGAGTTCGCAGTAATCCCCGGATAGCGGGGATTACTGCGAACTCAACGCCGCGGCCGGGATACTGCGGGCGTGGATCCGTGGACGAAGACCGGCGAGTGGGCCAACTGGGCCGGCGACCAGCGCTGTCGCCCGGCCAAGGTGGTGGCGCCGCGCTCGCGCGAGGAACTCGCGGAGGCGGTCGGTGCGGCCGCGGCGGCGGGGGAGAAGGTCTCGGTGACCGGGTCCGGCCACTCCTTCACCGAAGCGGCGATGACCGACCAGACGATGGTGCGGCTGGACGCGCTCCGCGGGGTGCTCGACGCCGATCGCGAGAGCGGCCTGGTCCGGGTCGGCGCCGGCACCGTGCTGGCCGACCTGAACGAGGAACTGGCGAGCCTCGGGCTGGCGCTGGAGAACATGGGCGACATCGACGCGCAGACCGTGGCCGGGGCGATCTCAACCGGGACTCATGGGACCGGCGCGGGCTTCGGCAACATCTCGGCGCGGGTCGAGGGGATCGAGCTGGTGCTCGCCGACGGGACCGTCCGCGACCTCACCGGGGCGGACGACCCGGAGCTGCTGCGCGCCGCCCGGGTCGGGGTCGGCGCGCTGGGCGCGATCAGCGCGGTGACGCTGCGCTGCTTCCCCGCCTTCACCCTGCGCCGGGTCGACTCCGCCCACCAGCTCGCCGACGTCCTCGACCGCTTCGACCAGCTCACTGCCGCCAACGACCACTTCGAGCTCTTCACCTTCCCCTACTCGGACCGGGCGCTGGTGCTGGAGCGCAACCGGACCGAGGAGCCACCGAAGCCGAAGAGCCGCACCGTCGCCCTGCTCAACGACGTGCTGCTGGAGAACTGGGCGCTGGAGGCGATGGCGGCGACCGGCAAGGCGATGCCGCGGACGATCCCGGCGCTCTCGAAGTTCGCCGGCCTGGTCGCGACCGGCACCAACAATCAGGACGTGAGCCACCGGATCTTCGTCAACAAGCGGAACGTCCGTTTCACCGAGATGGAGTACGCGGTGCCGCGCGCCGACGGCCCGACCGCGCTGCGCCGGGTGATCGAGTGGGTGCGGTCGAACCGCTACCCGGTCTTCTTCCCGATCGAGGTGCGGGTGGCGGCCGGCGACGACGCCCACATCAGCGCCGCCCACGAACGGGACACCACCTACATCGCCGTCCACCAGTACCAGGGGATGGAGTGGCGACCGTACTTCGAGGCGGTCGAGGCGATCATTGACGACTACGCCGGCCGCCCCCACTGGGGCAAGCGCCACTTCCAGACCGCGGCAACGCTGGCGCCCCGTTTCCCTCAATGGGACGCCTTCCAGGCGGCCCGCAATCAGCTCGACCCCAGGCGCGTCTTCACCAATGCCTACGCGGAGCGGGTCCTAGGTCCGTAGACGACTGATTCCACGCCGCCTGGGCGGGCGGGCCGGGCCCGGCGGACGGGGAAGCTGTCGCCTCGCGGCTGATGGGCGACCCCGGCGGGCTAGGGCCGCCCATCAGCCGCCGGGCGGGGGAAGTTTCGAAGAGGACCGGGTTTCGGGACGAAGGCGTAAGGGTCCCGCCCGGGTTGCGCGACGAACCCGACGCACACGCCCCGGGCGGTCGTCCTTTCCCACCCCTCCCGAGCCGCGGTCGTCCTTACCCACCTATAGCGCCGGTTAGGACGACCGCGCCTGGGGGGCCGCCGGTTAGGACGACCGCGTGGCTCCGGGTCCCTTGCTTCGCCTCCCGAGGAGCCGTGGATGCCGGGCCGACCTCAGAAGACC